>NZ_JBEYUY010000027.1:0-163141 GCF_040643775.1 Streptomyces sp. NPDC047081 | reverse complement strand
GACCCGGTCTACGGCTACCAGGTCACCAACGTCGAGGCGTCGATGGCGTCGCCCTCCTCGCTGCTGCACTGGACCCGCCGCATGATCGAGATCCGTAAGCAGAACGCCGCTTTCGGACTCGGCTCCTACACGGAGCTCCAGTCGTCCAACCCGGCGGTGATCGCGTTCCTGCGCGAGTACGAGGACGATCTCGTGCTGTGCGTGCACAACTTCTCGCGGTTCGCGCAGCCCACCGAGCTGGACCTCAGGACCTTCAACGGGCGGCACCCGGTCGAGCTGTTCGGCGGAGTGCGCTTTCCGGCCATCGGTGAGCTGCCGTACTTGCTGACCCTCGCGGGGCACGGCTTCTACTGGTTCCGGCTCCGCAAGGACCCCGTGTAGAGCCTCCGAGAACCCGGGATGGGGCGGTTTCCCCTGTCCCACCCGGGGCACGCATACGTAACACCCCGCCCCCGGGGAAAGGACGCGACGCCATGTCGGAAGCCGTCACCCGCACCGCCACGACACACCCCGGCCTCCTTGCGTCACTGGACCCCCTGCTGCGCGAGTGGCTGCCGAGGCAGCGCTGGTTCGCGGGCAAGGGACGGCCGGTCACCGGGTTCTCGCTGGTCGCGGCCACCGAGCTGCTGCCGGTCACGGCCAAGCTGGGCCTGTACCACCTCCTCGTGCGCGCGCACCAGCCGTCCTCGATCGGCGCCGAGCCGCACCCCGGCGACTGCTACCAGCTCCTCATAGGCGTGCGCGAGGCGCTGCCGCCGCGGCTGGCGCCCGCGCTGATCGGACACGCGGAGGAGGGCCCGCTCACCGGCCGGACGGTGTACGACGCCCTGTACGACACCCGGCCCGCCGAGGTGCTCCTGGAGGCGCTGCGCACCCGGGCCCGCATCGGCGGGCTGCTCTTCGACCGGGAGCCGGGGCAGGAGATCCGCGCCGGGCTGGTCCCCCGGGTGGTGACCGCCGAGCAGTCGAACTCGTCCGTGATCTACGGAGATACGTTCATCCTGAAGCTGTTGCGCCGGGTCGTGCCCGGCGTCAACCCCGACCTGGAGCTGCCGCTGGCGCTGGCCCGCGAGGGCTGCCCGCGGGTGCCGGCGCCGACGGCGTGGCTGCGGGCGGAGCTGGCCGGGGAGCCGTACGTCCTCGGTGTGCTCCAGCCCTACCTCCAAGGCGCCGCCGACGGCTGGGAGCTGGCGCTGCGCGAGCTGGCCAAGGGCGAGGACTTCGGCGCCGAGGCGCGGGCGCTGGGGCGGGCCACGGCCGAGGTGCACCTGGCGCTGGCCCGCGCGCTGCCGACCGTCACGCTCGGCCACACCCAGCTGCAACGGCTCGCCGACGGCATGATCCAGCGCCTGGAGGCGGCCGCGCAGGCGGTGCCCGCGCTGCATCCGTACGTGCCCGCGCTGCACTCGGCGTTCAGCGCGCTGGCCGACCTGGCGGCGGAGGGCTGTACCTGGACCGCCCAGCGCGTCCACGGCGACCTGCACCTCGGGCAGTGTCTGCGCGCACCGGACGGGGAGTGGTTCCTGATCGACTTCGAGGGCGAGCCCGCCAGGCCGCTGGCCGAGCGGCGGATGCCGCAGCCCGCGGTGCGGGACATCGCGGGCATGCTGCGCTCCTTCGACTACGCGGCCCACTCGGCCGGACCTCCCGCAGAGGGGTGGGCGGACACCTGCCGGGCCGCCTACTGTTCCGGGTACGCGGAGGTCAGCGGTCACGACCCGCGCACCGACCCGGTGCTCCTGCGCGCCTACGAAACGGACAAGGCGATCTACGAGGTCGTCTACGAGGCCCGGCACCGCCCGGACTGGCTCTCGGTGCCGATGACGGCGATCGAGCGCTACGCCGCCACCGACCTGTACTGAACCCCTTCCCGACCCTCGCCGAGGAGGCGCCGCCCGTGACCCCCCGCCCCACATCCAGCGGTTCGGATCCGAAGAAGACGGCCGAGGAGAAGGCCGCCAAAGCCGCGAAGAGTGTGAGGAAGGCGGTGAAGAAGGCCGTCGAGAAGACGGCCGCTCCCGAGAAGGCGGCGGCCAAGAAGACGGCGGCGAAGAAGGCGGCCACCAAGAAGACCGCGGAGAAGCCGGTGGCGAAGAAGGCCACCGCCAAGAAGACCGCGGCGCGGAAGACGGCCGTGAAGGCGACGGCCGTGAAGGCGACAGCCGCCAAGACCACTGCCGCGAAGAAGACCGCGCCGGAGAAGGCCGCCGCCAAGGAGAGCCCCGCCAAGAAGTCGACCGCCACCGTCAAGAAGAGCACCGCGAAGAAGAGCACCGCCAAGAAGGTCACCGCGGCCGGAAAAGGCGCCGCCCCCGTCCCCGCTCAACCGCCGGAGGCCCCCGTGTCGCCCGCCGTCGGCGCCGGTGACCGGGAGCGGCTGCTCGCCGGTGCGCATCACGACCCGCACACCGTGCTGGGCGCCCACCCGGTGCCCGGCGGTGTCGCCGTGCGGGCGTTCCGGCCGTACGCCCTGTCCGTGACCGTCGTCGCCGGGGAGCTGCGGGCCGAGCTGCACGACGACGGGGACGGGTTCTTCTCCGGTCTGCTGCCGCTGTCCGACGTCCCGGCCTACCGGCTCCTCGTGACGTACGAGGGCTCGGTGCAGGACGCCGAGGACGCGTACGGGTTCCTGCCGACGCTCGGCGATCTCGACCTGCATCTGATCGGCGAGGGCCGGCACGAGCACCTGTGGCAGGTGCTGGGCGCGCACCCGATGACGCACCAGGGCGTGGCCGGCACCCGCTTCTCCGTGTGGGCGCCGAACGCGCGCGGTGTGCACGTGGCCGGCACCTTCAACTTCTGGGACGGCACCGGTTATCCGATGCGCTCGCTGGGCTCCTCCGGGGTGTGGGAGCTGTTCGTGCCCGGCATCGGCGAGGGCGAGCTGTACAAGTTCCAGATCACCCGCCCGGACGGCTCCAAGACCCTGCGCGCCGACCCGCTGGCCCGCCGCACCCAGACCCCGCCCGAGACGTCGTCGATCATCACGGCCGCGCACCACGAGTGGCAGGACGAGGAGTGGCTGGCCCGCCGCGCCGACCTGCCCGCGCACGAGGCGCCGTTCTCCGTCTACGAGGTCCATCTCCCGTCCTGGCGCCCGGGACTGACGTACCGTCAACTCGCCGAGCAGCTCCCCGCGTACGTCAAGGACCTGGGCTTCACCCACGTCGAGCTGATGCCGATCGCCGAGCACCCCTTCGGCGGCTCCTGGGGCTACCAGGTCACCGGCTTCTACGCGCCGACGGCCCGCCTGGGCACCCCGGACGACTTCCGCTACCTGGTCGACGCCCTCCACCAGGCCGGCATCGGCGTCCTGATGGACTGGGTGCCGGCGCACTTCCCGCGCGACGACTGGGCGCTGGCGGAGTTCGACGGCCGTCCGCTGTACGAGCACGAGGACCCGCTGCGCTCCGCACACCCCGACTGGGGCACCCTTGAGTTCGACTACGGCCGCCGTGAGGTGCGCAACTTCCTTGTCGCCAACGCCATTTACTGGTGCGAGGAGTTCCACATCGACGGGCTGCGGGTCGATGCCGTCGCGTCGATGCTCTATCTCGACTACTCGCGCGAGCCGGGCCAGTGGGTCCCGAACGTGCACGGCGGCCGGGAGAACCTCGACGCGGTGGACTTCCTGCAGGAGATGAACGCGACCGTGTACCGCCGGGTGCCGGGCGTGGTGACCATCGCCGAGGAGTCGACGGCCTGGGACGGCGTCACCCGCGCGACCCACCACCGGGGCCCGGGCGGCTTCGGGGGCCTGGGCTTCGGCCTGAAGTGGAACATGGGCTGGATGCACGACTCGCTGGACTACATGAGCCACGAGCCGGTGCACCGCAAGTACCACCACAACGAGATGACCTTCTCGATGGTGTACGCCTACAGCGAGAACTACGTGCTGCCCATCTCGCACGACGAAGTCGTCCACGGCAAGCGGTCGTTGGTGTCGAAGATGCCCGGCGACTGGTGGCAGCAGCGCGCCAACCTCCGGGCGTACCTGGCCTTCATGTGGGCCCATCCCGGCAAGCAACTCCTCTTCATGGGCCAGGAGTTCGCCCAGGGCGCCGAGTGGTCGGAGGCGCACGGCCCGGACTGGTGGCTGCTGGACCCGGCGTACGGGGCGGAGGCCGACCACCGGGGCGTCCGCGACCTGGTCCGCGACCTCAACACGGTCTACCGCCACACCCCTTCGCTGTGGCAGCAGGACACGGTCCCGGCCGGCTTCGAGTGGATCGTCGGCGACGCGGCGGAGGACAACGTCTTCGCCTTCCTCCGCTTCGCCACCGACGGCACCCCGCTCCTGGCGGTCTCCAACCTCTCCCCGGTGGTCCGCCACGACTACCGCCTGGGCGCCCCCGACGACGTCCCGGCCTGGCACGAGGCCCTGAACACGGACACGGCCAAGTACGGCGGCGGCGACGTGATCAACCCGGACGTCATCAAACCGGAGCCCCAGGCCTGGCACGGCCGCCCGGCCAGCATCCGGCTGACATTGCCGCCGCTGGCAACGGTGTGGCTGCGGCCTGCCTGAGCGGGACCACCGTTTTATAGTCTGTCGGGTCAACGTCTTTGGTCCACGGGGGGATTGAGGCACTTGCGATCCGACAGACGCGTGGCCGCCGTGCTGTGCGCGCTCGCCGTCCTGCTGCTGAGCGCGTGCGGCACGCAGGTGGCAGGCCCGGGCACGGAGGCGTCCGCGACGGCGACCGGCCCGATCCCCTGGACCCTCGCCGAGCCCTCCCGGATCACCGCCGCCCGCCTCGCCGCCGACCGGCGCACCCTGAGCATCGACGCGGACGTGCCCAGCGGCGAGCACGCTTGCGTGCGCGACTTCAAGGCCCGGGACACCGACGCCGAGTACGGCAGCGTGCCCGGCACCGTGCATGTGCAGGTCACCTTCGAGTCACCCTCGGGCGACCGCCGTTCCGGCTGCACGAAGGAGCGGACGGCCACCGCACGGCTGCGGTTGCCCGAGCCGCTGGGGAAGCGGGAGCTGGTGGTCGACGACCACACGGTCTTCACCGCCGACGGCGCCAAGCTGCCCGCCCTGCGCCTGTGCGGAGAGCTGGGCTGCACCCCGCCGGCCACGGGCTGCACGCCGAACTCCTACGAGCAGGCGCTGAAGGCGGTCGGCGCCCCCGAGCACACGTACCGGGACGCGGAGCACTGCGACGGCAAGTGGCTCGTCCTGGACTTCTCCTGGCGCACCGGCCCGGCCTGCGGCGACGACACGACGGACCCGGCCTGCACGTCCCGCCTCGGCGACCGCTGGTTCTTCAGGGCCGAGAAGTCGGGCTGGAAGCCGATCGCACGCAGCTCGGCGGAGGGCTGCACGGACGTGCACCGCAAAGAACCCGCCTTCCCCACCGCCCTGTGCGGCCCGCTCCCCGCCCTGGCCCCGTCCCTCCACCCGACCTACTCGCCGACGGCCACCGCGACGCCCTGAGCAGCGGCCACGTCCGGCGGCAGAGCTCTCAGGTGTCCTTCCTGCCGCCGGACATGAGCCTGCGCAGGGCGGCCAGCAGGCCCCGTGCGTTGGTGTCCGTGCCGGTCGAGGGTGCCGCCGCGTCCTGTGGGCGTGGGACGGTCGGTGGCGGGCCGCTCAGTTCGTACCGCACCGGCAGCAGCTTCAGGCCCCGCACCACGGGTCCCGCCCGCCACGGCAACTGGTCCGGCGGCAGGGTCAGTTCGGCCCGTCCGAAGTGCTCGAAGACCCGTCCGACGGCCGTGGCCACGATCATGCCGCCCAACTCCCGTGCGGCACTGGGACATTGGTGCGGCCCCGCGCCCCACCCCAGATGCGCCCGGGTGCTGACCGCCGAGCCGACCATCGGCGAGGACCCGATCGCGAGCAGGTCCTGGTGCGCCGCGGCCGCCGACGGCGACACCGCGTCCCCGGCCCGCACCCAGAAGTTGCCGAGCCGCACGTCCCGCGCCGCGAACCGGAAGCACATGTTGGCGACCGGCGGATTCGCCAGCGCCGCCCGGTTGACGGTCTCCCCCAGCTGCCCCGCCGACAGGCTCCTGCGCACGGTCGCGTTGCCGCGCAACACCTCCAGCAGCGTGTTCATGACCATGTTGCCGGTGATGTCGTTCAGGTAGACGGCGTTCATGAACAGCTCCCGCCCGAGCTGCTCGTCGGTCAGCTTCGGATCGGTCAGCAGCATGTACGAGGTGAGGTCGTCCCCCGGCCGGGCCCGCCGGTGGGCGGCCAGCCGGGTCATCGCCGCGAGCGCCCGTCCCGTGGCCGGGCCGGCGTCGGGGCCGCCGTCGAGCATCCGCCACAGGTCCATGACCAGCTCGTCGCCGAGCTCGACCGGGCAGCCGAACAGCTTGGTCGTCACCATCAGCAACAGCGGTCTGGTGTACTGCGCGCCGAGGTCCGCGAACCCCGCCGTCCCCGACTCCGCGGCGAGCACGCCGACCAGCTCGTCGGCGTAGCTCGCGACGGCCGCCCGCAGCTCCCACCCCTGCGGACTGCGCGCCTCCTGGAAGGGCCGCAGGGCCGAGTGCAGCGTGCCGCGCGCCGCCCGGTGCTCCTCCTCGTCCATGAACATCGTCTGCCGCACCTCGTACCCGGCGAGCAGCGGCCAGTCGTGCGGCAGCCGCCCCTCGGCGCGCGCCCGCCAGTAGCGGATGTCGCGCCGCCACTGGCTCTCGTTCCGCAGGACCTCCAGCACCTCGCGGTAGTCGAGAACCAGCCACACGGGCACGCCCATCAGCCCGACGGGGGCGACGGGCCCGTACTGCCGCCGCAGCCGCCCGTACACCGCCCCCGGGTCGGCGTCGAACTCCGAGGTGAGCAGCGGCTGGACGGGCAGCGACTCCAGCCAGGGGCTGTCGGCCGGCGCGGTCGTGTACGCATGGGCTTCCATAACGCACACGCATACCGCACCAACCGTGCACAAGCAGTGACCGAGGCGGGAACTGTTACGGCTTGGTGATACCAGTTGCTCAGGTGGTGACCAGTGCCTTCGGCAGCCGCCCGGTGTGCAGCACCCCCAGCCGCTGGGTGGCCCGGGTGAGCGCCACGTAGAGATCACTGGTCCCGTAGAGCCCCGGTTCGACCACGAGCACGGAGTCGAATTCCAGCCCCTTGGACTGCCGGGGATCGAGGAGTACGACGGTCCGGGTCAGGTCGGGTTCGGCGCCCGCCGTCACCCCGTCCAGCCGTGCGGCGAGCCGGCGGTGCAGATGGCGCGGGGCGATGACCGCGAGCCGGCCCTCGGCGGGGGTGAGCTCCTTCACCGCCTCGGCCACCGCGCCGGGCAGGTCGTCGGTGGCGCGCACCCACGGCCGTACCCCTGTCGAGCGGACCGAACTCGGCGGTTCGAAGCCGGGGTTCTCGGCGCGTACGACGGCCGCCGCGAGGTCCATGATCTCCGCGGGGGTGCGGTAGTTGACGCCGAGGCGGGTGTGCTCCCAGCGGTCCTGGACGTACGGCTCCAGGATGCGCTCCCACGATCCGACGCCGGCCGCCTCCGCGGTCTGGGCCGGGTCGCCGACCAGGGTCATGGAGCGGGTGGGGCTGCGGCGCATCAGCAGCCGCCAGGCCATCGGGGACAGCTCCTGCGCCTCGTCGACGATGATGTGCCCGAACGCCCAGGTGCGGTCGGCCGCCGCGCGCTCGGCGGCGCTGCGGTGGTCGTCCTCCTCGTGCCGCTCGGCGAACCGCTCGGCGTCGATGATGTCGTGCGCGGACAGGACCTCGGAGTCCTCCGCGTCCTTGTCCTCGAACTCGTAGGTGCGGGAGGCGTAGGACACGTCCAACACGCCCTGCGCGTACGCCACCTGCGTCTCCCGTTCCCGCTCGGCCAAGGCCCGCGCCACCCGCTCGTCCACGCCGAGCAGTTCGGCCGCCTCGTCGAGCAGGGGTACGTCCGACACGGTCCAAGTACGCGTGACGGGGCGGCGGATGGCGGCCGCGTCCTCGTCGGGGAGGTAGCCGACGGGGTCGGCGAGGAAGTCGGCGACCAGTCGCTGCGGGGTCAGCCGCGGCCACAACTGGTCGATGGCGGCCCACACTTCGCGGTTCTCGGCGATCTCGTCGCGGATCTGCGTGATGTCGCTCGCGTCGAGGAGGCTGCTGCCGTCGTAGGGGTCGGTGCCGACGCGCTCGGCGTACAGCTCGGTGAGCGTGTTGAGGATGTGCCCCTCGAAGTGCTCGCGGGCCACGTTGTGCGGCAGCCGCGCGGCCCGGGTCTTCTCCCTGGCCACCTTCACCAGACCGTCGTCGAGCATCAGGATCTCCCGGTCGTGCTCGATCGCGATCACCGGGTCGGGCAGCGCCTGCCAGTCGCGTACGACGTCGGCGAGCACGTCCGCCATGCCGGCGCGGCCCTTCACCGCGGCGGCCGCGCGGGTGTCGGTCGCCGTCGCCTTCACGCCGGGGAACAGCTCCCCGACCGTCGCGAGCAGCACGCCGGTCTCGCCGAGGGAGGGCAGCACCTCGCCGATGTACCCGAGGAAGGCGGGGTTGGGGCCGACGATGAGGACGGCGCGCTTGGCGAGCAGCTCCCGGTGTTCGTAGAGGAGATACGCGGCCCGGTGTAGGGCTACGGCGGTCTTGCCGGTGCCGGGGCCGCCCTCGACGACGAGCACGCCGCGGTGCGGGGCCCGGATGATCTCGTCCTGCTCGGCCTGGATGGTCTGCACGATGTCGTGCATCCGGCCGGTGCGGGCGGCGTCCAGGGCGGCCAGCAGCACGGCGTCGCCGGTCGGGTCCTCGTGGCCGGTGCGCTCGCGGTCGCCGAGGTCGAGGATCTCGTCGTGCAGGGCGGTCACCGTACGGCCGCTGGTGGTGATGTGCCGGCGCCGCCGCAGGCCCATCGGAGTGTGGCCGGTGGCCAGGTAGAAGGGGCGGGCGACGGCCGCGCGCCAGTCGATCAGGATCGGCGTGCGCTCGGCGTCGTCCGTGCGCAGTCCGATGCGGCCGATGTGGTGGGTGTCGCCCGAGGTCAGGTCGATGCGCCCGAAGCAGAGCGAGCCGTCGACGGCGTTCAGCGCGGTGAGCAGCCCGGACCGCTCGGCGACCAGGATGTCCCGCTCCAGCCGGGCCTGCATGGGCGTGTTGCCCTGCGCGAGCGCGTCCGTGACGCCTGCCTCGGTGTCCCCGCGCAGGGCGTCCACGCGCACGTACAGAGCGTCGATGAATTGCTGCTCACGCCGCAATTCAAAATCGGAGTTTGACAATTCGACTCCCGCCCGGATATGATGCCTTCAGTGAACTTCTTTGCGACTCAACCTGATTGAAGTCGCGAATCACTCAATATACGCAAGGAAATCCCCCGGGCGCAATTGCCCGGGGGATTTCCTTTGTACTGCGTGCCCTGCGTGCGCTCAGAGGGCGTCGGCGATCTCCTCCAGAAGCCTGCGCTTGGGCCGGGCCCCCACCATCGACCTGACCGGCTCACCGCCCTTGAACAGCATGAACGTCGGCATCGACAGCACTTTGTACGCGTTCGTCGTGTCCGGGTTCGTGTCCACGTCCAGCTGGACCACCTTGAGCCGCTCGCCCTCCTCCGCCGCGAGTGCGGTGAGCACCGGTCCCATCTGCCGGCACGGCGGGCACCAGTCGGCGGTGAATTCCACGAGCACCGGCAGCTCCGCCCCGATCACCTCCGCCTCGAAATCCGCGTCCGTCACCTCGGCTACACCGGCCGCCTTGATCACAGTTCCCGACCTCCCAGTTCGCACAACGGTGGTGGCTCCTCGACCGCCGCCAGCCGGACGCCGATCTCCGCCCGCACGGCCTTCAGCTCGCCGATCAGCTCGTCGAGTTCGGCCAGCTTGCGCCGGTAGACGTCGATCGACGCGGGACAGGTGTCGCCCTCCTCGTGCCCGGCCCGCAGACACTCCACGAAGGGCCGGGTCTCCTCCAGGTCGAACCCGAAGTCCTGGAGCGTCCGGATCTGCCGGAGCAGCTTCAGGTCGCTCTCGTCGTAGGTCCGGTGTCCGTTGCCGCCGCGCCGCGCGGGCAGCAGCCCGCGGGACTCGTAGTACCGCAGCGTCCGGGTCGTGGTCCCGGCCCGTGCGGCCAGCTCGCCGATTCGCATGTCCACGAACGTAAGCCTTGACGCCGACGTCAAGGCAAGAGTGATTCAGTGGGCCCGGGGTGCCCGGCCGGGGCGCGGGCCCAGCAGCCACTCCCCCGAGGGCGGGCCGCCGTGTCCGATGTCGTCGTCCTCGTCCTCCAGCCACTCCTCGTCGCCGTCCCGCACCCCGAGCAGCCTGCGGGTCAGCCGGTCGCGGTCGGACAGGAGCTCGTCGAGGGCCTCGCGGAGATCGGACGCCTCGGTGCGGCCGGACTCGCGCTCGGCCGCGATCAGGACGGCCCGGCGGACCAGTTCCTTGGTGAAGGAGGCCGTCGTGCCCTCGGTGCGGGTCACCACCTCCTGCGCGATGTCCTCGCCGAGGTCGAGGTTCGTGCCGTACAGGGCGAGCAGGGCGGCGCGGCCCTCCGCGTCCGGGAGCGGGATCTCGACGGCGAGGTCGACGCGGCCGGGGCGCTGGATCAGGGCGGGTTCGAGGAGATCGGCGCGGTTGGTGGTGAGGAGGAAGGCCACGTCGGCGTCGTCGCCGAGGCCGTCCATCTCGTTCAGCACCTGGAAGAGCAGGGGCTGTTCGCCGTTGCCGTAGTCGCGGGCCTCGGCGATCAGGTCGCAGTCCTCCAGGACGACCAGGGCGGGCTGGAGCATCCGGGCCAGCGCGCAGGCCGGGCCGATGGCGTCGATGCTCTCGCCGGACAGGATGACGACCGTGAACTGCGGGAGGTGGGAGAGGAGATAGCGGATCGTGTGGGTCTTGCCGGTGCCGGGCGGGCCGTAGAGGAGAAGGCCGCGGCGCAGGTGCTGGCCGGCCGCGCGGAGCTGCTCGCGGCGCCGGGCCACGCCGACGACCTGGCGCTCGACGCGGTCCAGGAGTCCGGCGGGCAGGACGATGTCGTCGCGGGTCAGGCCGGGGCGGCGGTGGAAGCGGAACGGGCCGAGGCCGTGCCCGAACTGGGAGCCCTCGAAGGAGAGCACCTGCCCGCGGAAGACGTTGTGCTCGCGCACGAGGGCGTCGATCTCGGCGAGCAGCCGGTCCCCGAACTCCTTGTCGGCGGCGAGGACTTCGATCTCCACCTTGTTGCGCCCGTACTCGTCGGCGGGGCCGCGCAGCAGTACGGCGAAGCGCTCGTCGCCCTCCGCGCCGAGGTAGAACCCGCAGGAGACGCAGGCCAGTTCCTCGTCCGGGGAGACCGGCATGTGGGCGTAGTCGACGGCGCCGACGACGAAGCGGTCGTAGCGGTCGGCGGCCTCGATGATGTCGCCGAGGGTGAGTTCGCCGCGGTGCTGGGCGCCGCGCATGCCGATCAGCTCGTGGCTGCGGCCGTCCTCGGCGAACCAGCGCTCCAGGGCGAGATGGACGTTGGGCAGGTCGTACGGCGCGTAGGCGGCCTTGACCACCGGGCGGTCCGTGGGCGCCGAACCCAGGTGCTCGCGCAGCCGCTTCGCGAGGTCGCGGCCGCCGTCGGCATCGCCGCGCTTCGGGCGGGCGACCGCCATCAGGAACTCGTGGAACAGCTCGTTGATCCGCTCCAGCGGAAGCCCCGAAGGCTCCCGGTCCGCGCCGTACTTCCGCTCGTACTCGTCCGTGCTGAGGATCTCCACGTCGCCGGGTTCCCCCATGTACGCCTCCGCGTGTTCGGTCGTGCGTCCCCCGAGCCCCTCCAGCCTGGTCCCCGACCACCACACGGGTCAAAGCATTTGGGGCAAGTGCCCCCATACGGCCCGTGCGTGCGCTAGTGGCCGGCGTCGGCCCGCTCGAACCACACTCGGGCCGCCTCCGGGCGGCCGGTGAGCAGGAGGAGCAGGGCTGTGATGGGGCCGCGGATCTCCTCGCCCGTGCCGCGTGACCAGTCGATGTCGGTGGCGATCAGGCGGGACTTGGGGAGCGGCCACGGGCGGGGCGGGACGCGCATGGTCCATACCCGGTCGGCGGCGTCTCGGGCGCCCTCCGGCGGCACCTCGCGCGTGCGGCCGAGGGCGAGGGCGATGTCCTGGCCGTGCACGAGGACGTCGAGCAGCGATTCGCGGGGCGTGGTCATGACCGCCGTACGCCGGGAGCCGACGATGGAGCGGAGGTTGGCGACGATGTCCGCCACCGGCGACCGCGCCTCCCGCAGCGCCGAGTCGTGGATCATCCGGTCGAAGTTCCCACGGGCGCGGGCCGCTTCACGCAGCACGGCCGTCAGCGGATAGCGCGCCCCGATGGTCAGATGCGCGGCGACGTCCCGCACCCGCCAGTCCCCGCACCTGGTCGGCGTCTCCCACTCCTCGGGGCTCAGCCCCTCCAGCAGATCGGCCAGGCTCGCCCGCTCGCGGTCGACGATCCGCCAGAGCTCGTCCGTCTCCAACACCGCACCCATGGGGATCACCGCCACAGTCAAGTGGTAAGCTTCTCTGACCAAAGTAGTCAGAGACTCTGACCAAAGTCAAGCGGAGCGGAGGGGCGCGAGCGATGGTGGCGGAGAGCGAGCTCAACACGGGAGTGCTCCTGTTCCTCCCCTACCGGGCCCTGGAGAACCGGATCTTCGCCGTGCTCGCCGAGTCCGGGCACGCGGACGTCACCCCAGCTCAGGCCCGGGTGCTCCAGCGCGTCGGCCCGGACGGCACGCGGCTGACCGAGCTCGCCGAGCAGGCCCAGATCACCAAGCAGACCGCGGGCTTCCTGGTCGACCAGCTGGAGAAGGCGGGCTACGTACGCCGCGAGCCGGACCCGAGCGACAAGCGGGCCCGGCTCGTCTGCCTGGCGGAGAAGGCGCTGGCGGCGAAGGAGATCGCCGACGGCGTGGTCGCCGAGGTGGAGAAGGAGTGGGAGGAGCACCTCGGCAAGCGCCGGATGAAACAGCTGCGGGAGGCGCTGACGGCGCTGCGGGAGATCACCGACCCGTGGGCCTAGGCGGCCCCGGCCGGCACCCCCGCGCTCTCCTCGACCTCCATCAGGGAGGCGCTCTCCCGTTCCTCGTCGAACGCCTTGCGGCCGCCCCGCAGCCCGAACAGCCGCTTGGCGAGGGCGATGTAGAGCACGGCGAGGATGTTCAGGACCAGGGTGGCGATCTTCAAGTAGCTGACGTGCTCGGTGAGTTCGTAGATCTCCAGCGGCAGGAAGGCCGCGGTGGCCACCACCGTCAGGTACTCCGCCCAGCGCTTGGCGTACCAGAGGCCCACCGCCTCGACCAGCTCGATCAGCGCGTAGACGAGGAGCAGTACGGCCACCAGCGTCAGCGTGGAGTGCTTGTAGCCGAAGGTCTTCTGGATGGTGCCGACGACCGGTGAGTGGTCGAGGTCGTAGTGGAAGTGCTTGAAGACGGGCCGGAAGACGTCGAGGTACTCGTCGAACAGCCGCCGCACCGAGTCCTGGCTGTTGCTGAACTTCCACACCGCGAGCGCCACCAGCACGATGAACACCCCGCGCACGGCCCGCTCGATCGCCAGGAAGCGCAGGATGAACAGGTCCCGCAGCACCTTGCCGCGCGGCACGAGCGGCGCGTGGTCGGCCGGCCCCGAGCCGTGCGGCTCACCCAGCACGAAGTCGCCGCACCGCAGACAGCGCCAGGCACCCCCGAGCGCGGTCTCCGCGTGCAGCCGCGCCCGCAGTCCGTCCTCGTCCGGCGCATAGGTGACATGGCCCTTACGGGCACATGTGCGCCGGTCCCAGTCGATCTTCATCCCCCGTGCCTCCCAACGTGTGCGCGGCCGTGCCGCACCGGTCGATCCGGCACGGCACGGTAGTGCATCGGGATGTGAGACGACGGCCGGGGGCCTTCAGTTCGCCGCCGTGTCCACGAGTTCCCGCGCCGGCTCCGTCCACTCCTCGGACTCTTCCTCCACGACATCCTTCTTGCGCGGCAGCAGCAGCGCCACGGCGAGGGTGCCGACGCCCAGGACCACCGCGCCGACCAGGCTGGTGTGGGCCACCGCGTCGGAGAAGGAGGAGCCGACCGCGTCCGCCATCTGCCGGGCGCCGGTGCCGAGTTGCTGCGCCTGCGCCTTCAGCTGGGCGGCCTGCTGCGGGTCGGTGGCCTGCGCCGCCTGCGCGGCGAGCTGCTGCGCCTTCTCACCGATGCCCTGTGCGACGGCGTAACCGGCGCCCACCGAGTCCTGGGCGGTGGCGAGCGTGCCGGCGGGGAGCTTGCTGCCGCTGGTGGCGTCCGAGAGGTGGTCCGAGTACGAGGTCGCCAGCAGCGAGCCGAGGATCGCGATGCCGAGCGAGCCGCCGAGCTCCAGCGAGGTGTCGTTCACCGCGCCGCCGACGCCCAGCTCGGACTCCGGGAAGGCGCCCATGATCGCGTCCGTGCAGGGCGAGAGCGCGAGGCCGATCGCGAGGCCGAGGACGATCAGGGGGGCGACGAGATCGCCGTACGACGAACTCGCGTCGACCCGGGTGAGCAGGGCGAGGGCGGTGGTGCCGCCGACCATGCCCGCGGTGACCGTCCACTTCATGCCGACCCGCGGGGTGAGGTAGCCGGTCAGGGCCGAGCCGACGAAGACGGCGCCGGCGAGCGGGAGCATGCGCAGGCCGGTCTCCAGGGCGTCGTAACCCAGGACGAACTGGAGGTGCTGGGTCAGGTAGTAGAAGGCGCCGAAGACGGCCAGGAAGAAGAGGGCGACGGCGAGGTTGGAGCCGGCGAACCGGCGGTCGGTGAAGCGGCGGACGTCGAGGACCGGGCGCGGGTGACGCAGCTCCCACAGGACGAAGGCGACGAGACCGGCACCGGCGACGACCGCGGCGGTCACGGCCTTCACGCCCCAGCCGAAGTGCGGGCCCTCGATGAGCATGTAGATCAGCGAGCCGATCCAGACCACCGACAGCAGACCGCCGACGTAGTCGATCCGGTCGTGGTGGCCGGCCTTGGACGGCGGTACGAGGACGAGCGCGGCGACGAACGCGACGGCGGCGATCGGCACGTTGATCAGGAACGTCGAGGCCCAGCCGTGGTCCTTGAGCAGCGCGCCGGCGACGACGGGACCGGCCGCGATCGCGAGGCCCGCGGTGGCGGTCCACAGGGTGATCGCCTTGGCGCGCTCGGCGCGCGGGAAGGTCGCGGCGAGCAGGGAGAGCGTGGCGGGCATGATCAGCGCGGCGCCGGTGCCCATGACCGCGCGGGCCGCGATGACCGTCGTGGAGGAGTCGGCGAAGTAGCCGAAGACGGCGCCGCCGCCGAACACGGTGAGGCCCAACAGCAGGGCGCCGCGGCGGCTGTACTTGTCGCCGATCGCCCCGAGCAGCAGCATCAGCGCCGCGTACGGGACGGTGTAGCCGTCGATGACCCACTGCAGGTCGGCGCTGGACAGACCCAGGTCCTGGGTCATGTCGGGCGCGGCGACCGTGAGGGCGGTGTTCGCCATCACGATGATCAGCAGGCTCAGGCACAGAACGAGCAACGCCCACCAGCGCCGGGCGTAGGGGCGCTCCATCTTTTCGACCGGTTCGGTCAGGACGAGTCGCATGGCAGGGGTGGCCTTCCTCAGGGACACAGTGCTTTCGGGCTGCGGTTTTGCACAGTAGCGTGCAACTGCACAACGCTGTGCAATCTACGCCCTTGCACAGTACTGTGCAAGTCGATGGGAGAGGGGGCACAATGACGTCCATGACCACGGGTAACACCAGCCGCGCCGATGCCAACCGCCGCCGCATCCTCGACGTCGCCCTCGCGGAGCTGCTGCGGGATCCGGACGCGTCCATGGACCAGATCGCGCGCGCCGCGGGCGTCGTACGACGGACCGTGTACGGGCATTTCCCCAACCGGGACGCGCTGATCGGCACCCTGGTCGACGGGGCCGTGGAGGCGGTGGCGGCCGCGCACGCCTCGGGGCGCGAGGGCGCGGCGGGACCGGCCGAGGCGGTGGCCCGGGGGACCCTGGCGGTCTGGGAGGTCGCCGACCGCTACCGGATCCTGGTCGCGCTGGCCCAGCGCAGCGTCACCGTGCAGGGCATCCGGGACCGGCTGACCCCCGTGCGCGAGTCCTGCGCCGAGGTGCTGCGGCGGGGCCTGGCGGAGGGCGTCTTCAGCTCCCCGCTGCCGGCGCCCGCGCTGGCGTACGTGCACGAGCAGCTGCTGTTCGCGCTGATGGAGGCGGTGAACGACGGTCTGCTGCCGGCGGAGGCAGCGGGCCACTCAGCGGCGGTGACGGCGCTGATGGCGGCGGGGATGCCGGCCGGGGAGGCGGCGGAGCTGGTGGCGAAGGTCGGCGCGTGAGAAGCGGTGCGGGGGCGCCGTGACAGCCGGGTGCGTGGGCGCCGTAACGGATCTGCGGATACGACGAAGCCGAGCGGTCGGGTCCACGGGGAGGGACTCGACCGCTCGGCGTTCTCGGCCGGGCGACTGACGACGGGGGAGTGTTCAGCCGCCCGGAGTTGTGGGGCCGTTCAGGGCGTCACGCCTTGGCGAGTTCCTTCTCGCCGCCCTGCTCGGGCACCTCGGCGTGCGGCTGTACGTCGTCGTCGAGGAGGGTCGTCTCGTCGAAGGGCAGGTTGCCGGCGAGGACCTGCTGGACGCGGTCCTTGTCGATCTCCTTGGTCCAGGTGCCGACCAGCACCGTGGCGACGGCGTTGCCCGCGAAGTTGGTGAGGGCGCGGGCCTCGCTCATGAAGCGGTCGATGCCGACGATCAGGCCGACGCCGTCCACCAGCGCGGGCTTGTGCGACTGGAGTCCACCGGCCAGGGTCGCGAGACCGGCGCCGCTGACACCCGCCGCGCCCTTGGAGGCGAGGAGCAGGAAGAGCAGCAGGGGGATCTGCTCACCGATCGACATCGGCGTACCGAGGGCGTCGGCGATGTAGAGGGACGCCATGGTCATGTAGATCATGGTGCCGTCGAGGTTGAAGGAGTAGCCGGTCGGGACGGTGATGCCGACGACGGACTTGCCGACGCCCAGGTGCTCCATCTTCGCGATGAGCCGCGGCAGCGCGGACTCGGAGGAGGAGGTGGACAGGATCAGCAGGAACTCGCGGGCCAGGTACTTGAAGAGGACGAGGATGTTGAGCCCCGCGACGACCCGCAGCAGGATGCCGAGCACGACGAAGACGAAGAGGAAGCAGGTCACGTAGAAGCCGAGCATCAGGACCGCGAGGCTCTTGAGCGCGTCGAGACCGGCGGAACCGACCACCGCGGCGATGGCGCCGAAGGCACCGATCGGGGCGGCCCACATCACCATGCCGAGGATGCGGAAGACGAGCCGCTGGATGTGATCGACACCGCGCAGGATCGGCTGCCCGGCGGAGCCCATGGCCTGCAGCGCGAAGCCGGCGAGCAGCGCGATGAGGAGGGTCTGCAGGATCTGGCCCTCGGTGAAGGCGGAGACGAAGGTGACCGGGATGATCGACAGGACGAAGTCGACCGGCGGCAGCGCGTCGGCGGACACCTGGTCGTGCCCGGAGGCCTTGATCGCGTTGGTGATGTGGAGGCCGTCGCCGGGGTGCAGGATGTTGCCGACGACGAGGCCGATGGTCAGCGCGACCAGCGACATCACCAGGAAGTAGCCGAGCGCGATACCGCCCACGGCACCGACCTTGGCGGCCTTCCGCACCGAACCGATGCCGAGCACGATCGTGCAGAAGATGATCGGGGCGATCATCATCTTGATCAGGTTCACGAAGCCGGTACCGAGCGGCTTGAGCTCCACTCCGGCGTCCGGCCAGATGAGCCCCACGGCGATACCGAGCGCCACCGCGACGATGACGGCGATGTACAGGTAATGGGTGCGGTCCCGCTTGCGGGCGGGTGCGGCAGGTGCCGTATCGGGGGTGCTGGCGGCCACGGCTGCCCTCCTTGACGTCTTCGTCGGCATCACCGGCGTGCGGCTCACGTCCGGATGGAGATGGGGATGGGAGGAGACGGAAGGGGAAGCCTTGGCCGGAACCGGGTGTTCGGCTTCCGCTCATTCCTCGATGCGGTGACTATGTCGTGCCCTGTGAGGGCGGTCACCCTTCCGTTCATTTAGTTCATCAACCGATCTCTCACACACTGACCTGTTACCTTCTGAGCATGACCCACCCCGTGAAGCGTGCGTTCAAGTACCGCTTCTATCCGAATGACGTCCAGGCAGCGGAGCTGACACGTACGTTCGGCTGCGTGCGGGTGGTCTACAACCTGGCCCTGCAGGCCCGCACCACCGCCTGGTACACGGAGCGGCGCAGAATCAACTACGTTCAGACATCGACATTGCTGACGGAGTGGAAGAAGACCGAGGAGTACACCTACCTGGCCGATGTCTCGTCGGTTCCGCTGCAACAAGCCCTGCGACACCTGCAGGGCGCCTTCGTCAACTTCTTCGAGAAACGCTCTGGCTATCCCCGATTCAAGTCCCGCAAGAAGTCCCGCAACAGCGCGGAATACACTCGCTCGGCATTCACCTACCGCGACGGTCGACTGACCCTGGCGAAGATGCGGGAGCCACTGGACATCGTGTGGTCCAGGCCGCTCCCCGAGGGACAGATCCCGTCAACGGTGACGGTGTCACAGGACAGCGCGGGACGCTGGTTCGTATCGATGCTGTGCGAGGACGCTTCGGTGCAGGCTCTCCCTGGCGTTGCATCCACGGTGGGCATCGACGCAGGCATCACCGCTCTGGTGACCCTCTCGACCGGAGAAAAAGTCACCAATCCGAAGTTCGAGAAGAAGGATCGGGCGAAGCTCGCCCGTGCCCAACGAGAGTTGTCCCGCAAGGAGAAGGGATCAAGGAATCACGACAGGGCCCGCGCCCGCGTGGCCCGTATCCATGCCCGGATCGCCGATCGGCGCCGGGACTTCTTGCACAAGCTGTCCACACGTCTCGTTCGTGAGAACCAAACGATCGTGATCGAGGACCTCGTCGTCCGGAGCATGCTGAAGAACCGCACGCTCAGTCGTGCGATCTCCGACGCGTCATGGGCTGAGCTTCGCTCCATGCTGGAGTACAAGGCCGAGTGGCACGGCCGCGAACTGATCGCGATCGACCGCTGGTACCCGTCGAGCAGAACCTGCTCGACTTGCGGCCACCTGGTCGCGAAACTGCCGTTGAGCATCCGGGAATGGATCTGTGCCGCATGCGGCACGATCCACGACCGGGACGAGAACGCGGCGAAGAACGTTCTGGCCGCCGGGCTGGCGGTGTCGGCCTGTGGAGCCGGCGTAAGACCTCAACGGAGACCCTCCGGGCGGGCGGCCGGTACTGAAGCAGGAAAGCCTCGAAGGAGTGCCGGACTGCGGCGCAGAGTCGAAGCATCCCCCTCTTCGGAGCGGGAAGAGGTCAATTAGTTCACGATTGACGTGGGAGGCACACTGACGACATGCGCATCCCCCGCCCGAGACCCCGCAGCCTGGCAGGCCAGCTCTTCGCGATGCAGGCCGTGCTGATAGCGGTGCTCGTGGCCGGATACGCACTGTTCACGTACGTCAGCGACGGCCGCCAGGCCGAGGACGCGGCGGGCCGCCAGGCGACGGCGGTGGCCCGCGCGGTCGCGGACGCGCCCTCGGTCCACGCGGCGATCGGCACGCCGGATCCCACGGCCGAGCTCCAGCCGTACGCGCTCCGCGTGATGGCGGACACGGACGTCGACTTCGTCACGATCATGAACCCGCGGGGCATCCGCTGGACCCACCCGGTCGAGAAGGAGATCGGCAAGCACTTCCTGGGCAACACGGAACGGGCGCTGAAGGGCGAGACGTTCACGGAGACGTACACGGGAACGCTCGGCGCGTCGGTACGGGCGGTGACGCCGATCGAGGACACCAGTGGGCGTGTCATCGGCATGGTCAGCGCGGGCATCAAGGTGGAGGAGATCAGCAAACGGGTGCAGGGCCAGCTGACGGCACTGCTCGGCGCGGCGGGCGGGGCGCTGGCTCTTGGCGCGATCGGCACGTACGTCATCAACGCCCGCCTGCGCCGCCACACCCACGGCATGAACGCGGCCGAGCTGAGCCATATGCACGACTACCACCAGGCCGCGCTGCACGCGGTGCGCGAGGGGCTGCTGATGCTGGACGGGCAGTACCGTGTGGCGCTGATCAACGACGGCGGGCGGGAGCTGCTGAGCCTGACGGGTGAGGTGGTGGGCAGATCGGTGGCGGAGCTCGGGCTGCCCGCTCCCCTGACGGGTGCGCTGCTGGCGTCGGAACCACGGGTGGACGAGGTGCACCTGACGGCGGACCGGGTGCTGGTGGTGAACACGTCGCCGGTGTCGGGCGGGCAGCGGCGGGGCACGGTGGTCACCCTCCGGGACGTCACCGAACTCCAGTCCCTGATGGGCGAGTTGGACTCGGAGCGCGGCTTCACGCAGGCACTGCGCTCGCAGGCGCACGAGGCGGCGAACCGCCTCCACACGGTGGTGTCCTTGATCGAACTGGGCCGGGCCGAGGAGGCGGTGGACTTCGCGACGGCGGAACTGGAGCTGGCGCAGGCGCTGACGGACCAGGTGGTGGCGGCGGTCGGCGAGCCGGTCCTCGCGGCCCTGCTCCTGGGCAAGACGGCACAGGCGAACGAACGGGGTGTGGAGCTGGTGGTCTCGGAGGACAGCCGCCTGGACGACGGCCTGCTGCCACCTTCGCTCCCCGCCCGTGACCTGGTGACCATCCTCGGGAACCTGATCGACAACGCGGTGGATGCGGCGCAGGGGAGTGTGGGGGCGCGGGTGACGGTCACGGCGTATGCGGAGTCCGGCGAAGTGGTGCTGCGGGTGTCGGACACGGGAGCCGGGGTGGCTCCCGCCCACGCCGACCTGGTGTTCCAGCGGGGCTTCTCGACGAAGCCGGCGGGGCCGGGGGGCCGGGGGCTGGGGCTGGCCCTGGTGCGGCAGGCGGTGCAGCGGCACGAGGGGGTGCTGTCGGTGGCGGAGGCGGACGGGGGCGGGGCGGAGTTCGTGGTGCGGTTGCCGTTGCGTACGGCGTCGGAGGCTGTGGCCGGGGCGGCGACCCGGGCGGGGGGTGCGGGGTGACCGGCGAGCAGGGTGAGCGGGGTGCCTCGGGCGAGCGGCCGATTCGGGTGCTGGTGGTGGAGGACGATCCGGTGGCTGCCGACGCGCATGTGATGTATGTGGGGCGGGTGCCGGGGTTCGTTGCGGTGGGGAAGGCGCATACGGGGGCGGAGGCGCGGCGGGTTCTGGACCGTACGGCGGTGGATCTGCTGTTGCTGGACCTGCACCTGCCGGACGTGCACGGGTTGCAGTTCGCGCGGTCGTTGCGGGCGGCGGGGCATCAGGCGGATGTGATCGCGGTGACTTCGGCGCGGGATCTGACGGTGGTGCGGGAGGGGGTGTCGCTGGGGGTCGTGCAGTACGTACTGAAGCCGTTCACTTTCGCGACGCTGCGGGATCGGCTGGTGCGGTATGCGGAATTCCGCGGGGCGGCGGGGGAAGCGAGCGGGCAGGACGAGGTGGACCGGGCGCTGGCGACGTTGCGGGCGCCTTCGCCGGCGGCGCTGCCGAAGGGGTTGAGCGGGCCGACGCTGGAACGGGTGACGGTCGCGCTGCGGGAGGCGGAGGAGGGGCTTACCGCGGCGGGGGTGGCTGAGGGCGTGGGGATCTCCCGGATCACTGCCCGGCGGTATCTGGAGCACCTGGTGGAGGCGGGGCGGGCGGCTCGGAGTCCGCAGTACGGGACTGTGGGGCGGCCGGAGTTGCAGTACCGGTGGGTCAAGGGGGAGTTGGGGCAGGGGCGTTAGGGGGTGGGGTTGTCCAGGGCCGTGGCTTGGGCGCGGGCTTGGGCGGCTCGGTCCGGGTCGTTGGCGCGGGCGTAGGCGTCGGCGGCCTGGAGGTAGCTGGTGCGGGCCTCGGCGGGGCGGTTGAGGGTGTCGTACGTGAGGGCCAGGTTGTAGAGGGCCTGGCCGGTCCCGTACCAGTCCTCGAACTCGCGGCAGATCTCCAGGGCCTTGTCGTACGCCTCGATCGCCTCCTCTGCACGGCCCGCCTCGAATAGGGCGATGGCGAGGTTGCCGCATGCCGTGCCCTCGCCATGGCGCTCGCCAATGGCTTGGTGCAGGTCGCGGGCGCAGATGTGAGCGTCGATCGCCTCCTCCACCCGGCCCGCCTCCCGCAAGGCGACGCCGAGGTTGTCCCACGTCCTGCCCTCGCCGTGACGGTCGCCAATGGCTTGGTGCAGGTCGCGGGCGCAGATGTGAGCGTCGATCGCCTCCTCCACCCGGCCCGCCTCCCACAGGACGACGCCGAGGTTGCCCCATGTCCTTGCCTCGCCCTGACGGTCGCCGGCAGCCTGGCACAGGTCGCGGGTGTGGCTGTAGATACCGAACGCCTCTTTCATCCGACCTGCCGCCCACAGGGCGTTGCCGAGGTTGTTGGCAGCAGCGGCCTCCGCGTCGCGGTCTCCGGCCTGGTAGGCGGCCTGCCACGCGGTACCCGCCACGGTGATCGCGTCATCGAAATACCGCCGCCACCGCAGATACGCATCCAGGCAAGAGGCCAGCCCCATTGCCTGCCGTGCATGCCGCTCCTCCCCCGCCCACTGCACCGCCTCCACCAGCCCCGCCCGCTCCCCATCCAGCCACGCCAACGCCTGCCCCCGGTCCACGAACCGTTCCGGTACCGGCGACCCCGGCAACCACGCCAACCGGTCGGCAGCCGCATGCGCCCATCGCCAGTAGAAGCCCAATAGCCGTTCCCGAGCCGCCTCCCCCTCCTCCCGCAACCCCACGTCCCCCGCCACCACGCCCGCCCCGAACACCCGCACCAAGTCATGCAAGCGCCACCAGCCGCGGCCACTCCCCCGCTCCACAAGATGCGCACGGGCCAGCGCCTTCAGTTCCTGCCCGGGAGGCGTCTCCGCGCCAGCCAGCGCAGCGACCACCTCATCACTCACCTCAGTCCCCGGCGCGAGGGAGAGCAGGCGCAGCAACCGCGCCTGCTCAGGCGGCAGACGACGGTAAGAGAGCTCGAAGGCGGCACGGACGTTGCGCTCACCGTCGTCGAAGTGCTCGAGGCGATCCCGGGACTCGGCGAGCTCCGCGACGAGTTCGGTCACCGGCATCCCCGGATCCTCCGCCAGCAGCGCGGCCGCGATCTGCAAGGCCAACGGCAGATGTCCGCACAGGCCCGCAAGCCGCTCAGCCCCGTCACGATCATCCACGACCCGCCCGTCCCCCGGATCGGCGATCCGAAGAGCCCGATCGAGGAGTTCGAACGCCTCCCCCGCCGCGAGTTGGTCCAACGCGACCAGCCGCGCCCCCAGTTGAGGCAACCGATCCCGGGAGGTGACCAGCACATGATGCCGAGCGTCCCCCGGCAGCAGCGGCCGTACCTGATCCGGCGACGACGCGTTGTCGGCCAGGACAAGCACCGCACCACACTCGCGAGCGCGTCGGGCCAGCGTCGAGCGATAGAGCACCACCCGCTCGTCCGCCGTACCGGGAATGTGTTCAGGCGGGATCCCAAGCGCCCGCAACAACGCCTGAAGCGCCCGGTCGGCGGTGACCGGCTCCCGGTCGTATCCATGCAGATCGATGAAGAGCACGCCTCCCGGGAACCACCCCCGCTCCCACGCCAGATGCGCCGTCTCCACAGCCAGCGCGGTCTTACCGATACCACCGAGCCCCGACACGGCCGCGACAAGAACCGCAGCCGACTCCCCAACCCCCGCCCCACCCGGCTCCAACGCCCGCAGCAAAGCCGCCGTCTCCTCGCCCCGCCCGGTGAACCCACCCGGCCGCGGCGGCAACCCAGCCACCGCCTCCGGCACAGCCGCCGCCCCACCCCCCTGAAAAACGACCTGCACGCCGACCACCTCGCGCAGGAACACCCCACCCCGGAAGTCACTGTGATCCCCGTCGTACCAGGACACCCCGCTACCCGGCGCGTACCGCTCCATGGCCCGGGCGACATCCCCGGCCGCACCCCCGGGATCCCCGCCGAGCAGGCCGGCCACCTCCTCGCCCCACTCCCGTACGGCCTCCCGCCGCCCCGGCTCCCGCACCGCCGCGGCGATGTCCCGGACGCCCGCCCCGGCCCCCAGCCCCACCGCCCGCGCCAGCTTCTCCACCAGCCGACGGCCACCGTCCCCGCCCGCGCCCTCGGCCAGGGCCGCCAGCAACGCTTCCATCCGCCCGTACCACCGTCCCGTACCCGGCGCTCGCCCCCGTCGACAAGCTCAAGCCCGCACACCAAAGGTAGGGCGTTGCACGGCAGTTCACGCCCCCTTCGCGTACCAACCCACCTGCGCGGCGAGCCCGCCCACGGCCAGTGCCTCCAGCCCCGAAAGCGCGACCAGCAGCCCCTCCCCGCCGGCCGCCCAGAACACCACCAGCGCCGCCAACGGCACCCCGCAGAACGCGAGCAGATCCACCACCAACTGCGTGGCCTTCCGCGACCTCCGCCGCGCATCCCCCCGATGGGCCGTCTCCCACCGGAACACCTCGACACCCCCACCCGGCTCGGCCAACTCCGTCAGCCGGGGCCCGAGTTCATCCCGCACGTACGTACCGATAGCCGAGATCTTCTGGTCGTTCACGAGATACGTCCACCCGAGCACGACACACACCGGCGGCAAGGCCAGCAACATCGACGCCTGCTTCGCCTGCGCGGCGGCCGCGATGACCGCGGCGACGACGGCCAGCGTCACGTACAGCAAGTTGTCCCGGAACCCGATCCGCGCCTTCTGCTCGTCCTTGATCGCCTGGTACTCGGCGAGCAGCAACTGCCCGACACTCACATCCCGCTCCGGCATGCCGTCCCCCTCCTGGACCTGAGCTGACCTGCATCATCGTAGATCGAGGAAGCTTTTTGGCTACCACTCGTCATAGGTCTTCCGGTATGAGCACCCATGCCATGCCCTCCACAGCGCGGGAAAGGCCGGGTTCTCGGCAGTCGTGACCGAGGTTCTGGAGCATCGGCTCGCCATGGCCAAGCTCCGCGAGGCCGAAGACAGCGACGAACGCGACTTCGGACCCGTCGGCGACGACGTTCTCCGGCAGGCGGAGTCCGAATGGTTAGCAAACGCGTCACGGTGGACCAAGGTGAACCCCATGGGCGCGTGCGCGGATCAAGGCCGCAGAGGAAAACGGCCGGCGGGTGGCGCTGTCCGCTCTCACTCCGCTTGAGGTCCGCCACACGGGCCAGGCGGGCAAGCGTCTCGCCTTCGTGCTGTCACGGTTCGATGTCAGACCGGTCGACGACGTGGTGCTGCAAGCCGCAGGTCGTCTCCTGGACTCGACCGGCCTGGACGGGCACGAGTGCCTCGTCGACGCCGTCGTCGTCGCTACCGCGGCCTTGTGCGCACCACCCGTACGGCTGGTGACGTCCGACAGCTCCCACACACCGAAGCTCTGCGCCGCCGCTCTGGACCTACCGCAGCAGCCTGCGATCGGCCTCATCACCGTCTGACCGGCCCTTCAGGCCAACGGCCAACATCCCTCCAGAAGCCGCCACTTGGCAGTACCGTCAAAGTGTGCCGAACTCACCGCGGCCCACCGCCGTGATCCTCACCGCCCTCGCGCTCGAGTACACGGCCGTGCGCGACCACCTCACCGACCGCGAGGAACTGGTCCACGAGGACGGAACCCGAGTCGAGTACGGCCGCCTCGACGGCACGGACTGCACGGTGGCCGTCGCGGAGTTGGGCGAAGGCGCGGTGAACTCCGCCGCTCTCACCACGCAGATCATCTCCTGGCTCCGCCCGCAGGCGGTCCTCTTCGTCGGCGTCGCCGGCAGCCTCAAGGACGACGTCGGGATCGGCGACGTCGTCATCGGTACGAAGGTGTACGGCATCCATGGCGGCAAGCAGACCCCCCAGGGTTTCCTGGTCCGTCCCGAGGCATGGCCCGGCTCGAACGCCCTTGTGCAGGCGGCTCGTTCGGCGGTGCGGGACATGCCGGACGTCCGGTCTCACTTCAAGCCGATCGCCGCCGGGGACGTGGTCCTGGCGGACTCCCGCTCCGAGATCGCCCGGCATCTGCGCGAGCACTACAACGACGCGGCGGCGATCGAGATGGAGGGGTCGGGCGCGGCTCACGCAGCCCATCTGAACGGCCAGTTGGACGCGATCGTCATCCGCGGGATCAGCGACCGGGCCAATGCCGGCAAGCGCAGGGCCGACGCCGGGGGATCCCAGAAGCAGGCCGCCGAGCAAGCCGCCTCGGTGGCGGTGGCGGTACTGCGGAAACACCGGCCGCGAAAGGGGGCGTCCTCCGGTCACGCCGACCCCGAGGAGGGTCCCCATCGCCGCGGGGACGACACCGGAACGACGTACGGCGGAGACCACATCGACTTCAGGGGCGGGACCTTCCATGGACCCGTCGTCGGAAAGAGGCAGGGGTAGAAGTAGGAGCGGCACCACCCACGGCCCGGTCCCACGCGCCACGGCCACACTGCCGCCCCGCCCCTGGGCTTCACCGGCCGCTCAGCCGAACTGGACCGCCTGCTCCCCCACCTCGCACCGAGCGAGAACGACACGGCCGCACTCCCGCTGCTCATCTTCGCCGTCACCGGCATGGGCGGCATCGGCAAGACGGCGCTGGCGGTGGAGGCGGCGCATCGGGCGATTGGGAGCGGCTGGTTCCCGGGCGGGACATTGTTCGTGGATCTGCGGGGGTACGACGATGATCCCGCGACAGCTGATCAAGCGGTGCTGGCGTTGCTCGACGCGCTCGGTATACGGGATCGGGATCTACCGACCACGACGGAGCGTCAGTACGACGCCTACCGCGCACTCCTTGCAGAACGGCATGACCGAATGCTGCTCGTCCTGGACAACGCGTCGGACCCGTCGCAGTACTTACCGCTACTGCCCGGCACGGACCGCCACCGGGTACTCATCACCTCCCGGGATCGTCCGGACACCCTGGCCGTACGTCTCATCGACCTTGGGACGCTTGACCCTGACGACTCTGTCGCCCTGGTGGCGCGCGCCCTGCACTACACCGACGAGCGCGACGACCGCCCAGAACGCGAGCCCGAGGCACTCCGCGAACTGGCCGACCTCTGCGGCCACTTGCCTCTGGCACTCCAGATCGCCGCCGCGATGCTGCGTCGGCGTCGGCAGCGAGACATCTCATCCCTGGTGACTGAGATCAGAGACACAGGGGATCCGACGCTCTTCCTCGACGGTGGCAGTGGAAGCACTGACCAGTACGGCCGTTCGCTCGCCCTCCGACCGATCCTCGATGTTTCGTACCACCGCCTGTCCCGTGAGCAAGCCCGGCTACTGCGCCTGCTCGCGCTGGCTCCCGGTACGGACACCGGCACTGAGGCGGTGGCGGCCCTGGCAGACCTGGATCCGCCTACGGCAATCAGCCTCTTGGAGTCCCTTGCTGCCGTAGGCCTCATCTCGGCTGCCGCAGCGGCGGGTGCCATCCGGTGGCGGCTGCACGACCTGGTGCGCGCCTTCGGCGCCGACGTGGTGGCCGCGAACACGGATCTCCAAGAGGAAGGGGAAACGGCGCGGGAACGGTTGTTGGATTTCTACTGCGGCCGCGTGCAGGAGGCTGACGCCCACATCGGCAGGCGTTGGAGGGACAATAGCCGACCCACCGTCTTCAAATCACTCGCGGAGGCGCTGGCCTGGCTGGATCAGGAACGGGTCGGCTTGACAGCTGCAGTTCCGTGGGCAAGCGACACACACGCTGTCAATCTGGCACTGCACTTGATGGAGTACAGCCTGAACTGGCGCCGCTATTTTGATGATTGGATCATCATCAGCTCCGCCGCCCATGAAGCGGCAGGCCGCTTGGGCGACCGCACCGCCGAGGCAAGCATCTTGAACAGTCTCGGCTTTGCCCTGCGGAGGCGTGAGCGTATGGCAGAGGCCATGGACGCACATCTCCGCGCTCGCGAACTCTGGGAAACATCCCAATCTCCCGGCAGCGTGGCAAGTGCCTGGCACAACATCGGACAAGCTCGGCACGAGCTGGGCCAGTTACCAGAGGCTGCGGAAGCCTTGTCCCTTGCGCTCGATCTACACCGGGCATCCGGGCATGTCGCAGGCGAGGCTGCGGCATTGATAAGCCTTGGCAGTGTGCGCGAGCAAGCCGGCCAGCTGACCGAGGCCATCGACGCGTACACCCGATCACGCGATCTACATCACGCCCTCGGTGACCTCGCCGGTGAAGCCCTCGCATGGTCCTTCCTCGGTTGGGCCCTGCACATTGCGTCCCGGACGCACGAGGGGATCAACGCGAGCACAACAGCTCTCGGCAAGTTCCTGGACATCGGCGACTGGGCCGACGCCGCTGATGCCGCATTCGACCTCGCCCGCATGTACCACTCTGTCGGCAACACCCCCGAAGCCAGAACCCACTACCTCCAAGCCGCCGACGCCTACACCCGATCCAACTCCCCCGCTGACGCCGCCCGAGCCCAATCCGCCGCACACACATTGACCTGACTAGACCACTCCACTTACGTTCACCGGGCAGTCATCCCGGCCACAACGAAGTGAAGCCGCTGGAGGTCATGCCCGTGCGCCCCACCGCCGCCCGCCCCCACCTCACCGTTCGCCTCGTCCTCACCCTCACCGTCGCCGCAACCGCCCTCACCGCCTGCGGCACCGGTTCCGGCAGCAGCCCCGACACCGTCAAGGTCTCCTTCAAGCAGTCCACGGACAACTCGATCCACGTGATGGACGACTACCTCGCGGACATCAAGAAGCAGTTCGAGAAGAAGTACCCCGGCAAGAAGGTCGAGCTCGTCCCCATCAAGGCCCCGGACTCGGAGTACTACACCAAGGTCCAGCAGATGCTCCGCTCCCCCAAGACCGCCCCGGACCTGGTCTACGAGGACACCTTCCTCATCAACTCCGACATCACCAGCGGGTACTTGAAGCCCCTCGACCCGTATCTCGCGAAGTGGCCCGACTGGAGTCAGTTCATCGACACGGCCAGGACCGCCGCCAAGGCCGAGGACGGGAAGACGTACGGCGTCCCGGACGGGACGGACACCCGAGGGCTCTGGTTCGACAAGCGGGTGTTCAAGAAGGCCGGCCTGCCGATGAACTGGCAGCCGAAGAACTGGGACGAGGTCCTCGCCGCCGCCCGCACCATCAAGCAGAAGGTGCCCGGCGTCACCCCCCTCAACGTCTACACCGGCAAGCCGGCCGGCGAACGGGCCACCATGCAGGGGTTCGAGATGCTCCTGTACGGCACGGACGAGACCAACGGCGGCACCACGGACCCCCTGTACGACAAGGCGTCGAAGAAGTGGATCGCCGGAAGCCAGGGCTTCAGGGACGCCCTCTCCTTCGTCGAGACCGTCTACAAGCAGAAGCTCGGCCCCGACGTCTCCGACGCCCTCGACCCCAACTACGCCGTCACCGTCAACAGCGACCTCCTCCCCCAGGGCAAGATCGGCATCGACCTCGACGGCTCCTGGCTCCCGCAGGCCTGGTTGAAGGGCAGCGGGCGTGAATGGGCCGACTGGTCCAAGGAGTTGGGCCTCGCGTACATGCCCACCCAGCACGGCCAGGCCCCCGGCAAGGTGAGCATGTCCGGCGGCTGGACCTGGGCGATCCCCAGCAAGGCCGGCAACCCCGACCTCGCCTTCGACTTCATCAAGACGATGCAGACCGAGGCCAACGCGAAGAAGTGGTACATCGCCAACTCCGGTATCTCGGTGCGCAAGGACGTGGCCGCCGACCCCGCCTACGCCAAGGCCCAGCCCGGCATCAAGTTCTTCACCGACCTCGTCGCCAGCACGCACTACCGGCCCGCCTACCCGGCCTACCCGAAGGTCTCCACCGCCATCCAGGAGGCCATGGAGGGCGTGACCACCGGTGACACGTCCGTCGACAAGGCCGCGAGCGGTTACGACGACGCCCTCAAGGACGCCACCGACAACCAGGTCGTCAAGAAGTGAGCGGCGGAGGGCACGTATGACCGCCGCCGCACCGCACGCGACCGGAGGTCCGGAGACCCTCAAGGCGCCTCCGGGCCGTCCGGCCGAACTCCCCTCCAGGCGCGGGAAGTTGCTCCGCGCACTCGCCCGGGTGCTCCCCCTCTCGCCCGCCGTCGTCCTCCTGCTCCTCTTCCTCGCCGGCCCGATCGCCTACTGCGCCTACATCGCCTTCACCGACCTCCAGCTCACCGGCCAGGCCCACTCCTCCTTCGTCGGCCTCGCCAACTTCCGCAAGGCCTTCCGGGACGAGGAGTTCCTCAACGCCGTATGGCTGACGCTGGTGTTCACCGTCGTGTCCTCGCTGCTCGGGCAGAACACCCTCGGGCTCGCGCTGGCCGCGCTGATGCAGCGCGCCTCGAAGCCGGTGCGCACCCTCACCGGCGGCATCGTCATCACGGCGTGGGTGCTGCCGGAGGTCGTCGCCGGCTTCCTGCTGTACGCCTTCTTCCGCAAGGAGGGCACCCTCAACGCCATCCTGGACTGGCTCCATCTCCCGTCCCAGAACTGGCTGTTCACCCTCCCGATCCTCGCGGTGTCCTTCGCGAACGTCTGGCGCGGGACCGCCTTCTCGATGCTGGTCTACTCGGCCGCGCTGAACGAGATCCCGAGCGAGATCAACGAGGCGGCGGAGGTGGACGGCGCGGGCGGCTGGCGCCGGATGTGGCACATCACCCTGCCGATGATCCGCCGTTCCATCGGCACCAACCTGATGCTCAACACCCTGCAGACCCTGTCGGTCTTCGGTCTGATCTGGGTGATGACGAGAGGCGGCCCGGGAAACAAGAGCCAGACCCTCCCCCTGTTCATGTACGAACAGGCCTTCCAGAACAGCATGATCGGCTACGGAACGGCAGTCGCGCTGCTTCTCCTCCTCGTCGGCTCCCTCTTCTCGCTCGTCTATCTGCGTCTGCTGCGAACGGAGGTCTGATCACCGATGGCCACCGCCACGCCCCGCACCACGGTCCCCACCCTCGCGGCCCGCCGCCGTACCCGCCGACTCGCCGCGGACGCGGGCCTGTTGGTCGTCGCCGCCGCCTTCGTACTCCCCCTCGCCTGGGTCCTGCTCTCCTCCGTGGACCCGCACGCCGACCTGCGGGTGAAGGTCCCCGACGGGCTCACCCTCGACAACTTCGACGCGATCCTCACCTCGGACATCACCTTCACTCCGCTGCTCAACAGCCTGATCCTGTGCGGCGGGGCGACGCTGCTCACGGTCGTCTGCGCGGCCCTGGCGGCGTACCCCCTCTCCCGCTTCCGCTCCCGCCTGAACCGCCCCTTCCTCCTGACGATCCTCTTCGCGACGAGCCTGCCGATCACGGCGATCATGGTTCCGGTGTACGCCCTGTTCGTCCGGGTCGATCTGATCGACACCGCGCAAGGGGTGATCTTCTTCTTCACCGCCTCCCAACTCCCCTTCGCCATCTGGCTGATGAAGAACTTCATGGACGGCGTGCCGAAGGAACTGGAGGAGGCGGCCTGGACCGACGGCGCGAACTCCCTCCAGTCCCTGGTCCGCATCGTCCTGCCTCTGATGGGCCCCGGCGTCGCGGTGGTCACCGTCTTCTCGTTCGTCCTGATGTGGGGCAACTTCTTCGTCCCCTTCATGCTCCTGCTCACCCCCGACCAGATGCCGGCGAGCGTGAGCATCAACGAGTTCTTCGGAAACCGCGGCATGGTGGCGTACGGCCAGCTCGCCGCCTTCTCGATCGTCTACTCGACGCCGGTGATCCTGCTGTACCTGCTGATCGCCCGGCGGCTGGGCGGAGGGTTCGCACTGGGCGGGGCGGTCAAGGGGTGAGGTCGGCGGGCGTCGGGATTGAGCCGCGGGTTGTCGATCTCCACGCGGCCGTTCGAGGCCTCGGCCATGGCGAACTCATCTTCGACGTCCGTCCGCAGCGGCGAACCCCGCGGCACGCCGTCCGGGGCCGGCTGCCCGGGATGCCAGCTGCCAGGAGGCCTGCAGACCGTCGCGCATATGCCCATCGACCTTGACATTCACAAATTCACCACCTGCCGGCCGGGCCCGTCCGGACGACCCGGCACCACCCCCGCGAGCACATCCGACCGCCCGGCAGACGATCTTCGGCCACCGCTCACATCCCGCACACGCGGCCGAATCCGTACGTTCCTACAATCCGTGATCCTGGCCGAACAGACCGTAGTCAGCCCACCCCGGTCGCCCTACGTTGTGCCCCGTGCGCCAACCGTCACCCCAACCCCCGCCCCACCAGCCGCCACCCCACCAGCCGTATCGACCCGAGCCGTACCACCACCTGCCGTCCCCCCACCCACACCGCCCGAACCACCCCCACCGTCCCCCACAACCCGCCCCGCCCTTCGACGCCCCCGCCGCCCGCCGGCTGCGCGCCGCCCTCGACATGGGCCCCGAGCACGTGGCCCACGGGCTGCGCACCTCGTACGGACTCCCCTACGTCACCCCGGACCTCGTCCTCGCCTGGGAACGCGGGCTGGTCTCCCCCACCAGCCTCGAACTCACCGCCCTCGCCGGTGCGTTGTGGTGCTCCCCCGCCGAACTCCTCGGCCGGCCGCGGACCTTGCGCGAGCACCGCATCGCCCGCGGCCTCGCCCCCGAGGACGTGGCCCGTGCCGCCGGTCTCGAACCGCTCGCGTACCTGAACATGGAGGAGCACAACTCCTGGCGCGGCAACGACCGTCAGTCCGCCGCCCTCGCCGAGCTCCTCGAACTCTCGCTCCCCGACTTCGTCACCGTCACCGGACGCGAGGGCAGGCTCGCCGAGCTGCTGCGAAGCGCCGTCGGCACGCGATGGCAGGCGTACGTGCGTCCGGTGGGCAAGATCGTGCCCCTGGACCGGCGTCTGGTGGAGGGCACCCTCCAGCAGCTTCACCAGGACTACCAGGGGCAGATGGTCGCCTCGCTGAGCTGGGGCGACGGCCACGCGGCGAGCGATTCGAGCGACGCCGGACGGGACTTCCTGGACCGGATCGTCGACCACTTCTGGGCCGCGGTCCAGGACAACACCGAGTAGTCCCGACGACGCCGCCGAGGCCCTGCCGAGGGCCCTAGAAGACCGACTCCGCCTCGTCCATCCGGTCCTTCGGCACGGTCTTCAGCTCCGTCACCGCCTCCGCCAGCGGCACCATCAGGATGTCCGTGCCCTTGAGCGCCGTCATCTTGCCGAACTCGCCCCGGTGCGCCGCCTCCACCGCGTGCCAGCCGAAGCGGGTCGCGAGGACACGGTCGTACGCCGTCGGTACGCCACCGCGCTGGACGTGGCCGAGGATGACCGGCTTGGCCTCCTTGCCGAGGCGGCGCTCCAGCTCGTACGCCAGTGCCGTGCCGATGCCCTGGAAGCGCTCGTGGCCGAACTGGTCGATCTCGCCGTGGCCGTAGTCCATGGAGCCCTCGGCGGGGTGCGCACCCTCGGCGACGCAGACGACCGCGAACTTCTTGCCGCGCGCGAAGCGCTCCTCGACCATCTTGACCAGGTCGGCCGGGTCGAAGGGACGCTCGGGCAGGCAGATGCCGTGCGCGCCGGCCGCCATGCCGGACTCCAGCGCGATCCAGCCCGCGTGCCGGCCCATGACCTCGACGACCATCACGCGCTGGTGGGACTCGGCGGTCGTCTTGAGGCGGTCCATCGCCTCCGTGGCGACGCCGACCGCGGTGTCGAAGCCGAAGGTGCGGTCCGTGGAGGAGATGTCGTTGTCGATCGTCTTCGGGACGCCGACCACCGGGAGGCCGGCGTCGGACAGCATCCGGGCCGCCGTCAGCGTGCCCTCGCCACCGATCGGGATGAGCGCGTCGATACCGAAGGCCTCGACCATGTCCTCGGCGCGCTCGCAGGCCTCGCGCAGCCGGTCGCGCTCCAGGCGGGAGGAGCCGAGGATGGTGCCGCCGCGGGCCAGGATGCCGCTGACGGATTCCAGGTCGAGGCCGCGGTAGCGCCCGTCGAGCAGGCCGGCGTAACCGTCCTCGAAACCGATCACCTCGTCGCCGTAGTTGTCTACGGCGCGGTGCACGACCGACCGGATCACGGCGTTCAGGCCGGGGCAGTCGCCGCCTGCGGTGAGAACTCCGATGCGCATCTGGCTGTGTCTCCTGCTCGGTGTCGATACCGGTGAGCCAGTGCGATTGTTTCATGCCGCGGAGGACGATGTCGCATCTGCCGCCTATAACCCGATTGCCCCTATCGGAGCAACCGGTCCGCCCCGGTCTGCCCCGATGCTGACGGGCGTCTTAACCACCGCCAGGGGTATTGTCAAGAGGGTTCTGCTCACCTCGGTGGGCGATTTTTATGACGTCGAGGACGCGAAACGGAGAGCACACGTGACGCGCAGCGTATACGTGACCGGAATCGACCGCGGCGACGGCCGCCAGGTCGTCGAGCTGGGAGTCATGGAGCTCCTGACCCGCCAGGTCGACCGGGTGGGGGTGTTCCGGCCGCTCGTCCACCACCAGCCCGACCGGCTGTTCGAGCTGCTGCGCGCCCGCTACCGGCTGTCCCAGGACCCGGCCACCGTCTACGGCATGGACTACCACGAGGCGTCCGCCCTGCAGGCCGAGCGCGGCAGCGACGAGCTGGTGTCCACGCTCGTCGACCGCTTCCATGTCGTCGCGCGGGACTACGACGTCGTCCTCGTCCTCGGCACGGACTTCGCCGACACCCAGCTCCCCGACGAGCTCTCCCTCAACGCCCGCCTCGCCAACGAGTTCGGCGCCTCCGTGATCCCGGTGGTCGGCGGCCGCAAGCAGCCCGCGGAGTCCGTGCTCGCCGAGACCCGCAACGCCTTCCGCGCCTACGACGGCCTCGGCTGCGACGTGCTCGCCATGGTCACCAACCGGGTCGCCCGCGAGGACCGCGACGAGATAGCGGGCAAGCTCGACTCCCGGCTGCCGGTGCCCTGTTACGTCGTACCGGACGAGCCGGCGCTGTCCGCGCCCACCGTCTCGCAGATCGCCCAGGCGCTGGACGCCAAGGTGGTGCTGGGCGACGACTCGGGGCTCGCCCGGGACGCGCTGGACTTCGTCTTCGGCGGCGCGATGCTGCCGAAGTTCCTCACCGCCCTGACCCCGGGCTGTCTGGTCGTCACCCCGGGCGACCGCGCCGACCTGGTGATCGGCTCGCTCGCCGCGCACAGCGCCAGCACCCCGCCGATAGCCGGCGTGCTGCTCACCCTGGGCGAGGCCCCCGGCGACGACGTCCTCACCCTCGCCGCCCGGCTCGCCCCCGGCACCCCGGTGCTCTCGGTGCCCGGCATGAGCTTCCCGACGGCGGAGCAACTCTTCTCGCTGGAAGGGAAGTTGAACGCGGCGACGCCCAGGAAGGCGGAGACCGCGCTGGGCCTCTTCGAGCGGTACGTCGACACCGGGGACCTGCTGGGGCGGGTCTCGGCGCCGAGCAGCGACCGCCTCACCCCGATGATGTTCGAGCACCAGCTGCTCGAACAGGCCCGCTCCGACAAGCGCCGGGTCGTCCTCCCGGAGGGCACCGAGGAGCGCATCCTGCACGCGGCCGAGGTGCTGCTGCGCCGCGGCATCTGCGACCTCACCCTGCTCGGCCCGGTCGACCAGATCCGCAAGAAGGCCGCCGACCTCGGCATCGACCTGGGCGACTCCCAGCTGATCGACCCGGCCACCAGCGAGCTGCGCGACTCCTTCGCCGAGAAGTACGCCGGCTTCCGCGCCCACAAGGGCGTGACGGTGGAGCTGGCGTACGACGTCGTGAGCGACGTGAACTACTTCGGGACCCTGATGGTCCAGGAGGGCCTCGCCGACGGCATGGTGTCGGGTTCCGTGCACTCCACGGCCGCGACCATCCGCCCGGCCTTCGAGATCATCAAGACCAGGCCGGACGCCGACATCGTCTCGTCGGTCTTCTTCATGTGCCTCGCCGACAAGGTCCTCGTCTACGGCGACTGCGCGGTCAACCCCGACCCGGACGCACAGCAGCTCGCCGACATCGCCGTCCAGTCGGCCACCACCGCCGAGCGGTTCGGCGTGGAGCCGCGGATCGCGATGCTGTCGTACTCCACCGGTACGTCGGGCTCGGGCGCCGACGTCGACAAGGTGCGGGAGGCCACCGAGCTGGTGCGCGAGCGGCGGCCCGACCTGAAGATCGAGGGGCCGATCCAGTACGACGCGGCCGTGGAGCCGACGGTCGCCCGGACCAAGCTGCCGGAGTCCGAAGTGGCCGGACAGGCAACGGTTCTGATCTTTCCGGACCTCAATACAGGTAACAACACGTACAAGGCCGTGCAGCGTTCGGCCGGCGCGATCGCCGTCGGCCCGGTGCTGCAGGGCCTGCGCAAGCCGGTCAACGACCTGTCCCGGGGCGCCCTGGTCTCGGACATCGTCAACACCGTCGCCATCACGGCGATCCAGGCCCAGAACCCGACCGAGAAGGCAATCGTCCAGTGAGCGCGACCCGAGTCCTCGTCCTCAACTCCGGCTCCTCGTCGGTGAAGTACCAGCTGCTCGACATGGCGGACGGCAGCCGGCTGGCCCTGGGCATCGTCGAGCGGATCGGCGAGGAGACCTCCCGGCTCAAGCACACCCCGCTGGCGACGGGCGGGGAGGCGCGGGAGTGGACCGGCCCGATCGCCGACCACGACGCCGCGCTGAAGGCGGTGTCGGAGGAGCTGGCCAAGGACGGGCTGGGGCTGGACTCCCCGGAGCTGGCCGCGATAGGCCACCGGGTCGTGCACGGCGGGAAGGCCTTCACCGAGCCGACCGTCGTCGACGGCGCCGTGCTCGCCGAGATCGAGCGGCTGATCCCGGTCGCACCGCTGCACAACCCGGCCAACCTCACCGGCATCCGCACGGCCATGGCGCTGCGCCCGGACCTCCCCCAGGTCGCCGTCTTCGACACCGCGTTCCACACGACGATGCCCGAGTCGGCCGCGCGCTACGCGATCGACGTCGAGACCGCCGACGAGCACAGAGTCCGGCGGTACGGCTTCCACGGCACCTCGCACGCGTACGTCTCCCGGGCCACCGCCGAGCTGCTCGGCAGGGCGCCGGAGGAGGTCAACGTCATCGTGCTGCATCTGGGCAACGGCGCGTCCGCGTCGGCGGTCCGGGGCGGGCGGTGCGTGGACACCTCCATGGGGCTGACGCCCTTGGAGGGGCTCGTGATGGGTACCCGCTCCGGTGACCTGGATCCGGCCGTCATCTTCCATTTGGCGCGAGTTGGCGGAATGTCCATCGATGAAATCGACACTCTTCTCAACAAGAAGAGCGGGCTCGTCGGCCTGTGCGGCGACAACGACATGCGGGAGATACGGCGCCGGATCGACGAGGGCGACGAGGCCGCCCGGCTCGCCTTCGACATCTACATTCACCGCCTGAAGAAGTACATCGGCGCCTATTACGCCGTGCTCGGTACGGTGGACGCGATCGCGTTCACGGCCGGGGTCGGCGAGAACGCGGCGCCGGTGCGGGCGGCGGCCGTCGCGGGCCTGGAGACCCTGGGCCTGGCGGTCGACGGCGCGCTGAACGCCGTACGAAGTGACGAGCCGCGGCTGATCTCGCCCGAGGACGCGAGGGTGAAGGTGGCCGTGGTGCCGACCGACGAAGAACTGGAAATCGCGACGCAGACCTATGCCCTGGTCCGCCCTGCGGAAAAGAAGTGACCGAGCGGTAACCGGCAAACGAGCACCGCTCCGCCCATTTGTATCTTCCGCCAGACGGAATATTCCGCGGCGAAACAAACCGATAGGATCGCCCCATGCGCCGTTCGAAAATCGTCTGTACTCTCGGCCCCGCGGTCGACTCCCACGAAATGCTGGTCTCGATGATCGAGGCCGGAATGAACGTGGCCCGTTTCAACTTCAGCCACGGCACCCACGCCGAGCACCAGGGGCGGTACGACCGCGTCCGGGCCGCGGCCAAGGAGACCGGCCGGGCCATCGGTGTCCTCGCCGACCTGCAGGGCCCGAAGATCCGCCTGGAGACCTTCGCCGAGGGTCCGGTCGAGCTCGAGCGCGGTGACGAGTTCGTCATCACCGTCGAGGACGTCCCGGGTGACAGGACCATCTGCGGTACGACGTACAAGGGCCTGCCCGATGACGTCGCCCGCGGCGACCAGATCCTGATCAACGACGGCAACGTCGAGCTGAAGGTGCTGGAGGTCGAGGGCCCGCGGGTCAAGACGATCGTCATCGAGGGCGGTGTCGTCTCCGACCACAAGGGCATCAACCTGCCCGGCGCGGCGGTCAACGTGCCGGCGCTGTCCGAGAAGGACGTCGAGGACCTCCGCTTCGCGCTGCGCATGGGCGCCGACATGGTCGCGCTGTCCTTCGTCCGCGACGCCAAGGACGTCGAGGACGTCCACCGCGTGATGGACGAGGAGGGGCGCCGCGTCCCGGTCATCGCCAAGGTGGAGAAGCCGCAGGCGGTGGACAACATGGAGGACGTCGTGATGGCGTTCGACGCCGTCATGGTGGCCCGCGGCGACCTGGCCGTCGAGTACCCGCTCGAGAAGGTCCCGATGGTGCAGAAGCGCCTCATCGAGCTGTGCCGGCGCAACGCGAAGCCGGTGATCGTGGCGACCCAGATGATGGAGTCGATGATCACCAACTCCCGCCCCACCCGCGCCGAGGCCTCCGACGTGGCCAACGCGATCCTGGACGGCGCGGACGCGGTCATGCTGTCGGCGGAGTCCTCCGTGGGCGCCTACCCGGTGGAGACCGTGAAGACGATGTCGAAGATCGTCGCCGCGGCCGAGCAGGAGCTGATGAGCAAGGGCCTGCAGCCGCTGGTGCCGGGCAAGAAGCCGCGTACGCAGGGCGGTTCGGTCGCCCGCGCCGCGTGCGAGATCGCCGACTTCCTCGGCGGCCGCGGCCTGGTCGCCTTCACCCAGTCCGGCGACACCGCCCGCCGTCTGTCGCGCTACCGCGCCCAGCAGCCGATCATCGCCTTCACCACCGACGAGGGCACCCGCAACCAGCTGACGCTCAGCTGGGGCGTGGAGTCGCACGTGGTGCCGTTCGTGAACACCACGGACGAGATGGTCGACATGGTCGACCAGGAGATCGCCAAGATCAACCGCTTCAACCCGGGCGACATCGTCATCATCACCGCCGGCTCGCCCCCCGGCGTCCCCGGCACCACCAACATGCTCCGCGTCCACCACATGGGCGGCGCGGGCAACTGACTGTCCCGCAAGGGCTCTTGAAGCCTCCTGTACGGCGCTGAGGGCGCCCCCCGGCAAGGGGGGCGCCCTCAGGCGTGTGCGGCTCCCGAACGGGTCTGTGGCGGCGCTCAGCCGGTTCCGTCGGTCGTGTACACATGCATGCCGGGCACGTGCAGGGTGCCGCCGAACTGCGCGGCCTGGACGACCTTCACGTTGGTGAAGTAGATCAGCGGGATGTTCAGCGGCGGCGGGTTGTCGGGGCTGAACGTGATCGGGATCAGCCCGAACAGGTTCCCGGAGATGGACTCCGTGTACATCGTGGTGTCGCCGTCGCGGATGGTCGACGTCGACCCCGAGGCGGCCTGCACGTGGTAGGTCTTGTTCTGCGAGGTGTCCTTGACCGTCTGGTGCAGGTCGCCGATGTCGGTGCCGCCGGAGATGACGTACTTCAGCACCTTCTTGGTGGTGCCGTTGGCCGTCTTCACCTCGACGATGCCCTGGTAGTCGGCGCTCTTCAGCAGCAGCGAGCTGGCGCTGAGGTACCAGGGATCGTCCGCCACCGCCACCTTGTTGTCGACACCGCTGGTGTCGTCGGTCGCGGCCGGGCAGTCCTCGGCGTCCGTGCTCGAACTCGCCGACGGACTCGCGGAGGAGGTGGCCGCGTCGGCCGCTTCCTCGACCGCCTTGGTGGCGCTGTCCGCCGCCTTGGTGGCCGTGTCGGTGGTGTCCTTGACGGTGTCGGTGACCTTCTTGGTCGTGTCCTTGACCGTGTCGGACACGCTCGAGTCCGACGAGTCCGTGGTGGCGCTCGCCGAGGGCGACGCCGAGGCGGACGGCGTCGCGCTCGACGACGAGGAGCTGCTGCCGCCGGTCAGGATGTCGCCGATCGTGTTGCCGATGTCGTCCAGCAGACCGCCGCTCGTGCTGCTCGCCGACGCCGAGGGGGTCGGCGTGGCGGTGCTCTCGGACGACTTGCTCTCCGACGCGGACGGCGTGGGCGTCGCCTTGTCGTCGGAACCTGAATCCGACGAAGAGGACGAGCCCGAGTCCGACGAGTCCTTCGACGTGTCCGCGGACGCGGACGGCGACGGCGTCGACTCGTCGGCCGACGAACTCGCCGAGGCGGACGGCGACGGCGAGGCCGAGGAGTCGTCCAGCGCGGCGACACAGTCCTTGTACTCGTCGGCGGTCAGGCTCTTCGCGGACGAGGAGCCGCCGCTGTCGGCGAGCGCGAGCGAGGACGTGAAGCCCATTCCCATCAGGACCGCGGTCGGCATCGCCACCGTGGCTATCGCCTTGCCGGCGGGCATGTGGAACCTGGTGAACAGCGGCTTCTTGGGTGCCGCATGGCGCGGCCCGGTTCTCACACGGGACTCGTCCACATCAGTCCCGTGGGTCACCTCGTCAGCCGGCACTGTGCCTCCCGTTCGCCCCGTTCGCCGGGCTCGTTCCTGACAGATCGTTCGGCTCGCCCACCACGGGCTTGAGGATGGTGGTGTCCGGGTCCGGGGCCGCGGCCTCCGGGGCACCGCCCGTGGCGGGCGGCTCCTCCTGCGCGGCCTCGGCCGGCGGCTCGCCCGGCGCCCACGCCACGGCCATCGCGCCGCCGACCAGGGCGAGCAGGAAGCCCATCAGGAAGCCGCCGAGGTTGGACACGGGGATGGACACCAGACCCAGCAGGATCGCCGCGACGCCCGCGAAGGTCCGTACGTGCTTCTGGAACCAGAGACTGAAGCCCAGTACGACGAGCAGCACGCCGATGATCAGGGACCCGGCGCCCGCCGTGGTGGCCATCGCCAGCGTCAGATGGCCCACTTGGAGGTGGGCGTAGGGGAAGTACGCGATGGGGAGACCGGCGAGCATGACGAAGAGGCCGGCCCAGAACGGCCGTGTGCCCCGCCAGGCGCGGAACTGCGTCCTCCGGCTGCTGAACTGGCCGGGGGACACGGCAGGAGTCTCGGCGCTCATGGAAAACAGCTCCCTGGTGCGGCTTTGCTGTGGCGGTGGTGCTGGTGGTGGTGCTGTGGTGGTGAGTTGTACGCGGTGTGAAGAAAGTGCTGGAAGGTGGACGGGCGGGGGCGCCATCGGCTCCCCCGCCCGTCAGCGAGTGCTTAGTAGCACTCCTTGACACCCGTCGAGACGGACATCTTCAGCCCGCTGAGCTTGAAGGTTCCGGCGGTGGTCGCCCACGCCGTCTGCTTCACGCCGGTCAGCGTGGCCGACTCGGCCTGCTGCGCGAATCCGTACGGGTTCGCGGTGTCACCGCTCTTGATGCCGGGGCCCTTGCTGGCGCTTCCGGCGGCCACACCGATGTCGATGTTCTTGAACGTCGCGTCGGCGCTCAGGTCGTCGAGGTCGATGTAGAGGTTGTCGGCCTCGACCGGCGTGTCACCGCCGCCCGCCTTCAGGATCAGGCTGACGCTGCCGATGATCGGGATGTCCGGGGTGACCACGGACTGGCACAGGCCCTTGATGGACGCGGACTTGAACGCCGAGACCGCGACCGGGTGGGCCGTCTTCTTGCCGTCGAGGGTGTACCCCGAGTCAACGGCACCGTACTGAGCGAAGCCGGTACCCGTCAGCTGGTCGGCCGTGACCTTGAACTGCTGGCCGGACACGCTGAACGACGCGGCGAGAGCGCCCTGCGCGAGGGCGACACCTATCGCGGCCGTAGCGGCGACGCTGGGCACCATGACCACAGCGAACCGCTTCCATCTGGTCCCGCCACGCACCTGGGACTCCATATTTCCTCCTTCTCGGACGTACATCTCCTGACCCTGACTGCCCCCAGTTGGCGGCTCAGCCGGGCAGGGATGGGAGAAGTGCTACGTCCTCGGGAAGGAGAGCGCCTGCACTCGGAGGCGCGAACCGCGCACCGATCACCGGCGATCACCCCCGAGCGACAACCACTGGTCGCGCCTGACACGCATCACGCACAACCTTGCTGGACAGGCTTCGCCGAACCGGCGAAGACCCCCCTGCCCAAGAGCCGGCGCCAGTGACGCCGAACTCTGCTCGGTGGGGACCCAGGAACCCCCGCGACCCGACCGGCTGTCGGGGTACGGGAATGGACCGAGCGTCGCCGATCGTGGTGCATTCTCGCCGCCCGCACAAGGGGCTTCGTTACTGGGTAGTAACGGCCGGATAACCGAACAACGACCCACAGGTCTCGGGTGGCGACGCAGGGTGCAGTCGAGGGGGAGGACAAAGACGTTGATGAATGGACAGAATCCGACAGATCAACGGCCGCAACTTACTCGCAGTAACAGCGGCCGCGATTACCAAGATTTGGTAAAGCGCGGCCGCAGTGACATTCCGTCGGCAAATCTTTCACTCGGGCATCACATGCCGTGACGTTTAGCGACTGGTCAGAACCGGGCCGCCGCCCTGCTCAGAACAGCGCACGCGCAAGCGCCCTGCGGGCCGCCGCCACACGCGGATCATCCGCCCCAACCACCTCGAAAAGCTCCAGCAGTCGCAGACGTACCGTGTCCCGGTCGTCACCCACCGTGCGTCGAACGGTGTCGATGAGCCGTCCGAAGGCGTCCTCCACATGACCGCCGACCAGATCGAGGTCCGCGGCGAGGATCTGCGCCTGGGTGTCGGCCGGCTTCTCGGCCGCGTCCTTGCGCACCTGCTGCGGGTCGACCCCCTGCACGCGCTGGAGCAACTCGGCCTGCGCGAGCCCGAGTTTGGCCTCGGGGTTGCCCGGGTCGTCGCTCAGCACGTTCTTGTACGCCTGCACCGCACCGCCCAGATCCCCCGAGTCCAGGGCCTGTACGGCGGCTTCGAGGAGGGCGTCGTACGGGCCGGCCGGCTCCGTCTCGACCGCCTCGCGTACGCCACCGGGCTCGGCCTCGGGGTCGACCGTCAGGCCGGTCAGGCCGAAGCGCTGCTCGGCGACCTGCACCAGCTGGTCGAGGGTCTGCCGGATCTGCGGCTCGCTCGCGGCGCCCTGGAAGAGCGGCAGCGCCTGCCCCGCCACCACGGCGAAGACGGCCGGGATCCCCTGGATCCCGAACTGCTGCATCAGCATCTGGTTGGCGTCGACGTCGATCTTGGCAAGGAGGAAGCGCCCGTTGTACTCGACGGCGAGCCGCTCGAGCACCGGGCTCAGCTGCTTGCAGGGCTCGCACCACTCGGCCCAGAAGTCGATGACGACGGGCACTTCGGTGGACCGCTGCAGGACGTCGCGCTCGAACCCGGCCTCGTCTACGTCGATCACCAGGTCGGCCGGGGAGACGGCGCCCGGGCCGCCGCCCTGCCGGGCCGCTTCGGCGCGCGCCTGCTCCGCCTTCGCCTTGGCCTCCTGGGCCGCCTTCACCGCGGCGAGGTCGACGACTCCGCTCATGGACATGTTCCGTGGCTGCATGCGTCTATCCTCCCCCGATCCCGCGCGCAAGTGAAAAGCGTTGTGAAAGCCGGTCGTGCCGTTCGCCGTTGAACGTCGTGCCGTGCACCTGAACGTGCTGTTCGCTGTCGGCGCCGGGTCCCCACCCCACGCCCGTGGTCGTCGCCCGTGGAGTCACTCACGAGCTTTCGCTACGAGTCGTAGCGTAATGGCACCGGGTGCCTCCCCGGTACCACCCCTTGGTGATCTCCCTCACGGCGTCACAGGAACCGCCGGTTATGGTCATGGGATGCAGAGCCGCACTCCCGCCCCACGCGCCACCGGACGCCCGCGCAGCGCCGAGGCCGACGCCGCGATCCTCGCGGCGACCCGGGAGGCGCTGGTGGAGCTGGGCTGGTCCAAGCTCACGCTGGGCGACGTGGCGACCCGGGCCGGGGTCGCGAAGACCACGCTGTACCGCCGCTGGGCCGGCAAGAACGAGCTGGTCGTGGACGCGGTCGCGGAGCTCTTCGACGAGCTGCGGCTGCCGGACCGGGGCACGCTGGCCGCGGACATCGAGGGCGTGGTCCTGCAGTTCGCGGCGATCCTGGCCCGTCCGGAGGCCAAGAGCGGTCTGATGGCGGTGGTCGCGGAGTCCATCCGCGACGACGCGCTGCGGGAGCGGATCCGGGAGTCGATCGTGGACCGCCAGAAGCGGCTGGTCCTGGAGGGCCGGGCGCGGGCGCAGCGGCGCGGGGAGCTGCCCGCGGAGACGGATCCCGGGGAGGCGGCCCGTACGGTCGACCTGATCTTCGACGTGGTGGCGGGCGCGGTGGTGCACCGCACGCTGGTGAGCGCGGAGCCGGCGGACGAGGAGTGGGTGCGCAGCTTCACGCGGGTCCTGCTGCTGGGCCTGTCGGGGGCCTCGCAGGCTCTCTAGAAGCCCGAGGCCCCTCTAGAACCCGGAGGGCTCTAGAAGCCCGCCGGCTCGGTGTACGTCCCCCACTCGTCCCGCAGCGCCCCGCAGATCTCCCCGAGCGTCGCCTCGGCCCGTACGGCGTCCAGCATCGGGTCGATAATGTTGGCGCCGGACCGCACGGCGGCGAGCATCGCGTCGAGCGCGCCGCGTACCGCGCCGTCGTCCCGCGCAGCCTTCCGCTCACCCAGAACCCGCACCTGCTCCCGCTCCACCTCGTGGCCGACCCGCAGGATCTCCAGGTCGCCGGTGACGGACCCGGTGTGGACGTTCACGCCGACGACCTTCTTGTCGCCCTTCTCCAGCGCCTGCTGGTACTTGAAGGCGGAGTCGGCGATCTCGCCGGTGAACCAGCCGTCCTCGATGCCGCGCAGGATCCCGGAGGTGACGGGCCCGATGGGGTGCCGCCCGTCGGGATGCGCCCGCAGTCCGCGCTCCTTGATCTGCTCGAAGATCCTCTCGGCGTCGGCCTCGATCCGGTCCGTCAGCTGCTCGACGAACCACGAACCGCCCAGCGGATCGGCCACGTTGGCGACGCCGGTCTCCTCCATCAGCACCTGCTGGGTCCTGAGCGCGATCTCGGCGGCCTGCTCGCTCGGCAGGGCGAGGGTCTCGTCCAGGGCGTTGGTGTGCAGCGAGTTGGTGCCGCCGAGCACGGCGGCGAGGGCCTCGACGGCCGTACGCACCACGTTGTTGTACGGCTGCTGGGCGGTCAGCGAGACTCCGGCGGTCTGGGTGTGGAAGCGCAGCCACTGCGCCCTCTCGGACCGCGCCCCGTAGACGTCCCGCATCCACCGCGCCCAGATCCGGCGCGCGGCGCGGAACTTGGCGATCTCCTCGAAGAAGTCGACGTGGGCGTCGAAGAAGAAGGAGAGCCCGGGCGCGAACACATCGACATCCAGCCCCCGGCTCAACCCCAGCTCCACGTACCCGAATCCGTCGGCGAGCGTGTAGGCGAGCTCCTGCGCGGCCGTCGCCCCGGCCTCCCGGATGTGGTAGCCGGACACGGAGAGCGGCTTGTAGTCGGGGATCGCGGCGGCGCAGTACTCCATGAGGTCGCCGATCAGCCGCAGATGGGGCTCGGGCTGGAAGAGCCACTCCTTCTGGGCGATGTACTCCTTGAAGATGTCGGTCTGGAGGGTCCCGTTGAGGACCCGGGGATCGACGCCCTGCCGCTCGGCGGCGACGAGATACATGCAGAAGACGGGCACGGCGGGCCCGCTGATGGTCATGGAGGTGGTCACATCCCCGAGCGGGATGTCCCGGAACAGCACCTCCATGTCGGCGGCGGAGTCGACGGCGACCCCGCAGTGCCCGACCTCCCCGAGCGAGCGCGGATCGTCGCTGTCCCGCCCCATGAGGGTCGGCATGTCGAAAGCGACGGAGAGCCCCCCGCCCCCGCTCCGGAGGATCATCCGGTACCGCTCATTGGTCTGCTCGGCGTTCCCGAACCCGGCGAACTGCCGGATGGTCCAGGTCCGCCCCCGATACCCGGTGGAGTAGAGCCCCCGCGTGAACGGAAACTCCCCAGGCCACCCGATCCGCTCGAACCCCTGATACACGTCCCCGCCCCGAGGCCCGTAAACAGCCTGGACGGAATCCCCGGAAACCGTGCTGAAGTCCGCCTCCCGCTTCCGCGAGGCGTCAAACCGGGCCTGCCAACGAAGGCGACCCTCCTCGATGGCGTCAGCGTCCATACCCTCGAATTTACTAGGACGTCCTAGTAATTGTCGACGGCAGGCCACCCGTTACGCTCGACGCCATGAAGAAGAGCGTCCTGACCCGGTACCGGGTAATGGCCTATGTCACCGCCGTCCTGCTGATCCTGCTGACGATCGGCGTCATCGGTAAGCGGGTTCTGGACCTGAACGGATTCGACGGCTTCGTCACCGTGGTCGGCATCGCCCACGGCTGGCTGTACGTGATCTACCTGGTCTTCGCCTTCGACCTGGGCACCAAGGCGAAGATGCCGCTGGGCCGCCTCGCCTGGGTGCTCCTCGCCGGCACGGTCCCGACTGCCGCGCTCTTCGTCGAACGCAAGGTGACCCGCGAGGTCAGCCCGCTCATCGCCGAGGACACGGCGCCGAAGCCCGCCGCCGTCTGATCTCACTTCGTGATGAAGTGACACTGCGTGGCGCGCAGCTTGCCGTTCACGTAGAACCTCGCACATGCCTTGCCGTACTTGGGCAGCGTCTGCGCCGAGTTACGCCTGAGCGGGTCACCCTTGCACTCCGGGTGCGTCTTGCCTCGCGAGACCTTGTACGTCCTGTTGTTCATGTCCGCGTAGGTGAAATCGATCCTCCAGTTGCAGAACTCGGAGAACGCGGCGGCGAGGCCCACGCAGTCCACGCCCGCCTTCTGCGCGGTGATCCGCTTGCCCGAACCGTCGATCGAGTGCGTCAGGAAACATCCGACCGGGACCTTCACACCGGCCCCGTGCAGGTCATAGCTGAACGTCCCGACCGCCGCGGACCCTGTCGCGTCGGCCTGAGCCTCTCCCCCGGCCCCGAGAGCGACGGCGGTGAAGAGCACGGTCGCACCCCCGGCGGTGAACAGACGACGAGCGGCATTGCGAATTTTCGACACGGCGATTCCCCTGGTCAAAGCGCATCAGGACACTGAACGTCCGGATATTGGTCGACCAGCAAGATCGCAGAGGGATCGGCGCGTTCGATTAGCCGGATCGATAATGCGCTGGAGGGATCACCTTCAGGTGTGACCAGGCCCGCCCTCGTTGACCGGCAGCCTCAGTCCTCGTCGAAGTCGCTCGCCGCCACCCTCAGCGGGCGCAGCATCGCGAAGATCTCGGCGCATTCCTCCGCGTCGTAGACGCCCAGGCCGAAGTCCATCGCCATCAGGTCGCGGGTGGCCGACTCGACGACCTCTCGGCCCTTCTCGGTGATGACCGCGAGGGTGCCGCGGCCGTCGTTCGGGTTGGGGCGCTTGGCGACCAGGCCGGACTTGACCAGGCGGTCGACCGTGTTCGTCACCGACGTGGGGTGCACCATCAGCCGCTCACCGATCTTCGACATGGTCAGCTCGCCCTCCTTGGAGAAGGTGAGCAGCACCAGCGCCTCGTACCGCGCGAACGTGAGCCCGTACGGCTTCACCACCGCGTCGACCTCGGCGAGCAGGATCTGGTGCGCGCGCATGATCGAGGTGATGGCCGCCATGGACGGCACGTTCCCCCAGCGCCGCTTCCAGAGTTCGTCGGCGCGGGCGATGGGATCGAAGGGGAGACTGAGCGGCTTCGGCACGCCATCGACCTTACCGGCCGGTCACATGGTGGTCAGCCCCGTCTCGCCTTTCGGTCCGAGTGGTCCACATGACCTCCATCGAGGTCATGTCGGTTCCGGCCGCCCCCATGCCCCTGTGTCACGATTGGCGACAAATCGTCACTGAACGTCACCATCGCCCAAGGGAGCAGCATGCCCCGGCTGATCCACACCCTCGCGGCTCTCGCGGTCCTCGGGCTCGCGGCGGGCTGCTCGTCCGGGTCCGGCGTCGACGAGGCCTCCGTCGCGGGCGCCGCCTCCACGAGCCCGGACACCTCGACGCCCTTCTGGGTCGACCCGGCGAGCAACGCCGCCGAGCAGATCCAGATGTGGCGGCGCGAGGGCCGGACCAAGGACGCCGAGCTGCTCGCGAAGATCGCCGACGAGCCGGCCGCCCTGTGGCCCGCCGGCGAGATCGACCCCGGCCCCGCCATCCGCGCGGCCACCGCCTCCGCCACCTCCGAGGGCCGTACGGCGCTCTTCGTGGCGTACGACATCCCGCACCGCGACTGCGGCCAGCACTCGGCGGGCGGCGCGGCCGACGCGGACGCCTACCGGGCCTGGATCGGGAAGTTCGCGGAGGCGCTCGGCGACAGCAAGGCGCTCGTGGTCCTGGAGCCGGACGCCGTGTCCCACATCGTGGACGGCTGCACGCCCGGCGAGTACCACGACGAGCGCGAGCAGCTGCTGAGCGAGGCGATCGTCCGGCTGAAGCAGCAACCGCACACGAAGGTCTATCTGGACGCGGGCAATCCGTCCTGGATCCGCGAGCCCTGGAAGCTGGTCGAGCCGCTCAAGCGGGCCGGCATCGAGCAGGCAGACGGCTTCTCGCTCAACGTCTCCAACTTCCAGACCAACGAACGCACCAAGAAGTACGGCCTCCAGCTCTCCGGCGACCTCGGCGGCAAGCACTTCGTCATCGACACCAGCCGCAACGGGAAGGGTCCGCTGCCGGGCGCCTGGTGCAACCCGCCCGGGCGCGCCCTCGGCACCCGGCCGACGACCGACACCGGGGAACCCGCCCTGGACGCCTACCTATGGATCAAGAGGCCCGGCGAGTCGGACGGCACCTGCGAGGGCGGCCCCGACGCGGGCCAGTGGTGGCCGGAGTACGCCCTGGAGCTGGCGCGCAACTCCAAGGCGTGACCCGGGAGTTCACCTGACCTGGATCCACTTCGCCTCCGACGGCGTGCCCTGCGCGTCCGTCACGAACAGCATGTACCAGCCGGGCGGCACCAGCGCCCGGTCCTTCGGTACGTCCACGGTCACCGAGTGGGCGTCCTTGGTCAGGCCGAGTTCGATGGAGCGCTGCTCGACGTCGGTGGTGTGGGTGACCGCGCTGGGCCGCATCAGACGGGCCTTCACCACCCGGTCGGGGTGGTCCGTGCGGTACGTCGCCCGGTGGTGCTTGTCGAGTTCCTGCGGGCCGTCCTCCAGCACCGGCCGGCTCTTGCCGTACTTGTGCAGCAGGGGCGGCGTGAAGACCTCCATGCGCTGCTCGAAGTGGCCCAGCTTGGTGTTCTGCTGGTCGTCGAAGAGCGGGTCGGAGCCGAAGGTGGCGACCCGGCCGTCGGGCAGGAGCAGCGCCTCGGAGTGGTAGTTGCGGCCGACCGTGGGCGCGGCCGCCTCCCGGAAGACGTTGCCCTTGGGGTCGTAGAACTGTGCCTTGAGGATGTTGCTGGCGCTGCGGCCGCGGTAGTCCTCGGAGCCGTTGGTGGTGAAGACGGAGTCGTCCGGCATGATCACGCTGTTCAGGTAGCGCGTGCCCTGCGGGAGGTTGGGGCCGTCCTCGAAGACCGGGTTGTCCTTCTTCAGGTCCACCACGGCCGTGCGCGGGGTCGACTTCTTGGACTCGCCGACGCCTCCGCCGCCCAGGATCATCACCTTCTGGTCCTGCGCGGGCGGCAGCAGCAGCGAGGAGGAGGTCTCGGTCTCCTCCGGGTCGCGCAGGCCCGGCACCTTCTTGAAGGTGTTGGTCTTCAGGTCCCACAGGCCCGGTTCGCGGCCCTTGTCGGCGGGGCCGTAACCGGCGTTGGAGGCCGGGTAGAAGAGCTTGCCGCCCTTGGTGAGGAAGAGCGCGGGGTAGGTGGGGAAGTAGCGCTTGGGGCCCATCGACCACTTCTTGGTCTTCGGGTCGTAGATCTCGTTGTCGCCCGGGTCGATGACCCCTACGTCGTCGAGGCCGGAGACGGCGAGCACGCGTCCGTCGTCGAGGCCGACGAGGGTTGGATACCAACGGGCCTTCTTCATCGGGTCGACGGGGATGTACCGCTCGGCCTTGGGGTCGAACTCGTAGGCGGCTCGGATGCCTTGGAAATCCTGTTTGTCGAGCGTGATCTTCTCGCTCAGGCCGTAGGTGTTGTTGGCGTCCTTGCCGGTCAGGCCCTCGATGTCGTACTGCGACTGCTTCTCGGTGACCGACATGGGGCCGGACTCGACGGCCTCGACGAAGACCCGGACCTCGCTCGCGGTGACCCTGGTCTGCCAGGGCTGCATGACACCGCGGGCGTTGTAGGTGACCTTGAAGGAGCGCTTGGCCTTGGGGACGGTGACGTCGAACTTGCTGACGTACTCGACTCCGGCGGGCGATCTGAAGCGGGTGCCCTTCTTCAGGAACACCGCCTTGTCGGGGTTCTCGTTCTTGACCCGCATTCCGCCGCCGGCCCGCTTGACCTCGCCGCCGAGGCGCTCATAGCGGGCGGTTCCGCCGGCCACGAGCAGTCTGCCGTCGGGGAGTTGGGAGTGTCCGGAGCAGAAGAAGTCGTCCGGGGTGGGGATCTTCTTGAAGGTGTCCGTCTTCGGATCCCACAGGATCGTGTCGAAGGACCCGGCGTCGAACTTCTTCTGCTCGTTGCCCGAACCGGCGACGATCAGCACCTTGCCGGTGTGCAGGAGCGCCGCGTGGATGGCGTTGGTGCGGTACTGGCTCGGGATGTCGATCTGGGTCCAGGAGCCGTACTTCGCCTGGTACCCGGGCTGGGCGATCTCGTACTCGTGGTACTTCTCGGCGGTGAAGTCGAGGGCCGCTGGCGCGTTGAGTCCGGCCAGGATCGCTATGCCTCCGATGCCCAGTACGGTCTTCTTCGTCTTTTGCGACGGCTGGTAGGCCATGGCGTCAGTTGCCTCCTGTCGTGGAGCCGGAGACCGGGGAGCCGGCGCCGCTGGTGGCCAGGGCGGGCTCGGCGCCGTCGACCGTGCGGGGGGTGCGGTGCGGTGCCCGGCGCTCCCGGCGGTGCCTGAGCTGTGTGGAGCACCACACGCCGAGTGGTGCCAGGGCGATCGCCATGGCCAGGACCGCCCAGGTGCGCATGGCCGCGTGGGTGTGGTCGAGGACGACCGAGGCGGCCAGGGAGGTCGCGAGGACGATCGCCCAGAAGACGTGGATACGGAAGGTGAGCAGCCGGTCGGGGCTGGCGTCGGCGCCCTTGGGGGTGACGACGAAGCGGGACGGGCGGCGGATCAGGGCCTCGCCGAAGGACTTGAGGTAGATGGGGGCGGAGAGCGCCGACATCGCCATGCCTGCGAGGCCGCCCGAGCCCTGCGGTTCGTGCGGGGAGACGTTGTGCCGGCGGTTCCAGAGGTAGAGGCCGATCTGGAGCGCCGCCGCGTCGCTGTAGAGCATCAGCCAGACCGAGGCGGCGACCTGGGTGCCGGACGCGCCGAACCAGAGGAACAGGACACAGCTGAGAATGCCGAGGAGCCAGTTGACCGCCGTCATCGGGTAGTAGACGAGCATCAGCGTGTACGAGAACAGCCGGCCGGGAGGCATGGTGAACGGTGCCTTCCAGTACTGCTTGAGGAGTGTTTCGTACGTGCCGCGCGACCAGCGCATCTGCTGGGTGAAGAAGTCCGTCCAGGACGCGGGGCCCTCGCCCACCGCCAGCACGTCCGGGGTGTAGACGGAGCGCCAGTGGTGGCGGGTGAGGGGGTTGCGGTGCCGGTGGAGTTCGAAGCCGGTGGCCATGTCCTCGGTGATGGAGTCGTAGAGGCCGCCGATTTGTCTTAGGGCCGAGATTCGTACGACGTTGTTGGTGCCGACGAACATGGGTGAGCGGTAGCGGTTGCCGGCGCGCTGGATCAGCGCGTGGAAGAGGAACTGCTGGGACTCGGCTGCCTTGGTGACGGGGTTGTGGTAGTTGCCGTACACCTGCGGGCCCACTACGAAGGCGACGTCCGGGTCCCTGAAGTAACCCATCATCCGTTCCAGGAAGTTGGGGAGCGGGACGTGGTCGGTGTCGACCGAGGCGAAGAAGTCGTAGGCGTCGCCGTGCATGGCGATCCAGGCGTTGTAGTTGCCGTGTTTGGTACGGGCCTTGTGGACGCCCTTGGGGCGGTTCCACTCGGGGACGCCGTACCGGGTGAAGTGGCGTACGCCCAGTTCCGCGCAGAGCGCCTTGGCCTGCTCGTCGTCGCCCTCGTCCAGGAGCCAGACGTCCAGCGGGCCGGTGTGGGTGATCCGCACGGCGCCTTCGAGGGTGGCGCGGACCATGGAGAGGGGTTCCTTGCCCGGGACGTACGTCGTCAGGAAGGCGACGCGGGTGCCAGGCTCGGGGACGACGGGGATGGGGTCGCGGGCGACCAGGGTGGCGTGGGCGACCGAGGCGACGTTGACGACCATGAACAGCTCGATGAGGCCGATGGCTATGAGCATCGCGATGTCCAGGCCGACCATCCACTCGTCGCCGCCCTCGCGCTCCACCCAGTGGGTGGGCCAGACGAGGTAGACGAGCAGGGCCGCGGTGAGTATCGGCGCCAGGCTCATCAGGAGGATCGCGCGTATTCGGTGGGGCTCGCTGGAGAGGAGCGAGGTGTACTGCACCCGGTACGGGTCGGCGGACGGCTCGGTGAGCGGTCCGGCCAGCCTGCTGTGGGTGTCGTAGTCGTAGCCCTCCGGCCGCACAGCGCCCTCCAAGAGGTGAGGAATTCTCGGCGATCTAGGCCGATAACCACACACAAGTGGAGATTTGTTGGCGTGTCGAACCGGGCGCGTCCAGGTGGGTGGGTGACCTCGGGTGCGTGGTGGGGATGCCTGCGGCGCCGCTGCGGGTTCGGTGGGGGCTCGTGTAGCGCCTTTGGTTTGGTTGTGGGTCGGGGCCGGGTCGGGGGTGTCCGTCCTCGGAACGGCGCGGAATCGGTCGGCCAGGAAGGTGCTGGGGTTGACGCGCCATTCGCTGCGGGCGGACACCCCCGCCCCGCCCCCTTCTCGCCGTACGCGGCTGCCGCGCCCCTTCAGCGGCGAGCCGTCGTGCGGCGGAGGTGGTGGCGGATCGCTCGCTGGGCCACGGGGCCCAGGCCCTCCAGGGCGGCCATCAGGGTGCCCAGTTGGTCCAGGGCGTCCAGGGCCGCTTGTGCTCCGGTTGGGTCCACTCCCTCGTACAGCTCTATGCCTACGAAGGACGCCGCTACGGCGCGGGCCAGGCCGGTGGGGTCGGTGAACTCTCCGAAGGGGGTGTGGGTGAGGACGCGGGTGAGGACCTTCTCGATCTCCGCGATCCAGGTGTCCAGGCCTGCCGCCGTGGCCGGGGCGAGGGGTGGGTTCGTCTGGGCGCCTGCGAGGAGTTGGCCCAGGACGGCCACGTGGCCGACGGCCTTCTCCTCCTCGTGCATCTCCCGGCCGAATGCCAGGAGTTCGCCCAGGGAGGCGATTCGGTCGAGTCGCTCTCGGTAGCGCTCCACTCGTTGCTCGGTGCCGTAACGGCAGGCCGCGGCCAGGAGTTCGTCGACCGAGCCGAAGTGGTAGAAGACCAGGGCCTGGTTGACTCCGGCCGTGGCTGCGATGGAGCGGGCCGAGGTCTTCGCGATGCCCTGTTCTGTGAGGGTGCGTAGGGCGCCCTCCAGGAGTTTCGTCTTGGTTTCCAGCGACTTTGTTGTTTCGGGGCTCATGCGCGTGGCTCCTCGCGGACGGGGCGCAGGCCTCGGCGTACGCCGCAGGTGCGGATGTCCGTATAGGTCGGCCTGAAGGAGCCCTCGTAGCCGAAGAGGGGGCCGAAGTAGCGGTTGACCACCCGGACTTGGATGCGGAAGCAGGCCGTGTTGTCGTTGTATGACTCGCGTACTTCGGCGGTGGCGCCTATGAGTTCGGGCACTCGCGTGTCCACCATGCCCTCGCGGAAGCGGTGTTCGCCGGAGCGGATGAGGAGTGAGCCGTCCGGCTCCGCCGTGAGGTGGAGCTCGCTGGCGAGGTGCTGGTGCGTGCCGAGGTAGTCCAGGATGCGGTCGCCCTTCGGGCTCAGGACCATCTGGGCGTCGAAGCGGCGGGGGCGGCCGGGCAGGTCGAAGGTGCGCACGAAGGTCACCGTCTCACGGCCGTGGGTGTCCGTGTACGGGACGTTCTCGATGACGAACGGGACAGCGCGGCCCGGTGTGGGGACGAGGATGTTGCGGGTCGCGCCGAGGGCGAGGAACGGCTTCACCCAGGGGGCGCCGTGCCAGATGCGGTCCATCACGCCCCGGCCGGTGCAGGCCTCGCCGCTCGTCAGGCCCACCGAGAAGCGGCGCTGGAGTTGCGGGTGGAGGCGGTCGAAGTCCGTGCCCATCGCGGTGCGGAAGATCGAGGTCATCGCGGGCCCTCCAAGGTGCGCAGCAGACGGGGTGCGCGGACGCGTGTGGGTGGCGTGCGCAGGCAGCGGCGGGCCGCCGGGGTGCCCGGGAGGGGCGCTTTGAACAGCGCGAGGGAGACGGCGATGATCAGGAACAGCGGCCAGGCGTACGCCATTGTCGGCGCGAGTGGTCCGAACAAGTGGAGGAAGCGCTGCTCGCCGATGCCTGTGCAGGCGGCCGTGATCACGAGGGTGCGCAGCAGCAGTTCGGCCAGCCAGTTGCGCAGGGCCCGCTCGGGGGTGATCCCGCGCTCCAGCCAGAGGCGGAGGCGGTCGAAGGACCAGGCCGTCGCCCAGCCCATCAGGGGGCGGAACAGCAGGCGGTCGGCGACGGTGCCGAACCTGCCCCAGCGGGGGCGGTAGTCGTAGCCGGTGAGGAAGCGGACTCCGTCGCCGTCGGGGACGTAGCGCCAGTAGCCGCTGCCCTCGGCGAGCAGGGAGAGCGGGTGCGGGGAGGAGAAGCGGAGCGCTGAGGTGCGGGTGCCGTCGGGACGCTCCCGCTCCCCCGCCGAGACGCCGGTGCCTGCGATCGTGAGGAAGGGCAGCACGCGCGTGGCGTACCGGAAGTGCTGCGGCTCGTCCTTCTCGCGCGGGAGGTAGGTGATCTCGGTGAAGCGGAGGTCCCAGCGCTGGTGTCGGGACGGCTCCTGGGTGCGGTTCCAGAGATCGTCGAGGTCGGCGCGGATTCGCGCCTCTATGTAGAGCCCGGTCTGGCTCATCAGATTCCCCCAGGTCAGCGACTTTTTGAGCGAGTGCTCAAGTGGTCTGGAGAGGAACGTACACCTAATTGAGCGAGTGCTCAAATGGGTGGGACGAGAAAACCCCGGCCCATGGGCCGGGGTTTGTCTTTCCAACCGACTAGTCGGCGAGGTGCCGCTCCACCGTCTCCACCTTGGAGGTGAGGCCGTCGGTGACGCCGGGGCGGATGTCCGCCTTGAGGACCAGGGAGACGCGTGGGGCCCGTGCCTCCACGGCGGCGACGGCGCGCTTCACCACGTCCATGACCTGGTCCCACTCGCCCTCGATGCTGGTGAACATCGCGTCGGTGCGGTTGGGCAGGCCGGACTCGCGGACGACCCGGACCGCGTCGGCGACGTACTCGCCGACGTCCTCGCCGACCCCGAGCGGGGTCACGGAGAAGGCGACGATCATGCGTTCACGACCCCTTCCTTGCGGGCGCGGGAGGCGATGACCTCGTCCTCGGCGGCGCGCTTGAGCTTGCGCTCGGCGAAGAAGCCGCCGGTGGGGAGGATGGAGAGGACGAAGTAGAGGGCGGCGGTCTTCGGGGACCACTTGGTGCGGTTCCAGGCGTCCGCCCAGAAGATCACGTACAGGATGAACAGGACTCCGTGGACCATGCCCATCACCGGCACCGCGTTGAAGTCCGTGGTCCGCTTCAGCACTGAGCAGACCAGGAGGAGGAGGAAGGAGACCGCCTCGGGCGCGGAGACGAGGCGGAGGCGGCGGAGGGCGGTGGCGGTCTTGAGGTCCACGGGTCACCTTCGGTGGGAGACAGGTCGCTCTTTGTGAACGGAAGCACAAGCGTTCGCCCATTGTGACAAACAGTCCACCTAGGGGTGCGCTCAGGGTCCCTCTCCACCCACGGGCCCTGTTCGGCGCACCGGCCCTGCGGCTACCTTCGCAGCGTGGCGATGTTCCGACTTCAAGGCAGCAAAGTGCTCGCCGTCGACATGACCGGGGACGCCGTGAAGGCGAAGAACGGCTCGATGGTCGCGTACGACGGGCAGATGGCGTTCAAGAAGCTGAGCGGTGGGGGTGAGGGGATCCGGGGGATGGTGACCCGGCGGATCACGGGCGAGCAGATGACCGTGATGGAGGTGCGGGGGCAGGGGACGTGCTGGTTCGCCGACCGGGCCTCCGAGATCAACCTCGTGAGTCTCCAGGGGGACAAGCTGTACGTGGAGTCGAGCAATCTGCTCGCGACCGACGCGGGGCTCAGGACGGGCACGACGTTCACGGGCCTGCGCGGCGCCTCGCAGGGCAACGGGCTGTTCACGACGACCGTCGAGGGGCACGGGCAGGCCGCGATCATGTCGGACGGGCCGGCCGTGGTGCTCCGGGTGAGCGCGCAGTATCCGTTGACCGTCGATCCGGGGGCCTATATCGCTCATCAGGGGAATCTGCGGCAGTCGTTCCAGTCCGGTGTGACCTTCCGCACCTTCCTCGGGGAGGGCGGCGGCGAGGCCTTCCAGATCCGCTTCGAGGGGGACGGGCTGGTGTACGTGCAGCCGAGTGAGCGGAACACGATCGCGGGGGATGTGTGACGTGGCATTCCGTGAGATCAACTCCAAGATGATCGAGGCCACCGTGGTGCCGGGGCAGCGGCTGTTCAGCCAGCGCGGCGCGATGCTCGCCTACAAGGGCGAGGTGTCCTTCACGCCCAACATGCAGGGTGGGCAGGGCGGGGTCATGTCGATGATCGGGCGGCGGATCGCCAACGAGGCGACGCCCCTGATGAGCGTCGAGGGCAGTGGGACCGTGCTGTTCGGGCACGGCGGGCATCACGTGCAGGTCATCAACCTCACCGGGGACACGCTGTACGTGGAGGCCGACCGGTTGCTCGCCTTCGAGGGCACGCTCCAGCAGGGGACGATGTTCATGGGCTCGCAGGGCGGGGTCATGGGCATGGTGCGCGGCCAGGTCACCGGCCAGGGGCTGTTCACGACCACCCTGCAGGGCGTCGGCTCGGTCGCGGTGATGGCCCACGGCGGTGTCTTCGAGGTGCCGATCACCCCGGGGCGTGCCGTGCACGTCGACCCGCAGGCCTATGTCGCCCACCACGGCGACGTACGCAACAAGCTGTCCACCGCGCTCGGCTGGCGCGACATGGTGGGCCGCGGCTCCGGCGAGGCCTTCCAGCTGGAGCTCAGCGGCAGCGGCACGGTCTACGTCCAGGCCTCGGAGGAGAAGCTGTGAGCATGTACGGGACTCCGGGCGGCCCGACGGTCTTCGACCCCATGACGCTGCCCGTCGACGACAACGTCAACAAGTACACCTTCTGCGTGGAGCTCAAGGGGAGCCAGTGGTTCCTGCAGAAGGGGAAGATGATCGCCTACTACGGCTCGATGGAGTTCAACGGCATCGGGCACGGCCGGCTTGACCGCCTTGTCCGTACGTCCTTTCATTCGCCACTGCACGCGAGCGACTGGGTCGTGGCGGAGGGTTCGGGCAAGATGCTCCTCGCCGACCGGGCCTTCGACGTCAATTCGTACGACCTCGACGACGGCAACCTGACCATTCGCTCGGGCAACCTCCTCGCTTTTCAGCCAAGTCTCGCGCTCAAGCAGTCGATCGTGCCGGGTTTTCTGACGCTGATCGGAACCGGAAAGTTCGTGGCCGCATCCAACGGTCCGGTGGTGTTCATGGACCCCCCGATCCGGGTGGACCCGCAGGCGCTCGTCGGCTGGGCCGACTGCCCGTCGCCGTGTCATCACTACGACCACGGCTATATGACGGGCCTGATGGGCGGTCTACGTGCGATGACGGGCCTCGGCGGGGCCTCCGGGGAGGAGCACCAGTTCGAGTTCGTCGGAGCGGGCACCGTTCTGCTCCAGTCCTCCGAGACCCTCATGGCCGAGCAGGCCACGGGGGCCGTTCCGCAGCAGGCCGGCGTGCCGGGCGGCGGGGCCCACACAGGCCCCGCACAGCAAACGGGCACACCGCGCCTTCCCGGACAGCTGGGGGACCTCCAGCGTCGCTTCGGGCTGTGAGCGGTAGTCTGCGGAGTGTGACGTCGAACGTGTGCACGCCGTCACACGAAACCCCTCACTAGTTCGCCTTTCAACTTTTTAGGTAGACTTCATTCATGGAGACCGAGACGGCCACGCGCTGGCTGACCGATGCGGAGCAGTGCGCCTGGCGCACCCACCTGGAGGTCAACAGGCTGTTGACGTACCAGCTCGAGAGGGACCTGCAGCCGTTCGGCCTGACAATGAACGACTACGAGATCCTGGTGAACCTCTCCGAGTCGGAGGACGTACGGATGCGGATGAGCGACCTCGCGTCCGCCACCCTCCAGTCCAAGAGCCGCCTCTCCCACCAGATCACCCGCATGGAGAACGCGAACCTGGTCCGCCGTGAGAACTGCGAGTCCGACCGCCGCGGTCTCTACGCGGTGCTGACCGAGCACGGCATGGAGACGATGCAGAAGGTCGCGCCGCACCATGTGGCGTCGGTGCGGCGGCACTTCATCGATCTGCTGTCCCCCGAGGCCCTGTCGGAGCTCGACAAGGCGCTGAAGCCCATCGCGGAGCATCTGCGCGGACAGCGGGGCCGCCCCTAGGGACCTGTCGCCGGGCGCCTTCAGCCGTGGTCGACGGCGATGGCACCGAGTGCACGGTGAGGGGTGTTCCGTTCGCGGGCGCCCCTTGCCGTGGCGAGAGCGGTCAGCAGGGCCGCCGTACCCGCCGCCGCGAAGCACAGGCTGGTCGGCAGAGCGTCCACGAGCTGTCCGGCGGCGGCACCGCCGACCGTCAGACCGGCGTTGACGGCGGTGTTGACCCAGGCGCCGGCCCGGACCCTCGCCTCGGGGGCGGAGGCGTCGTCGGCGACGAGATAGGCGGTCGTCAGCGTCGGCGCCACGAAGAACCCGGCGGCGGCCAGGGCCACGGCGAGTGTGCCCAGGCCGGGGGCGAGACCGGCGCAGAGCAGCGCGAGCCCCAGCCCGGCGGCGGTCAGCGGCAGCCGCGTCCGCGCGGGGACGCTCCAGGCGACGGCCCCGTTGAGCAGCCCGCCCACCGCACTGCCGGCCGACAGCGCGGCCAGCGTCCAGGCGGCGGTGCCGTCGCCGTAGTGCCGCTGCTCGGCGAAGGCGACGACGACGAGATCGGCCAGGCCCAGGGCGAGTCCCACGCCGGCGACGGCGATGACGGGCTGGAGGATACGGCGGAGCACACCGGGCGGCTGGGCGCGCCGCCGGGGGTGAAAGCCGCGGAGTACGCCGGGCGACGGGGTGCGCCGCCGGAGGTGAACTCCGCGCCCGCCCCGGCCCGGGAGCAGCCCGCGGCGGCCAGGGTGAAGGCCGCGCAGCACACCTGGCGACTGGGCGCGCCACCGGGGGTGAAAGCCACGGAGTACGCCCGGCGACGGGGTGCGCCGCCGGAGGTAAGCTCCGCGCCCGCCCCGGCCCGGGAGCAGCCCGCGCAGCACCGCGCGGATGCCGGCCCGCCCGGCGGGCAGCCCGTCACGCGTTGCCCGCGCCGATTCCTCCTGCCCGGAAGGCGTTCCGTTGCGCGCCTCCCGCGCCCGCTCCTCCCGACCGGCAGGCCGTACCCCGGCCACCGCCGGTGAGGTCACGAAGGCCGCCGTTCCCGTCACCATCAGCCCCGTCCCGACCGCGACCCCGGCCGCCGGTGAGGCGACCCCCACCAGTACGCCGACCAGCAGCGGTCCCGAGACGAACAGGAGCTCCTCGGCGACTCCGTCGAGGCTGTACGCGCGTTGCAGCAGTGCGTGGTCCGGGGCGAGTCGGCCCCAGACCGCCCGCATCGTCGGGCCCAGCGGTGGTGTGCAGGCGCCCGCCGCGGCTGTCACGGTGCCGAGGACGAGGGGGGAAGTCGTGCCCGGTCGCCAGATCAGCGCCGTCAGGACGGCCAGGAGGGCGGCGTACACCGTGACCATCGGGACGAGCGCCCGGCGTGGTCCGTGTCGGTCGATCAGGGCTGCCCGCGCAGGCGACAGGAAGACGGCGGCGCCGGAGAAGAGCGCCATGACGGTGCCCGCCACCGCGTACGACCCGGAGGAGCGGGTCACGGCGAGCATCAGGGACAGCGGGACGACGCCGTACGAGAGCCGGCCGAGCAGTGCGGCGGCGAAGGTGCGGCGGGCGTGCGGGACACGGAGCACGGCGGCATACGACGGCCGCCGGGCAACTGACGTGGAAGACACGGCAATTCCTCGACTCGAGGCAGGAAAAGGGGACGCCGAAGGGCCGCGTGCAACGGCTGCGGTCGTTCACCGCTCGCCGGACGCGGCCGGGGCGTGCCCTATGCCAAGAGGAGGTACATGTCGATCAACGTAACAGCGGGGAAGGCGGTTGACCACGGGATTTTCCGGCCGCGTCAGCCCTGCGTCAGGCCCGCCACCAGTTCGTCCGCCGCGCGGTACGGGTCCAGCTCGCCGCCCACGATCCGTTCCGCCAGCGCGCCGAGGCGGCGGTCGCCGTGGAGGTCGCCGATGCGTTCGCGCAGGGCCGTGACCGCGATCGCCTCGACCTCGTGGGAGGCGCGGGCGAGACGGCGCTCGGCGAGGACGCCCCGCTCCTCCATCCAGGCGCGGTGCTTCTCCAGCGCTTCCACGACCTCGTCGATCCCCTCGGCGCGGGCCGCGACCGTCTTGACGATCGGCGGGCGCCAGTCGCCGGGGCGGCGGGACTCGCCCAGGCCCAGCATGTGGTTCAGCTCGCGCGCGGTCGCGTCGGCGCCGTCGCGGTCCGCCTTGTTGACGACGTACACGTCCCCGATCTCCAGGATGCCCGCCTTGGCCGCCTGGATGCCGTCGCCCATGCCGGGGGCCAGGAGGACGACGCTGGTGTCCGCCTGGGAGGCGATCTCCACCTCCGACTGGCCGACGCCCACCGTCTCGACCAGGATCACCTCGCAGCCCGCCGCGTCCAGGACACGGATCGCCTGCGGGGCGGCCCAGGCGAGGCCGCCGAGGTGGCCGCGGGTGGCCATCGAGCGGATGTAGACGCCGGGGTCGGAGGCGTGGTCCGACATGCGGACGCGGTCGCCGAGCAGGGCGCCGCCGGAGAACGGGGAGGACGGGTCGACGGCCAGGACGCCGACCCGCCTGCCCTGCTTGCGGTACGCGGTGACCAGGGCGGACGTGGACGTCGACTTGCCGACGCCGGGCGAACCGGTGAGGCCGACGACATACGCGTTGCCCGTCAGCGGGGCCAGTGCCGCCATGACCTCGCGCAGCTGCGGGGACGCCCCCTCCACCAGGGAGATCAGCCGGGCGACGGCCCGCGGCCGGCCCTCCCTCGCCTGGGCGACGAGTGTGGCGACGTCCTGCATCACAGCTCCGTTCCGAGATCCACGTACAGCGCGCTCAGGCCTTGGGTACCCGGACGATCAGTGCGTCACCCTGGCCGCCGCCGCCGCAGAGGGCCGCCGCGCCGACGCCGCCGCAGCGGCGCTTCAGTTCGAGGGCCAGGTGCAGGACGAGTCGGGCGCCGGACATGCCGATCGGGTGGCCCAGGGCGATGGCGCCGCCGTTGACGTTCACCCTTTCCGTGGACACCCCGAGGTCCTTGATTGACTGGACCGCGACCGCCGCGAAGGCCTCGTTGATCTCGATGAGGTCGAGGTCCTCGACCTCCAGGCCCTCCTTCTTGAGGGCGTGGAGGATCGCGTTGGACGGCTGCGACTGGAGCGAGTTGTCCGGGCCCGCGACATTGCCGTGCGCGCCGATCTCCGCGATCCACTCCAGGCCCAGCTCCTGCGCCTTGGCCTTGCTCATCACGACCACGGCCGCCGCACCGTCCGAGATCTGGGAGCTCGTGCCGGCGGTGATCGTGCCGTCCTTGGTGAACGCCGGGCGCAGCTTGCCGAGGGACTCGGCGGTGGTGTCGCCGCGGATGCCCTCGTCCTTGCTGAAGACGACCGGCTCGCCCTTGCGCTGCGGGATCTCGATCGGGGTGATCTCGGCCTCGAAGACACCGTTCTTCTGGGCGGCCGCGGCGCGCTGGTGGGACAGCGCGGCGATCTCGTCCTGCTCGGGGCGCAGGATGCCCAGGCGGGTGTTGTGCGTCTCGGTCGACTGACCCATCGGGATGTTCTCCCAGGGGTCGGTCAGACCGTCGTACGCCATGGCGTCGAGCATCTCGATCGCGCCGTACTTGAAGCCCTCGCGGGACTTCGGCAGCAGGTGGGGGGCGTTGGTCATGGACTCCTGGCCGCCCGCGACGATCACGTCGAACTCGCCGGCGCGGATCAGCTGGTCGGCCAGCGCGATGGCGTCGAGGCCGGAGAGGCACACCTTGTTGACGGTGAGCGCCGGGACGTTCATCGGGATGCCGGCCTTGACGGCGGCCTGGCGGGCCGGGATCTGGCCCGCGCCGGCCTGCAGCACCTGGCCCATGATGACGTACTGCACCTGGTCGCCACCGATCCCCGCACGGTCGAGGGCGGCCTTGATCGCGAAGCCGCCGAGGTCGGCTCCGGAGAAGGACTTCAGCGAGCCCAGCAACCGTCCCATGGGCGTCCGGGCGCCCGCGACGATCACGGAGGTGTTCGTTCCAGAAGACATGAGCTGCGATCCCCTTACCGGCTGCACTGCCGAGGAGTGAACGAGGGTTTACTTCGAATGTACTGAGTGGCACTCCGTGCCGTCACCGTGCCGTCGGTGTGATCGCTCGCACGTTGCGCAACCCTCCGAGGAGCGCTGCACTGGCTGCATGCTGACGCGAATCGACCACATCGGAATCGCCTGTTTCGACCTCGACAAGACCGTGGAGTTCTACCGGGCCACCTATGGCTTCGAGGTGTTCCACTCCGAGGTCAACGAGGAGCAGGGCGTCCGCGAGGCCATGCTCAAGATCAACGATACGTCCGACGGGGGCGCCTCGTACCTGCAGCTCCTGGAGCCGACCCGGCCGGACTCGACGGTCGCGAAGTGGCTGGACAAGAACGGGGAGGGCGTCCACCACATCGCTTTCGGTACGGCGGATGTCGACCAGGACGCGGCCGACATCAAGGACAAGGGCGTACGCGTTCTGTACGAAGAGCCGCGACGTGGCTCCATGGGGTCACGGATCACGTTCCTGCACCCCAAGGATTGTCATGGCGTACTGACAGAACTGGTCACTTCGGCGCCTGTTGAGTCACCTGAGCACTGACCCTCGTACATATGGGCCGGTAGGGTTGGGCTCGGTCGCCGCTCTTCGGGGGGTGATCGCACGCCGGGGTCCGGGTTTCGGGGGACGAGCGTCGGGGCAGCAGCCCATGCTCCGCCGTTGATCTGACACCATTCCCCGGGGGCCCCGTTCGGCGGAGGACGGAGCTCGTATGGGCAGACCTGCGACCAGGGGACGGATGGGACCGCGCAGTGCGGGGCTACGAACGCCAGGAGCGAGAGCCGGCGGCTGACGTCGACCACCTCTCTCGGTTCGAGGCCGAGATGGATCGGCTGAAGACCGAGCGTGAGAAGGCGATTCAGCACGCCGAGGACCTCGGCTACCAGGTCGAGGTGCTGCGCGCCAAGCTGCACGAGGCGCGCCGCACCCTCATGTCCCGGCCCGACTTCGCCGGCGGTGACATCGGCTACCAGGCCGAGCAGTTGCTGCGGAACGCGCAGATCCAGGCCGACCAGCTGCGCCAGGACGCCGAGCGCGAGCTGAGCCAGGTGCGGGCGCAGACCCAGCGCATCCTCCAGGAGCACGCGGAGAACGCGGCCCGGCTCCAGGCCGAGCTGCACCAGGAGGCGGTCACCCGCCGCCAGCAGCTGGACCAGGAGCTCGCGGAGCGCCGGCAGACCGTCGAGTCGCACGTCAACGAGAACGTGGCCTGGGCCGAGCAGCTGCGCGCCCGCAGCGAGTCCCAGGCCCGGCGGCTCCTCGAGGAGTCCCGGGCCGAGGCCGAGCAGGCCATGGCCGCCGCCCGCGCGGAGGCCGAGCGGGTCGCCGCGGAGGCGCGGCAGCGGCTGGAGAGCGAGGCCGAGCAGGCCCGTGCGGAGGCGGAGCAGCTGCTGCGCCGGGCCCGTACGGACGCCGAGCGGCTGCTGAACGCCGCGTCCACGCAGGCCCAGGAGGCCACCGACCACGCCGAGCAGCTGCGCTCCTCCACCGCGACGGAGTCGGACTCCGCGCGCCGGCAGGCGCAGGAACTGAGCCGTACCGCCGAGCAGCGTATGACGGAGGCCGAGGAGGCGCTGCGCAAGGCGCAGGCCGAGGCCGACAAGCTGCTCACCGAGGCCACCGCGCAGGCCGAGAAGGCCCTCTCCAGCGCCGAGTCGGCCAACGAGCAGCGCACGCGCACGGCGAAGGAGCAGGTCGCCCGGCTGGTCGAGGAGGCCACCAAGGAGGCCGAGGCCACCAGGTCGGAGGCGGAGCAGGTCGTCGCGGACGCCCGCAGCGAGGCCGAGCGGATCGTCGCGGAGGCCTCCGAGAAGGCCCGTACGATCACCGCCGAGGAGAGCGCGACCCAGCTGTCGAAGGCGGCCAAGACCGCCGAGGACGTCCTCAACCGTGCGCAGGAGGACGCGAAGAACACCACCAAGGCCGCCGCCGAGGAGGCCGAGCGGATCCGCCGGGAGGCGGAGGCCGAGGCGGACCGGCTGCGGGCCGAGGCGCACGACATCTCCGAGCAGCTCAAGGGCGCGGCCAAGGACGACACCAAGGAGTACCGCGCCAAGACGGTCGAGCTGCAGGAGGAGGCGCGCCGGCTGCGCGGCGAGGCCGAGCAGCTGCGGGCCGACGCGGTCGCCGAGGGCGAGAAGATCCGTGCGGAGGCCCGCAAGGAGGCCGTCCTCCAGATCGAGGAGGCGGCCAAGACCGCCGAGGAGCTGCTCGCCAAGTCCCGCCAGGACGCCGACGAGCTGCGCCAGAAGGCCCAGACCGACAGCGAGAAGGTCCGCACCGAGGCCATCGAGCGGGCGACCACGCTGCGCCGGCAGGCCGAGGAGACCCTGCAGCGCACCCGCCAGGAGGCGGAGCGGCACCGCGAGGAGGTCGTCGAGCAGGCCGAGGGCATCAAGGCCGCCGCCGAGCAGGCCGCCCGCGAGCTGCACGAGGAGACCGAGCGGGCCATAGAGGCACGCCGGCTGGAGGCCGCCGACGAGCTGACGCGGCTGCACACCGAGGCCGAGGAGCGGCTCGCCGCCGCCGAGCAGGCCCTGACCGAGGCCCGTGAGGAGGCCGCGCGGATCCGCCGCGAGGCCGCCGAGGAGACGGAGCGGCTGCGCGCCGAGGCCGCCGAGCGGATCCGTACGCTCCAGCAGCAGGCCGAGGCGGAGGCCGACCGGCTGCGCAACGAAGCGGCGTCGGACGCGTCGGCGTCCCGGGCCGAGGGCGAGGCGATCGCCGTACGCCTGAGGTCGGAGGCCGCGGCCGAGGCCGAGCGGCTGAAGTCGGAGGCGCAGGACACCGCGGACCGGGTGCGGGCGGAGGCGCAGGCCGCCGCCGAGCGGCTCGCCACCGAGGCGTCCGAGACGCTGGCCGCCGCCCAGGAGGAGGCCACCCGGCGCCGCCGCGAGGCCGAGGAGACCCTCGGCGCCGCGCGCACCGAGGCCGACCAGGAGCGCGAGCGGGCCCGCGAGCAGAGCGAGGAGCTGCTGGCCTCGGCGCGCAACCGCGTCGAGGAGGCGCAGGCCGAGGCGGTCCGGCTGGTCGAGGAGGCCGACCGCCGCGCGAACGAGATGGTGTCGGGCGCCGAGCAGCACGCCCAGCAGGTACGGGACTCGGTGTCGGGGCTGCACGAGCAGGCCCAGGAGGAGATCGCCGGGCTGCGCTCGGCCGCCGAGCACGCGGCGGACCGCACCCGGCGCGAGGCGCAGGAGGAGGCGGACCGGGTCCGCGCCGACGCCTACTCCGAGCGGGAGCGGGCCACCGAGGACGCCAACCGGGTGCGGCGCGAGGCCCGCGAGGAGACGGACGCCGCCAAGTCGCTCGCCGAGCGCACCGTTTCGGAGGCGATCGCGGAGGCCGAGCGGCTGCGCGCGGACGCGGCCGAGCACGCCCAGCGGGTGCGTACGGAGGTGTCGGACCTCGTCGCCGAGGCCGACCAGGCCGCCGCGCGCACCCGGGCGGACGCCCGCGAGGACGCCAACCGCATCCGCTCGGACGCGGCGACGCAGGCCGACACCCTCATCACCGAGGCCCGCAGCGAGGCCGAGCGGCTCACCACGGAGACCGTCCGGGACACCGACAAGCTGCGCACCGACACGGTCGCCGAGGCCGAGCGGGTACGGGCCGAGGCGGTCGCCAAGGCCGAGAAGCTCATCGCCGACGCCACCGGGGACGCGGAGCGGCTGCGCGCCGAGGCCGCGGAGACGGTCGGGGCGGCCCAGCAGCACGCGGAGCGGACCCGCAACGAGTCGCAGCGGGTCAAGGCCGAGGCGGCCGCGGAGGCCGAGCGGCTGGTCAACTCCGCGCGCGAGGAGGCCGAGCGCACCCTCGACGAGGCCCGCAAGGACGCGGCGAAACGGCGCCAGGACGTGGCCGAGCAGGTCGACACGCTCATCACCGAGACCACCGCCGAGGCCGACAAGCTGCTCACCGAGGCGCAGCAGCAGGCCCACAAGACGACCGCCGAGGCGGAGGCGCAGGCCGACACCATGGTGGGCGCGGCCCGCAAGGAGGCCGACCGGCTGGTGTCGGAGGCGACGGTCGAGGGCAACGCCCGGGTGGAGAAGGCCCGTACGGACGCGGACGAGCTGCTGGTCGGCGCGCGCCGGGACGCCACCGCGATAAGGGAGCGCGCGGAGGAGCTGCGCGACCGGATCACGGCCGAGATCGAGGCGCTGCACGAGCGGGCCCGCCGCGAGTCGGCCGAGACGATGAAGTCGGCGGGCGACCGCTGCGACGCGCTCATCAAGGCCGCCGAGGAGCAGCTCGGCAAGGCCCAGGCGAAGGCCAAGGAGCTGGTCTCGGAGGCCAACTCCGAGGCGGGCAAGGTCCGTATCGCCGCCGTGAAGAAGGCCGAGGGGCTCCTGAAGGAGGCCGAGCAGAAGAAGGCGGCCCTCGTGAAGGAGGCCGAGGAGCTGAAGGCCGAGGCGATCCGCGAGGCCAAGGCCACGGTCGAGGAGGGCAAGCGCGAGCTGGAGATCCTGGTGCGCCGGCGCGAGGACATCAACGCCGAGATCTCCCGTGTCCAGGATGTCCTGGAAGCGTTGGAGTCCTTTGAGGCCCCTGCGGCGGGCAAGGACGGTGGCGTCAAGGCGGGCGCCGCGGTCGGCGCCCCTCGTTCGGGTAAGCCGTCGGACAGTTAGTCGACAGGTTAACTCCGGTGCCTTCTGGGGCCTTTGACCAAGTTTTTGGCAAGCCGTCCAAGGGTTAGCCACTCAAAAGGGGTGTCATTCTCCAGATCAAACACGTATCCGCTCGATGACACACCGCTTCGGCCCCTAGGATTCCCCCTATCACCTCACCGGTCTCATTTGACAGGAACCCCATGAGCGACACTTCCCCCTACGGCTTCGAGCTTGTGCGGCGTGGGTACGACCGCGCTCAGGTGGACGAACGCATCTCCAAGCTCGTCTCCGACCGTGACAGCGCTCTCGCCCGCATCACCGCTCTGGAAAAGCGCATCGAGGAGCTCCACCTCGAGACGCAGAACGCCCAGGCACAGGTGACCGACGCCGAGCCCTCGTACGCCGGTCTCGGCGCGCGTGTCGAGAAGATCCTCCGCCTCGCCGAGGAAGAGGCCAAGGATCTGCGCGAGGAGGCCCGGCGCGCCGCCGAGCAGCACCGCGAGCTCGCCGAGTCGGCGGCCCAGCAGGTCCGCAACGACGCAGAATCGTTCGCTGCGGAGCGCAAGGCCAAGGCCGAGGACGAGGGCGTCCGGATCGTCGAGAAGGCCAAGAGCGACGCTTCCCAGCTGCGTTCCGAGGCTCAGAAGGACGCTCAGTCGAAGCGCGAGGAGGCGGACGCCCTCTTCGAGGAGACCCGCGCCAAGGCCGCGCAGGCCGCCGCCGACTTCGAGACGAACCTCGCCAAGCGCCGCGAGCAGTCCGAGCGCGACCTGGCGTCCCGTCAGGCCAAGGCCGAGAAGCGCCTCGCGGAGATCGAGCACCGCGCGGAGCAGCTGCGCCTGGAGGCCGAGAAGCTGCGCACGGACGCCGAGCGCCGCGCCCGCCAGACGGTGGAGACGGCCCAGCGCCAGGCCGAGGACATCGTGGCCGACGCGAACGCCAAGGCCGACCGGATCCGTTCGGAATCCGAGCGCGAGCTGGCCGCCCTCACCAACCGCCGCGACAGCATCAACGCCCAGCTGACGAACGTCCGCGAGATGCTCGCGACGCTCACGGGCGCGGCCGTGGCCGCCGCCGGCTCCCCGGCCGACGACGAGCCCATCTCCCGTGGGGTTCCGGCTCAGCAGTCCCGGTAATCAGTAGCACGATCAAGGGCCCGTACCGTCTCCCCCGAAGGTGCGGGCCTTTGTCATGCCCTGCGAGTCACCAGCGGCAGGAACACCTCGTCGACGATCTCGACCAGCGTCTGTTCCGTCAGCGGCTCGCTGCGCATCACGATCTCGTTGCGGACGAGGTCCGTGGGGAGGGTCATGATCCGGGGCAGGACGTCGGCCGTCGGGATCTCGCCGCGCTCTGCGGCCCGTTCGAGCAGGGTCGTCATCACTCCGTGCATGACCTCGAAGGCCCCCACCCGCTGCTCGCCGATCTCGGCCAGCACCCCGTGCACCACGTCCTGCCCGATGTCCCGCTGCCGGTCCGCCATCAGCCGCAGCACGGCCAGGACGTCCTCGCGCAGCGACCCGGTGTCCGGGACCTGGTCGGCGATCGAGCCGCCCTGCCGGTGGCGCAGGGCCGCGACGACCAGTTCCGCGCGGTTGGGCCAGCGGCGGTAGAGGACCTGCTTTCCGGTACGGGCGCGGGCGGCGACGCCCTCCATGGTGAGCCTCGGGTAGCCGACGGCCTTGAGTTCCGCCCAGGCCGCGTCCAGGAGGTCGGCCTCCAGGGCGGCGCCGCGCCGCCGGGTGGTCTCCGCGGGCACTGACCCACCTCCTTCCTCAAGAGACCTTGCGTCTCCAATCAGGGGCAGCTTATCGTCGAAGTAAGAGACGTATCGTCTCCTAATATCCGTCCGGGGGGACCCGTATGCCCAAAACCAAAGAGCGCCTCGACCCGGCCGTCCTCAAACTGGCCGGAATCCTCGTCCTCGGCGCCCTCGCGCCGCTGCTCGACAGCACGATCGTGTCGATCGCCATCCACACCCTCGGCCACGACCTGGGCGCCTCCACGGCGACCGTGCAATGGGTGAGCACCGCCTATCTGCTGGCCCTCGCGATGGTCGTGCCGGTCAGCGGCTGGGCCGCCGAACGGTTCGGGGCCCGGCGGGTCTGGCTGGGGGCGCTGACGCTGTTCCTGGCCGGCTCGCTGCTGTGCGCGCTCGCCCGGGACATCGAGTCGCTGATCGCCTTCCGGGTGGTGCAGGGCGTGGGCGGCGGGCTGATGCTGCCGGTGCTGCAGACCCTGGTCATCCGCGCGGCGGGCCGGGAGCGGCTCGGCCGGCTCATGGGCGTGGTGTCGATCCCGGCCGTCGTGGGCCCGATCCTCGGACCCGTCCTCGGCGGCCTGATCGTCGCCCACCTCAGCTGGCACTGGATCTTCTACGTCAACCTGCCGCTCTGCCTGCTCGCCATCGTGCTCGCGCTGCGGGGCGTGCCCAGGGACGAGGGCACGCGGGCCGCCCGTCTCGACCTGACCGGCCTCGCGCTGGTCTCCCCCGGGCTGGCCGCGCTGATCTACGGTCTCGCCCAGGTCGGCGACCAGGGCGGCTTCGGGCACGCGCGCGTGCTGGTGCCGATGACGGTCGGGGCCGTACTGGTGGCCGCTTTCGTCGTACGTGCCCTGCGTGTTCCGCAACCTCTCGTGGATCTACGGCTGTTCCGGGTGCGGTCGTTCGGGGTGGCCTCGGCGCTGACCTTCACAGGCGGGCTGACCCTGTTCGGCGGGATGTTCCTGCTGCCCCTCTACTACCAGCAGGTGCGCCACGAGGGCGTGATCGACGCCGGGCTGCTGCTCGTGCCGCAGGGCGTCGGCGCGCTGCTGGCCCGCACGACCGGCTCGCTCTCCGACCGCGTCGGCCCCCGCCCGGTCGCGGTGACCGGCCTGCTGCTGACCGCTCTGGGCACGCTCCCCTTCGCGGCCGGCGCCGACAACGGCTACCTGCTCGCCGCCGCCCTCCTGGTCCGCGGCTTCGGCATGAGCGCGGCCAACCTGGCCCTGCTGGTCGGCGCCTTCCGCGACCTCGCCCCCGCGGACGTCCCGCACGCCAGTTCCGCCACCCGCATCCTCCAGCAGCTCGGCGGCTCCTTCGGCACCGCCGTCCTCGCCGTCCTGCTGCAGAGCGGCGGCGGCACGGACACGGCGTTCGCGCACACCTTCGCCTGGACGACGGCGTTCACCGTTGTTGCCGCCGGCGTCGGACTCTGTTTGCCCGTCCGGGTGGCAGTGGCCCAACCGGCGTCTTAGCGTGGCCGCATGATCCAGCTGGAGGGCCTGACCAAGCGGTACGGCGAGAAGGTGGCGGTCAACAACCTCACCTTCACCGTCAGACCCGGCATCGTGACCGGCTTCCTCGGACCGAACGGCGCCGGCAAGTCGACGACGATGCGGATGATGCTCGGGCTCGACCGGCCGACGGCGGGCGACGTCCGGATCGACGGTCAGCACTACGACCACCTCAAGGATCCCCTCAAGTACATCGGCGCCCTGCTGGACGCCAAGGCCATGCACGGCGGCCGCAGCGCCTACAACCACCTGCTCTGCCTCGCCCAGAGCAACGGCATCCCGAGGAGCCGCGTCGCCGAGGTGCTCGACACCGTGGGGCTCACGGCGGTCGCGAGGAAGAAGGCCAAGGGCTTTTCGCTGGGCATGGGGCAGCGGCTCGGCATCGCCGGCGCGCTGCTGGGCGACCCGCGGATCCTGATGTTCGACGAGCCCGTCAACGGCCTGGACCCCGAGGGCATCCACTGGATCCGCAACCTGATGAAATCCCTGGCGGCCCAGGGCCGTACCGTCTTCGTCTCGTCCCATCTCATGAGCGAGATGGCGCTGACCGCGGACCACCTGGTCGTCATCGGACAGGGCCGGCTGCTCGCGGACACCTCCATGGCCGACTTCATCGAGCAGAACTCGCGGTCGTACGTCCGTGTCCGCACCCCGCAGCGCGAGCGGCTGCTCGACATACTGCACGAGGCCGGGGTCACCGTCGTCGAGTCCGGCAGCGGGGCGCTGGAGGTGGACGGCGGCAAGGCCGAGCAGATCGGCGAGCTGGCCGCGCAGCACCAGATCGTGCTGCACGAGCTGAGCCCGCAGCAGGCCTCCCTGGAAGAGGCGTTCATGCAGCTGACCGCCGAGTCGGTCGAGTACCACGCGCACACCGACACACCCCAGGACGCGCCGCCCGCGCCGCGGCAGGCGTGGGGCGACGGCTGGAACAGGAGCTGAGCATGGCGGCGATCCAGGTCGTACGGTCCGAGTGGACCAAGATCCGGTCGGTGGCCTCGACCGTGTGGACGCTCTCCCTCGCCGTGGTCGTCACCATCGCCCTCGGCATGCTGATCTCCGCGCTGACCAAGCACGAGTTCGACAACATGAGCGCGAAGGACAAGCTCTCCTTCGACCCGACCTTCATCAGCTTCGCCGGGATGAGCCTCGGGCAGCTCGCGATGATCGTGTTCGGGGTGCTGGTCGTCTCCAACGAGTACAGCACCGGCATGATCCGCACCTCGCTGGCCGCCGTGCCGCAGCGCGGGACCTTCCTGTTCAGCAAGATCGCGGTGGCCACCGGGCTCGCACTGGTCGTCGGCCTCGCCACCAGCTTCGTCGCGTTCTTCCTCGGGCAGGCCATGCTCGGCTCGCACAAGGCCGAGATCGGCGACCCGCACGTGCTGCGCGCGGTGATCGGCGGCGGGCTCTACATGACCCTGATCGCGGTGTTCTCGATGGGCGTGGCGGTGATGCTGCGCTCGCCGATGCTGTCGCTGGGCATCCTGATGCCGTTCTTCTTCCTGGTCTCCAACATCCTCGGCAACGTCTCGGCGACCAAGAAGATCGGCCGGTATCTGCCCGACCAGGCCGGCAGCAAGATCATGCAGGTGGTGACGCCGATCGACGACGACACCCCGTACGGGCCCTGGGGCGGGCTCGCGATCATGGTGCTGTGGGTGGTGGCGGCGCTCGCGGGCGGGTACGTGTTGCTGAAGCGACGGGACGCGTGAAGAAAGGCTGAGCGGAGCGTCACCTTTTACTTGCTCTTGAGCGGAACCGTCAGCGCCTCGATATCCTCCTAACCCTTACGGGGGCGTGTGCCCCGCTGTCCTGAACCTTTCGATGGGTGCGGAGCATGATCGAGGCAGTCGGCCTGACCAAGCGCTACGGCGACAAGACCGCTGTGTACAACCTTTCCTTCCAGGTGCGGCCCGGGGCGGTCACCGGCTTCCTGGGGCCGAACGGTTCCGGCAAGTCGACGACGATGCGGATGATCCTCGGCCTCGACAACCCCAGCGCGGGCCAGGTGACGATCGGCGGCTACCCCTACCGGAAGCTGCCGAACGCTCCGCGCCAGGTGGGCGCGCTGCTCGACGCCAAGGCCGTGCACGGTGGCCGCTCCGCCCGCAGCCATCTCCTCTGCCTCGCCCAGCTGTCCGGGATCCCGTCCCGCCGGGTCGACGAGGTGCTCGGCGTGGTCGGGCTGCAGGACGTGGCGAAGAAGCGGTCCAAGGGCTTCTCGCTCGGCATGGGACAGCGGCTCGGCATCGCCGCGGCGCTGCTCGGCGACCCGCAGGTGCTGCTGTTCGACGAGCCGGTCAACGGGCTCGACCCCGAGGGCATCCTCTGGGTGCGCAACCTGATGAAGGCGCTGGCGGCCGAGGGGCGTACGGTCTTCGTCTCCTCGCACCTGATGAGCGAGATGGCGCTGACGGCGGACCACCTCATCGTGATCGGGCGCGGGCAGCTGCTGTCCGACATGAGCGTCAAGGACTTCATCTCGGCGAACTCCGCGGACTTCGCGCGCGTGCGGACGCCGGACACCGAGCCGCAGCTGCGCGAGAAGCTGACGTCCGCGCTGACCGAGGCGGGCGGGCACGTGCTGCCGGAGCAGGACGGGGGGCTGCGGGTGACGGGACTGCCCCTCCCCCGCATCAGCGACATCGCGCACGACGCCGACGTACGGCTGTGGGAGCTGTCGCCGCATCAGGCCTCGCTCGAGGAGGCGTACATGCGGATGACGCAGGGCGCGGTCGACTACCGCTCGACGGTCGACCAGAAGGCGGGCCTGATGCAGCCGCTGCCGCCCGGCGCCCAGCCCCCGATGCCGGTCCCCGGCCAGGGCCAGCCCGGCTGGTACGCCCCACCGCCGCCGCAACAGGGCGGCCAGCCGTTCGCGATGCCGCAACTCCCCCAGGGCCAGCCCGGCCCGTACGGCGCCCCACAGCCCCCTGCGGGCCCGTACGGCGCCCCGGCGGCCCCCGGAGCTGGCCACCCCAACCCGTACGCGCAGACGGCCCCTCAGACGCCCCACGACGCACCCTCAGCACCGGCACCGGGCCACCCGCCCGCGCCGGCGGACCAGGCCCCGCCCGCCGCACCGCAGCCTCCGGCCGCTCAGTCGGCATCGCCGGCTCCTGCCGCGCCTGCCCAGCCGCCCGCCCCAGCGTCGGCGCCGCCGCAGGCCGCCGCGCCCGCCGCCTCCACCCCCTCCGCCGCTCCCGCCGACCTGACCAAGCCCGAGGACGCCCGATGAGTGCTCCGACCCCGCAGCCCCCGATGCCGCAGGCCGCCGTACCCGACTGGCAGGCGGCCGCGCACGGTTCGTCGTATCCCGGTGTTGGTTACACCTCGCCGATCCCCGTCGTGCGCACGCATCTCGGGCATGCCATCGCCTCGGAGTGGACGAAGATCCGGTCGGTGCGCTCCACGATGTGGACGCTCGGGGTGTTCGTCGTGCTCGTCGTCGGCATCGGGCTGCTGGTCGCCGCGCTCGTCGCCGCCAACGCCGGGGACGCGAGTCTGCAGGGTGAGAACCCGCTGTCCTTCGGCGTGTTCGGCCTGCTGCTCGGCAGCATCTGCATCATCACGCTCGGCGTGCTGACCACGGCCTCCGAGTACGGCACCGGAATGATCCGGACCACGATGACCGCCTGCCCGACCCGTGGCCGCGTGCTCGCCGCCAAGGCGATCGTGTTCTTCGCCGTCGCCTTCACAGTCACCTTCGCGTCCGTGCTGCTCGTCGCCCTCGCCGACGCGTCCATGCTGACCGACGCCAGGGACCCGTCCACCTCCGAGTGGCTGAAGGGCACCTTCGGCGTCTCCTTCTACCTCGCGCTGCTCGGCCTGCTCTCGCTGCTGATCGGCTCGGTCATCCGGCACTCCGCGGGCGCCATCACCATCATGATCGGCGTCGTCCTGGCCCCGCTGGTGATCGCGCTGTTCATGTTCTCGGAGGCGCTGGACGGCGTACGCCAGGCCCTGTTCCAGTACTCGATCCCGAACCAGCTGAGCGTCTTCTACTCCAACTCCCTCAGCGAGTCCGGCCCGAGCGGCTGGGACCCGCTGTGGATCGCGCTGGGCGTGACGGCCGCCGCCTTCGCGGGCGCCATCGCCCTGCTGGACCGACGGGACGTATAGAGACCGCCGGTCAGAACTTCGGCGCGTTACGGGACCGCTGCACCCGCGTGGTGCGGCGGTCCTTCGCGTTCCAGCACGCCTTGTGCCAGTGCCGGCGCTCGTCGACGCCCGAATGCTCCGGCCACGCGACCACGTGCGGGACCCCGGAGCCGATCATCTGGTCGCAGCCGGGACAGCGGTACGTCTTGCCCTGCGCGCTCGCGCCCGCGACGTGCCGCACGCTCCACTCCTCGCCCTGCCAGCTCTCGGTGGACTGCCAGCCGCCGTAGCGGCCGGGGCGGTCGTCCTCGGCGCTCCGGCCGGACGAGCCCGAAGGATCGGCACCCTTGGGTCGGTTGCGACGCGGGGACACGGGACACCTCACGGGGCTATACAGGAAGCACGGGTCGTGTCCAGCCTACGGGGCGTGGACGGGGGTATGCGTAGGGCACCGACCGGCGCCGGACCTCCGCCGCAGCGGCCATTCTGCAGACAATCCGCAAATCTCCTCGCCAAGCCGTGACCTCGGCACGTGTCACACGGTTATGCCCGTCGGGGGAGCTCCGCGTCGGAGCCAAGGAAGCAGGAAAAGCAATGCACGTTGGAAGTTTCGTGTTGGCGGCCCAGTTCCCGGGACAGGGCCAGGGGGAGGCACTGCACCGCGCGGTCCGCTCCGCGGAGGTCGCCGAGGAGGCCGGTCTGGACTCGGTCTGGCTGGCCGAGCACCACTTCGTGCCGTACGGGACCTGCCCGTCGGCCATCACCCTGGCGGCGTTGCTGCTGGGCCGCACCCGCCGGCTACGGGTCGGTACGGCGGTCAGCGTGCTGCCCACCGCCCACCCCGTCTCGCTCGGCGAGCAGGCCGCGCTGCTGCACATCACGTCCGGCGGGCGCTTCTCGCTGGGCGTGGGGCGCGGTGGGCCCTGGGTCGACCTGGAGGTGTTCGGCTCGGGTCTCGCGGCGTACGAGAAGGGGTTTCCGGAATCACTCGATCTGCTGGTGCGCTGGCTGCGCGAACCCTCGGTCGCGGCCGCGGGCGAGCGCTTCAGCTTCCGTGAAGTGCCCGTCGTACCAAGGCCGTCGGAGTCGCTGTCGGAGGCGGCGGGTCCGGAGGTCGTCGTCGCGTGCACCTCCCCGGCGAGTGTGCGGCTGGCCGCCGAGCGCGGGCTGCCGATGCTGCTCGGGATGCATGTGGGGGACGAGGAGAAGGCGGAGATGGTCGCGCTGTGGCGGCAGTCGGCGCGGGCCGCCGGCCATCCGCCGGAGCAGGTCCTGGACGCGGCCCATGTCTCGGCGGGCGTCTGCCAGATCGCCGACCGGCGCACGGACGCGGTGGAGGCCCTGACGAAGGCGATGCCGGGCTGGCTGAAGCAGGGGCTGGACGCGCATGTGACGGTGGACGGCCGGGCCCGGCAGATGCGCGACCCGCTGGCCTACACGGAGTTGCTGTGCGGGCTGCACCCGGTGGGCACCCCGCGGCTGTGCGCCGACCGGCTCGCGGCGACCAGCGAGCGGACCGGCATCTCCCGCTTCGCCCTCCTGGTCGAGGGCTCGGGAGACCTGGCGGCCACCGAGGAGAACGTACGGCGGCTGGGGGCCGAGGTGATCCCGCAAGTCGGCTGATTCTGTCGAACTGCCCTGCCCGGCATGGAGCTTGCCGCCCCAGTACTAGTTGCACCTCCCGCGTATGGAGCGGCAAGCAAAGCGGCTACGGCTCAGCAGTCCCGGAACTCCGGAGACTGGTTGAGCAGCTGACTGCGGACCGAGGTGAAGCGGGCCAGCGTCTCATCGACCGAGGCGTCCAGCGGGAACACCGCCACCCGGTGGCAGTTCTGGAAGGCCAGTCGCACACCGAAGTGCCGTTGCAGCGCGCCGCGTATCGCGTCACTCGCGAGCGCACGCAGCAGCTGACCGCGTGCCTGCTCGTCCGGCGGGGGCGTCTGGTTGTCGGCGAACGATCCGCCGTCCACCTTCAGCTGGGCCACCAGGGAGCTGATCATCTCCCATGCATAGGGCAGGGAGGTCCGGACGCAGTCGACGAATTCTGCTTCGTCGACCTCGCCTCGCTCGGCCTTTTCGAGTAGGGCCGGTGAGACGTCGAGCGACATGGGTTCTCCTCTCGCACCCCTGCGATCGACAGGGGTTGCCGGACAGATAAGGGAGTTCGCGATACCGAACACGCTCAGTACACGTCTCGCGACCTCCCGTTTACTACGGTAGGCAACCGACGGTGACGGCACCAGGAGAATGCGTACATGCGGAGCCCTCTTTGGGCACACAATCGGCCACAAATGAACAAGGGTTGACCCGGGACTTCCGGGGCGAATCGCGTCGACCCACGGCCGTCGAGTAGCGTTGCCGACCATGCGTCTCGTCATTGCCCGGTGTTCCGTCGACTACGCGGGCCGGCTCACCGCCCACCTCCCCGCAGCCCCCCGCCTGATCCTGGTGAAGGCGGACGGCAGTGTGTCGATCCACGCGGACGACCGCGCCTACAAGCCCCTGAACTGGATGTCCCCGCCCTGCACGCTGAAGGAGGGCTCGGGCGACGAGGACGGCGTCTGGACCGTCGTCAACAAGGCGGGCGAGAAGCTGATCATCACGATGGAGGAGATCCTCCACGACTCCTCGCACGAACTCGGCGTGGATCCGGGCCTGATCAAGGACGGCGTGGAAGCACACCTCCAGGAGCTCCTCGCGGACCGCATCGAGACCCTCGGGGACGGCTACACGCTCATCCGCCGCGAGTACATGACCGCGATCGGCCCGGTCGACATCCTCTGCCGGGACGCCGACGGGCAGACGGTCGCGGTCGAGATCAAGCGGCGCGGCGAGATCGACGGCGTGGAACAGCTCACCCGCTACCTCGAACTCCTCAACCGCGACCCCCATCTCGCCCCCGTCCGCGGCATCTTCGCGGCCCAGGAGATCAAGCCCCAGGCCCGCGTCCTCGCCACGGACCGCGGCATCGGCTGCACGGTCCTGGACTACGACGCCCTGCGCGGCATCGAGGACGACAAGCTGCGGCTGTTCTGACGGCGGGGTCCGAACAGACGGTTCTGATACGGCGAAGAGGGCCGGGTCGTTGGGAAAGGACCCGGCCCTCACGCTTGCGCGGCCTCAGATCACCGGAGCCGAGCTGCTGCTCGCCGGTGCGCTTGCCGAGCTGCTCGTCTCCGCCGGGGCGCTGGAGGAGATCGGTGCGCTGGCCGAGTCGGTGGTGGCGGGCGTGGACACCGTCGCCGTCGGTGTGGGCGTGCCCGAGTCGCTCGGCGAAGGGTCCGGCGACGACGCGGGCGGCGACGACGGCGGCTTCGTGGTCGTCGTACTCGAAGACGGCTTGGGCGTGGACGACTTCGACGGCGAACTCGACGAACCGCCCGACCCCTTCGTCCCGCTCGGATCGTCCGACGGCGTCTTCGTGTCCGACGGCGGCGTCGGATCGTCCGACGTGCCGTACGTGCCGTCGGGGCCCGGGTCCGTCGGCCTGCTGGTCGCCGTACCCGTGTCGCCCTTGTCGTCGCCGTTCGTCGGCGTGTCCGCGCCGAGGGAGCCGTCGTCGACGCCCTGGCTCGCGGACGGGTTGACGCCCACCTTGTCGGACGGGTTGTTCGCGTCGTTGTTGGACGTCGCGCCCAGCGTCACCACCGTGCCGAGGACGGCCGCGAGGAGCGCGCCCGCGCCCGCCGCGACGAGGTTGCGCCGGGCGAGGCCGCGGAAGCCGGCCCGGTGGGCCTTGGGCGGCCCGCCCGAGGGCCCGGCGGCGGCGCGGTTGACGACGATCGTGGCGGAGTCGCCGGTGGACGGCGGCCGGGGCGGCAGCAGGGCCGCGGGGACACCGCCGGGCGGCGACTGCGACTCCTCGTAGCGCGCGTCCGGCACCTCCTCGCCCGCGGTGGAGCCGAGGCCCGGCTGCGTGCCGGTGCGGTCGGCGACCAGGGCGAGGGCGCGGCGCCCGGCGACGGTGCCGCGCTTGTCGGCGCTCACGCCGCGCAGCCCGACGGAGGTCTCCAGCTCGGAGCGGGCCCGGTCGAAGTCGCCGCCGCAGAGTGCGAGGACGCCCAACTCGTGGTGGAAGTAGGCCTGTTCGGACACCTCGCCGGCCAGCCGGGAGGCCTCGGCGCCGCCCCGCAGGGCTCGCTCCCAGGCGCTCCAGTGCAGCCCGGCGGCGAAGGCGGGCGCGGCCGTGCGGGCCAGCTGGACGGTGACGGACTCCTCGTCCTCGGCGGGCGCTGTCGTGCCCGGCACCAGTGCGCCGAGGGCGGCGAGCAGGGCGTCGGCCTCCGCGCACACCCGCTCCGGGGTGACCGAGGGGTGCCCGGCCCACCAGGCGTAGTGCTGGGCCGCGGTGAGGGCGCGGGCGTCGACGTCGTCGCCGTATCCCGCGGCCTCCAGCTGGGTCAGCACTCCGGCCGCGAGGCGGTAGCGGGCGCCGACCGGGGAGACCAGTCCGCAGGAGGCGAGTTCGCCGAGGGCGGCGTCCGCGTGGGTGTCGCCGACGAGCGCGGGCAGATGGGCCTGGTGCGGCACCTCGCCGCCGAGCGCGACGGCGAAGCGCAGGGTGGCCCGGGCGGAGGCGCTCAGCCGGGAGGCGAGCAGCGGCGCGGGCGCGGCGGCCTCGCCGAGCGAGGGCAGGGGTATCTCGTCGCCCTCCTCGGCACCGAAGGGGGCGTCGAAGGGCGCGTCCACCGGGAGCGCGTCGGCGAAGACGCCGAACTCGTCCACGGCGCCGGCCCCGGCCCGCTGCCGGTCGCGCTCCCGCAGCAGGGCGCCGGCCTGCACGAACCGCAGCGGCAGGCCCTCGGACTCGAACCAGAGGTCGCCGGCCCAGTTGGCCTCCTCCTCGGTGAGCACCCGGCCGACGGCACGCTCGATGATCTCCACGCCGCCCGCGCGCTCCAGGCCACCGAGGAAGACCTCCTCGATCGCGGAGTCGGCGGAGGGCGCGGCCACGTCGGGGGTCGCGCCGATGACGAAGGCGCACTCGGGCGTCGCGTCGAGCAGCTCGTCCAGCGCGGCGCCGCCGAACTCGACGTCGTCCAGGACGACGACCGCGCCGATGTCCCGGACGTACCCGAGCAGTTCGTCCCGTTCCGGGCGGTGCAGGGGCGCGTTGTAGACGGCGTAGAAGAGGTCGTACAGGAGGTCGTCGGCGGTGCGGTGGAAGCCGCTGAGGCGGACGACGCCGTCGGGGGCGAGGTCCCCGCAGTCGTCGGCGACGAGGTCGAGCAGGGCGGTGCGGCCGGAGCCCGCGGGGCCGGTGAGCCGTACGGAGCGGCCGCGGGCGAGGAGCCGTACCAGCCGCTCTCGTTCGTCCTGGCGCTCCAGGAGCGACAGGGCCGGCTGTGTCGGGCCCGGTGGGACGGGCGGCCTGGCCGCGCGGTCCACCTCGGCGCGCTCGGCGGCGGTGAACTTCTCGGGCCGGCCCGGGCGCTCGCCCGGCGGGCAGGCCTCTATCTCGCTGCCGTCGACGGGGTTGACGGTGAGCAGGTAGTCGCCGGTGACGAGCTGCACCGTGCGGGCGAGCGCCGGCGAGTGCTGGCCGAAGTCTGGTGTGAGGGGGTCCCTGGGCGGGCGCTGGCGCGGCGCTGTGCCGTCGCCGTCATGGCCGTACTCCTCGGGTCCCCGGTTGTTCGGGTCCATAGGTTCAAGCCCCCCAAAAGCGTCGTGTGCCGAGCCCCTCCCGGCCTTGCTGCACACCGCGCTGTCGCTTCTGGTCCGGGCCCGCTCGCAGGGATGTCGGGCAGCGGGCGACCGAACCTTAAACCTTTGCACAGTATCTACGACAGTCCGGGGTACCGCGCCGCCCGAGACGTCACAGTCTCGTGAGGATTGCGCGCGACGTCAGACTCGGGGCAGTGACTCCACCCCGATGCCCCCCTCGATCGCCAGGATCCGGTGCAGCCGGGTGGCCACCAGCAGGCGCTGCATCTGCGGCGGTACGTCGCGCAGCACCAGGCGCCGGCCACAGCGGCCGGCCCGCCGGTGGACGCCCATGATCACCCCGAGTCCGGTGGCGTCCCAGGAGTCCAGTTCGGACAGGTCGAGCACCAGGTCGCCGACTCCGTCGTCGACGGCCGTGTGCAGGACCGTACGGGCGTCCGCCGCGCTGCGGACGTCGAGGCGGCCCCCGACGACCAGCTCGGCGTGGTCGCCCCTGATGTGCATATGCGCTCCCCGTGAGTGCGGTTGCGTACTCGTACTCCGTGACGGTGGCTGTGCAACGTCTGACTGCTTCAGCGGCGACCAGGTTGCCGTCTGTAAGCGAACCGATACCGAATTCACCCGAGGGGGTGAGTCCCCTGGGGTCTGTGCGGTTTCAGTGGCTTGACGTACCGGTGGTTCAGTACGTGTAGAAGCCCTGCCCGCTCTTGCGTCCGATGTCACCGGCGTCAACCATCCGGCGCATCAGCTCCGGCGGCGCGAACTTCTCGTCCTGCGACTCGGTGTAGATGTTGCTGGTGGCGTGCAGCAGGATGTCGACGCCGGTCAGGTCCGCCGTGGCCAGCGGGCCCATCGCGTGGCCGAAGCCCAGCTTGCAGGCGAGGTCGATGTCCTCGGCGGTCGCGACGCCCGACTCGTAGAGCTTGGTCGCCTCGACGACGAGGGCGGAGATGAGACGGGTCGTCACGAAGCCGGCGACGTCGCGGTTGACGACGATGCAGGTCTTGCCGACGGACTCGGCGAACTCCCGCGCGGTGGCGAGGGTTTCGTCGCTCGTCTTGTACCCGCGGACCAGCTCGACGAGCTGCATCATCGGCACCGGCGAGAAGAAGTGGACGCCGACGACCCGCTCGGGGTGCTCGGTGGCCGCCGCGATCTTGGTGATCGGGATCGCGGAGGTGTTGGAGGCGAGCACGGTGTCCGGGCGCACGATCTTGTCGAGCGCGCGGAAGATCTCGTGCTTCACCTCCAGCTTCTCGAAGACGGCCTCGACGACGATGTCGGCGTCCGCGGCGGCGTCCAGGTCGGTGGTGGCGGTGATGCGGCCGAGGGCGGCGTCGGCGTCGTGCGCCTCCAGCTTCCCCTTGCTCACGAACTTGTCGTACGAGGCCTTGATCCCGTCGGTGCCACGCCCCAGAGCCTCGTCGGTGACGTCCCGGAGGACCACCTCCCAGCCCGCCTGCGCGGAGACCTGGGCGATGCCGGAACCCATCAGGCCGGCGCCGATGACGGCAAGCTTCCGTGCCACGTTTGCGACTCCCCTTTGAAGCGCCTTACACGCTGTTTACGTCTGCCTCTTCGGCGGACCTTAGCGCTCTGTCGGTGCTGTGTGACCGGTAAGTAATGCGCGTCACGTCTCATCTGACGGACATCACACCGGCAGGGGTCACCGGTCGCCCCGGACGGCGTAGTTGAGCACCTTCTCGCCCAACAGGTCCTCGACGTCGTCGAGGAGGGCGAGTACCTCTCGTGATACTTCGCGTGGATTGCGCCCGGCGGCCATCTCACGGCCGATGGTCGCCACGACCGTCTGGTGGACCCAGCCGATCTGACCGGCGATCAGGCCGGGCAGCGGGTCGCCGGCGGCGGCGTCCGTCTCCTCGCGCAGGGCGGCCTCCAGGTTGTCCTGGATCTCCTGCTGCAGGGTCCACAACCGGGACCTCAGCGGGGGCGCGTCATGGACGACCCGCATGAAACGGTCGTAACCCTCCAGCAGTCCGAGTCTGGGCGAGACCGCCACGATCTCCTCGCGCAGCTCCCGCAGCACGGCCGCGGCGGCGGACTCCCCGACGTCCCGTCCGCGCACCCAGCGCGCGAGCCGGTCGACGACGTCCGCGCCGCGGTCGAGGAAGAGGTCCTCCTTGGTCGGGAAGTAGTTGTAGACGGTGTTGACGGAGACATCGGCGGCCTCCGCCACGTCCGCGACCGCCTCCGGCGGCAGAACCGTTATGGGGTGCCGGGCACCAAGCACCCCGCCCTCCACGAGGAAAGCGAGCACTGACCGACAGCGCCCAACTCGTCACCCTTCGTAGCACACCCGGCTCAAGCCGCCCGGCAGGGCTTCGTGGAGGCCGTGCGAGGCATCGATCTGACCGTCCGCGAGGGCGAGATCCTCGGGTTTCTCGGGCCGAACGGCGCGGGCAAGACCACCACCCTGCGCATGCTCACCACCCTGCTCGCCCCCTCCGGCGGGACGGCCACCGTCGCCGGCCACGACCTCACGACCGACGCCACGGGGGTGCGCCGGTCGTGCGGTTACGTCGCCCAGTCGGGCGGCGTCGATCCGCAGATCTCGGTCCGCGAGGAGCTGGTCACGCAGGGGCGGCTGTACCGGCTGACCAGGGCTCAGGCGGCCGAACGCGCCGAGGAGCTGGCACACGACCTGGGCCTGGCCGAGCTGCTCGACCGCAGGTGCGGCGCCCTGTCCGGCGGTCAGCGCCGACGCCTCGACATCGCGATGGCGCTCACCCACCGCCCGCGGATCCTCTTCCTCGACGAACCGACCACCGGTCTCGACCCCGGCAGCCGCGCCGACCTGTGGGACCTGGTCCGCCGGCTGCGCGACGAGCACGGCACGACCGTCTTCCTGACCACGCATTACCTGGACGAGGCCGACGCGCTCGCCGACCGCCTGGTGATCGTCGACCAGGGCGTGGTCGTGGCCGAGGGCACGCCGACCGCGCTCAAACTCCGGTACGGCGGCTCGATCGACGCCACCCTCCAGGACACGTTCCTCGCCATCACCGGCCGCGGAACCGTTCCGGCCGACGCCGCCCCCGTAGCCGTATAGGACCGCCACGATGCTTCTTCACGACACCGCGCTCGTCTACGGCCGCTATCTCCGCCAGTCGCTCCGCTCCCGCTTCGCGCTGCTCTTCGGTGTGCTGACGCCGCTGCTGTACCTCCTCTTCTTCGGACCGCTGCTGACCGGTCTGCCGCTGGGCGGGCAGGGCAGTTCGTGGCAGCTGCTGGTGCCCGGGCTGCTGCTCCAACTCGGGCTGTTCGGGGCGTCGTTCGCGGGGTTCGCGATCATCATGGAGAAGGGCCAGGGGGTGGTCGAGCGGATGCGGGTGACGCCCGTGAGCCGACTGGCGCTGCTGCTGGGCCGGGTGCTGCGGGACGCCACGGTCTTCGTCTTCCAAGCGGTGCTGCTGGTGCTCGCCGCCGTGGCGATGGGCCTGCGCGCGCCCCTCGGCGGCGTGCTGATCGGCTTCGCGTTCGTGGCCCTGCTGACGGTCTCGCTCGGCTCGCTGTCGTACGCGCTCGCGATGAAGGTCCACACCCCGCAGGAGTTCGCGCCGGTGGTCAACGCGCTGACCATGCCGTCGATGCTGCTGTCCGGCCTGATGCTGCCGATGACCCTGGCACCGGGCTGGCTGGACGTCCTCTCGCACGTCATGCCGTTCCGCTATCTGGTGGACGCGGTGCGGGACGCGTACGTCGGCTCGTACGGCACGGATCACATGCTGTACGGCGTCCTCGTCGCCCTCGGCTTCGCCGTGCTCGCCGTGACGGTCGGCACACGCGTGTTCCGGACGGCCGGAGCGTAATTACGCTGGCCTCATGGTCAATCTGACGCGCATCTACACCAGGACCGGCGACCAGGGCACCACCGCCCTCGGCGACATGAGCAGGGTCGCCAAGACCGACCTGCGGATCTCCGCGTACGCCGACGCCAACGAGGCGAACGCGGTGATCGGCACGGCGATCGCGCTGGGCGGGCTGGACGAGGAGATCGTCAAGGTCCTCACCCGCGTCCAGAACGACCTGTTCGATGTCGGGGCGGATCTGTCGACGCCGGTCGTCGAGAACCCGGAGTTCCCTCCGCTGCGGGTCGAGCAGTTCTACGTCGACAAGCTGGAGGCGGACTGCGACCGCTTCAACGAGCGGCTGGAGAAGCTGCGCTCCTTCATCCTCCCGGGCGGCACCCCGGGCGCGGCCCTGCTCCACCAGGCCTGCACGGTCGTACGGCGGGCCGAGCGCTCCACGTGGGCCGCGCTGGAGGTGCACGGCGAGGTGATGAACCCCCTCACCGCGACCTACCTGAACCGCCTCTCCGACCTCCTGTTCATCCTGGCCCGCACGGCGAACAAGGCCGCGGGCGATGTCCTCTGGGTACCTGGCGGCGAACGCTGACCAGCGCACCGCTCGGGCCGGAGGGGGCCGGGGACGTGCTGGGGGTGCCGGGCGGGGAACGCTGAGTCACGGCGCTCCCCGCCCTCTCCCCTCTTCTCAGTGGTCCTGGGCCGCGTCCTTGTCCGCCTGTGCGAGCGCGGACTCGGCCGCGGCCAGCTTCTTCTGCATCTCCGGGTAGCCGGAGGGCGTCGCGGACGAGGTGGGTGTACCGGCCGTCGAACCGTGCTCCCGGGCGCAGCCCGCGAGGAGCCCCACGGCCAGCAGCGCCGCGGCCGCCGTCGCCCGGGCGCGCATCAGCTCACGCCCCCGTTGTTGTCCTTGCACCAGGTCTGTACATCGGCCAGGTCCCGCTGCCGCTGCTGGAGCGTCGTCACCAGCGACTTGCGGAAGGCCAGCCGGTCCTGGAGATACGTGGCGATCTCGTCGTGGCCGGCCGACTCGGCGTTGTCCACGCGCTGTTGCAGGCGGGCGACCGAACCGCGTTTGTCGGCGCCCGCGTTCAGGCGCTTCAGCGCGCGGTCGATGCGCTGGTCGATCTTCGGCGCCCGCTTGCAGAGGGCCTGTGCCCCGTCGCCGGTCGGCGTCCCGCCCGGGGCGGGGGTGCTCTCGGCCGCCGCCACGCCGGTACCGGTCGCCAGCAGCGCCGCCGTGGCGAGCCCCACGAGGAGCGTGCGCCGTGGTCGTCGTACGTACATCTCAGCCTCCGTTCCGCGGACGGTCCCCTTCGCCCGTCCGCCTGCCGGGAAGGCTAGGAAGCCTCTTTGGGGAAACTCTGTGACCGGTTTGTCCCGGCTGTGTCGATCAACCAGTCGCGGTGGGCGGGCAGTTCACCGCCGCCGCGCGGCAGCCGCACCTCGACGCGGGCGCCGGTGCCGGACGGCCCCTCGGCGACCGTGACCCGCCCCTGATGCAGCGCCGTCTGCTGGGCGACCAGTGTCAGGCCGAGCCCCGAGCCCGAACTGCCGGGCCCGCGCCGGAACCGCTCGAAGATCCGCGCCCGTTCCTCGGGAGGCACGCCCGGTCCGTGGTCGTCGACCGTGATCACGACCTCCGTGTCCGTGCCGCGCACCCCGACCTCCGCGCCCGCCTTGCCCGCTCCGTCCCGGCCGTGGGCCAGCGCGTTGGCCAGCAGGTTGTCGAGGAGGAGACGCAGGCCGGGTTCCCAGCCGTGGACGGTGAGTCCGGGTGCCGCGTCCAGCGTGATCCGGGCGTCCGGCTCGCGGCGCCGGGCCTCGGCCACCGCCGCGTCGGCGACCTCCGCGAGGTCGACGCTCCGCAGCGCCTCCGCCTCGACCAGATCGCCCCGCCCCAGCTCGCGCAGCATCACCAACAGGCCGAGCAGCCGGGCGTGTTCGTGCCGCAGGTCGGTCAGGACCTCGGTGCGGTCGGGCTCGGGGAGGTCGGGGTGGGCGGCGAGGATGTCGAGGTTGGTGCCCATGCTCATCAGCGGGGTGCGCAGTTCGTGGGCGGCGGCGGAGGAGAAGGAGCGGGCGGTGTCCAGGGCCTCGGCGGTGCGGGCGGCCTGTTCGTCGTAGCGGGCCAGGGCCTTCTGGAGGGTGGCGGCCAGGTCGTCGACCTCGGTGACACCGGTCGGTTCGTGGTGCAGCCGGGTGGCGCTGGTACGCGGGTCGAGTCCGGCGGTACGGCGACGCAGGCGGCGCAGGGGACCGGTCGCGCCGGTCGCGATGCCCCAGGCGAGCAGGCCGGACAGGGGTGCGGCGAGCAGGGTCGTGACGGCCACCCGGCGCCGGACGAGCCGGAGTTGGGCCTGGTCTGCGGCGTTGGGCGCGAAGACCCAGAGGGTGCCGGAGCCGCGCGCGGTGGTGACCGTCCGGGACAGGGCGCGCCAGCTGGTGGCGCCGTCCCGGACGGTGACCGGGCTCGTCGCCGCGGCCGGGAGCGGGACCGAGGCGTCCGGCTGGGGGCCGCCGCTGAAGGTGGCGTCGGGGCCGATCACCCGGACGCCGACGTCGAGGGCGGCGCTGTACAGCTGGCGCTCGCGGTTGTCGGCGGCCTTGGGGCGGTTGTTGGCGCTGGCCCGCAGCAGGGCGCGGGCGTCCTGGGCGACGGCGGCGGCGCGGGTGCGGAGGTGATCGTCCTCTGCGCTGTGCAGATCGTGGTCGACCAGCTGGAGCAGCAGCCAGCCGGAGGCCAGGACCAGCAGCGGGACGGTGACTCCGACGGCGAGCCCGATCCGGGTGGACAGTTTCATGGCGCTTCCCGCACTCTCATGGCGCTTCCCGCAGTCTCACGGCTCTTCCCGCAGTACGAAGCCCACCCCGCGCACGGTGTGTACGAGCCGTGTGCCGCCGTCCGCCTCCAGCTTGCGCCGCAGATAGCTGACGAAGGTGTCGACGGCGTCGGTGCGCACGTCGAAGTCGTAACCCCAGACCCGTTCGAGGAGCTGGTCCCGGGTGAGGACCAGGCCGGCGTTACGCGCGAGCACCTCAAGGAGCTCGAACTCCCGCCGGGTCAGCTCCAGTTGCCGCCCGTCCCGCTCGGCGGTGCGGGCCGCCGGGTCGATCACGAGGCCCGCCACCCTCAGCACCTCACGGCCGGAGGGCGGTCGGCGTCGCAGCAACGCGCGCAGTCGCAGCACCAGTTCCTGCAGGGCGAACGGCTTGACCAGGTAGTCGTCGCCGCCCGCCTGGAGCCCGGCGATACGGTCGGCGGTCTCGTCGAGCGCGGAGAGCATGAGGACGGGGAGGTCCCGGCCGTCGCCACGCAGCCGCTCGCACACCTCGATACCGCTCATGCCCGGCATCGAGATGTCCAGGACCAGCACGTCGGGCGGGGTCTCCCGGATCGCGGCCAGCGCCTCACGGCCCCCGTCGGCCGTGCGGACCCGGAAGCCGCTCAGCCGTAGCCCGCGCTCCAGCGAGCGCCGGATGGCCGCGTCGTCGTCCACGACCAGCACGGCCCCGGGGCGTTCCGCCTCGCTCATGCTCCCCTCCCCTCACCGTCCGGTTGGGCAACGGTCGTCCGTGGTCAGAGCCGACGGTAGATCTCCCCGCGATGGCCGACCTCGACAATGAGGATGACAAGCCTGCCGTCGTCGATCATGTAGGCGATCCGGTAGACGCCGACGCGCAGTCTGTAGAGGTCGTCGCGGCCCGACAGCTTCTTCACGTCCGTGTCCTCGCGGTACGGGTCGTCACCCAGGCGGCTGAGCGCATGGAGGATGCGCAGAGCCGCTGTCCGGTCGATCGCCTTGAGCTGTCGGCGGGCGGTGGCGGTGAACTCGAAGGCGTACTTCACTCCACGTCCGGTTCGGAAGTGCCGAAGATGTCCGCGAGCACGTCGGCCAGGGTGGCTCGCGTAGCGTCGCCCTCCTCGGCAAGAGTCCGCAGGGCCTTGCGCGCAAGCAGTTCGTCCGCTGCCTCCTCCAGCGCGTTGTACTCCTCTATGGGCACGATCGCGGCCACTGCGGCACCACCACGGGTGATGACGGTCGGCTCCCCCTCTGCCGCATGGTCGAGGAGGCGCGCCAGGTTGGCCCGCGCTTCGCGGACGGATACGGATGTGGAGTCGTCCATACAGCCAGTGTACTCGGCTACGTGTACACACATGGTCGTCGGCGATGCCGCTTCGACGCGTACCTCGCCGGCTGCGAGCTGCTGCGCCGGGCGGCCCCTCGCGCGGCCCTGCTGACCGGCACGGCCGCGATCTGCGCGGACCTCGTTACCCAGGGCAACCTGGCCACCATCCTGATGTCCACCGACCTCGTCTACGCGGCTGTCCCGTACGGCCCCCTCGCCTCGGCCCGCCGCATCCAGTGGATCACCGGGCTGCTCACGGTCGCCGCGACGCTGGTGCCGGTCGCGGTGTGGCGGGTCCCGGAGGCGCTGCTGATCGGTGTGGTCGTGGGGGTCGTTGCGTACGGTCCCGCCGCCACCGGCTGGATCGTGCGCAACCACCGTGACGCCGTGGCGGCGGCCCGGCTGCGTGCCGAACGGGCCCGGATGGCAAGGGAGTTGCACGACATGGTCGCCAACCGCCTGTCCGCGATCGCGATCCACTCCACGGCCGCGCTGTCCATCGACGAACCGGTGACCTCCCGCGAGGCCCTCTCCGTCATCCGTGAGAACAGCGTCGAGGGGCTCGCCGAGATGCGCCGGCCGATCGGCATCCTGCGCGAGGGCGACAAGGAGCCCACCGCGGTCCCGGCCCCCGTCGAGTTCGCCGCCTACCGCATCGTCCAGGAGTCCCTGACCAACGCCCTCAAGCACGCCTGCCCCGGCCGCGTGACGGTACGTCTCGACGTCCTCGTGACCAGCCCGTACTGCCATCGGGACGGTCCGCGGGGCCGAGGGAGCGCTGTGGGCCGTGCGCGCGACGCTTCCTCTGACCGAAGGAGACCGAACCGAAGGAGACCGACCGTGATCCGTGTACTCGTCGCCGAGGACCAGTCCGCGATCCGCGCCGGACGTCGAGGTGGTCGGCGAGGCGGCGGACAGGGCGGAAGCGGTGGCGAGGTGCTGCCCTGTCTCGGCGAGGGGCTGTCCAACGCGGACATCGCGGCCCGGCCCGGCATGACGGAGGCGACGGTGAAGACGCACGTCAGGGTCCAAGCGGCCCTGTTGGCACAGGAGTTGGGGATCCGGCGCGCTCCCAGCGTTCTTCACGATAGGTGGTCCAGACCTATTGACCGGTGGTCCAGACCTTTCTATTCTCGCGGCACCGTGGGCGTGAAGGCTCAGTCATGCCCCCAACACCCCCAAGGAGGCGCGGCATGCGCTTCAGACACAGGGCCGCGGCAGGTTTCGCCACGCTGCTGCTCCCGCTGGCCGGTCTGGTCGGCCTCGCGAGCCCCGCCCAGGCCGCGACCACAGCGACCGCCACCTACGCCAAGACCCAGGACTGGGGCACCGGCTTCGAGGGCAAGTGGACGGTGAAGAACACCGGCACCACGGCCATCAGCTCCTGGACGATCGAGTGGGACTTCCCCTCCGGTACGTCCGTCACCTCGGCCTGGGACGCGGACGTCACGTCCTCCGGCACCCACTGGACCGCCAAGAACAAGTCCTACAACGGCTCCATCGCGCCGGGCGCCTCGGTCTCCTTCGGCTTCAACGGCGCCGGCTCGGGCTCGCCGAGCAACTGCAAGCTGAACGGCGACAGTTGTGACGGCACGACGGTCCCGGGCGACGCGGCCCCCTCCGCGCCGGGCACCCCGACCGCCTCCTCCATCACCGACACCTCGGTCAAGCTGTCCTGGTCCGCGGCCACGGACGACAAGGGCGTCAAGAACTACGACGTCCTGCGCGACGGCAAGGTCGTCTCGACGGTCACCGCGACCTCGTACACCGACACGGGTCTCACTGCCGGCACCGACTACTCGTACACCGTCCAGGCCCGTGACACCGCCGACCAGACCGGCCCGGTCAGCGGCTCGGTCGCGGTCCACACCACCGGCGGCACCACCGACCCACCGCCCACCACCGGCGACAAGGTCAAGCTCGGCTACTTCACCGAGTGGGGCATCTACGGCCGCAACTACAACGTCAAGAACCTGGTGACGTCCGGCTCGGCGTCGAAGATCACGCACATCAACTACGCCTTCGGCAACGTGACCAACGGCCAGTGCGCGATCGGCGACTCCTACGCCGACTACGACAAGGCCTTCACCGCCGACCAGTCGGTCAGCGGCGTCGCCGACACCTGGGACCAGCCGCTGCGCGGCAACTTCAACCAGCTGCGCGAGCTGAAGGCCAAGTACCCGAACATCAAGGTGATCTGGTCCTTCGGCGGCTGGACCTGGTCCGGCGGCTTCGCCCAGGCCGCGGCCAACCCGACCGCCTTCGCGCAGTCCTGTTACAACCTGGTCGAGGACCCGCGCTGGGCCGATGTGTTCGACGGCATCGACATCGACTGGGAGTACCCGAACGCCTGTGGCCTGTCCTGCGACACCAGCGGGGCCGCGGCCTTCAAGAACGTGATGTCCGCGCTGCGTTCGAAGTTCGGCTCCAGCGCCCTGGTCACGGCCGCGGTCACCGCCGACGGCTCCTCCGGCGGCAAGATCGAGGCCACCGACTACGCGGGCGCCGCGCAGTACGTCAACTGGTACAACGTGATGACGTACGACTTCTTCGGCGCCTGGGACGCGCAGGGCCCGACCGCTCCGCACTCCCCGCTCACCTCGTACTCCGGCATCCCGAAGGCGGGCTTCACCACGGCCGACGCGATCGCCAAGTACAAGACGACCGGCGTCCCCGCGAGCAAGCTCCTGATCGGCATCGGCTTCTACGGCCGCGGCTGGACGGGCGTGACACAGGACGCGCCGGGCGGCACGGCGACGGGCGCGGCCGCGGGAACGTACGAGCAGGGCATCGAGGACTACAAGGTCCTCAAGACATCCTGCCCGGCCACCGGCACGATCGCCGGCACGGCCTACGCGCACTGCGGCAGCAACTGGTGGTCCTACGACACCCCGTCGACCATCGCCGGAAAGATGAGCTGGGCCAAGTCCCAGGGTCTGGGCGGCGCGTTCTTCTGGGAGTTCAGCGGCGACACCAGCAATGGCGAGCTGGTGAGCGCCATCAGCAACAACCTGTAAGCACCTAGGCGACGTTGACGCGCTGACCGGGCGGGGCTGCCTCCAGCCACGCGAGGAAACCGGTCAGCGCGTCTTCGCTCATGGCGAGTTCGAGACGCGTGCCCCGGTGCAGGCAGGTGAGGATGACCGCGTCGGAGAGCAGGGCCAACTCCTCCTCGCCCTCGGGGAGACGGCGGCCGGCCACCTCGATCGCGGCGCGCTCCAGGATGCGGCGGGGGCGGTAGGCGTAGGAGAAGACGCGGTACCACTCGATGCGGTCGCCGTTGTAGCGGGCGACCCCGTAACTCCAGCCTTTTCCGCTGGTGTCGGGTTTCTCGGGGACGTCCCAGCGGAGCGAACAGTCGAAGGTGCCGCCGGAGCGCTGGATGAGTCTGCGGCGCAGCCCGAAGACGAACAGCCCCAGCACCACCAGGGCCACGACGCTTCCGCACACAGTCAGAGCGAGGACCATCGACACCGACCTCCTCGTCTCCTAGGTACCGAATGAACAGGTAACGGAACGGAAAAAACATCCATATCTGCCTCAGCCGCGACCGGCTCCGGATTGCTCCGGTTCCGATCGCGGCTGAGTGACGTCATACAGCTCCGCGCGACCTAGCGCGTGGCCGCCGCACGAAGTCGTACGTCCGCGCGACGCTCGGCGGCGGCATCGCCCTCCGCCTTCGCCCGCTCCAGCTCGCGCTCCGCGCGCTGGACGTCGATCTCGTCCGACAGCTCGGCGATCTCGGCCAGCAGCGACAGCTTGTCGTCCGCGAACGAGATGAAACCGCCGTGCACCGCGGCGACGACCGTTCCACCATCACTCGTACGGATGGTCACCGGGCCCGACTCCAGCACACCGAGCAGCGGCTGGTGACCGGGCATGACGCCGATGTCGCCGGACGTGGTGCGCGCGACGACCAGGGTGGCCTCGCCGGACCAGACCTCTCGGTCGGCCGCGACCAGCGCGACGTGCAGCTCAGCAGCCAAGGTGGCTCCTCGGGTCACCACCCGGCGGTTCGGCCGGGTGTTGGTTACAAGTCTAGTGGGCGTGGAAGAGGGGGCGGGACGTACCCCGCCCCCTCAGGCGTGAACCACAGGGCTCACGGCGAACTCATTGAGTTCAGGAGACGCCCAGCTCCTTGGCGTTGGCCTTCAGGTCCTCGATGCCACCGCACATGAAGAACGCCTGCTCCGGGAAGTGGTCGTACTCGCCGTCGCAGATCGCGTTGAAGGCCGCGATCGACTCGTCCAGCGGGACGTCCGACCCGTCGACGCCGGTGAACTGCTTGGCAACGTGGGTGTTCTGGGACAGGAAGCGCTCCACGCGACGGGCCCGGTGGACGACGAGCTTGTCCTCCTCGCCGAGCTCGTCGATACCGAGGATCGCGATGATGTCCTGGAGGTCCTTGTACTTCTGCAGGATCGTCTTGACGCGCATGGCGGCGTCGTAGTGGTCCTGCGCGATGTAGCGCGGGTCCAGGATGCGGGACGTGGAGTCCAGCGGGTCCACGGCCGGGTAGATGCCCTTCTCGGAGATCGGACGGGAGAGAACCGTCGTCGCGTCGAGGTGGGCGAAGGTGGTGGCCGGGGCCGGGTCGGTCAGGTCGTCCGCGGGGACGTAGATCGCCTGCATCGAGGTGATCGAGTGACCACGGGTCGAGGTGATGCGCTCCTGGAGGAGACCCATCTCGTCGGCCAGGTTCGGCTGGTAGCCCACCGCGGAGGGCATACGGCCGAGCAGGGTCGACACCTCGGAACCGGCCTGCGTGAAGCGGAAGATGTTGTCGATGAAGAACAGCACGTCCTGCTTCTGGACGTCGCGGAAGTACTCCGCCATCGTCAGACCCGCGAGGGCCACGCGCAGACGGGTGCCCGGGGGCTCGTCCATCTGACCGAAGACCAGTGCGGTCTTGTCGATGACGCCGGAGTCCGACATCTCCTCGATGAGGTCGTTGCCCTCACGGGTGCGCTCACCGACACCGGCGAACACGGAGACACCGTCGTGGTTGTTGGCGACGCGGTAGATCATCTCCTGGATGAGCACCGTCTTGCCGACGCCGGCACCACCGAACAGACCGATCTTTCCACCCTTGACGTACGGGGTGAGAAGGTCGATGACCTTGACGCCGGTCTCGAACATCTCGGTCTTCGACTCGAGCTCGTCGAAGTTCGGGGCCTTGCGGTGGATGCCCCAGCGCTCGCCGTCGTACTTCTCGTCGACGTTCAGCACCTCACCGAGGGTGTTGAACACCTTGCCCTTGGTGAAGTCGCCGACCGGCACGGTGATCGAGGAGCCGGTGTCCACGACCGCGGCCTGGCGGACCAGACCGTCGGTGGGCTGCATGGAGATCGTGCGGACCAGGCCGTCACCCAGGTGCTGGGCGACCTCCAGGGTCAGCGTCTTCTTCTCGCCCTCCTTCGCCGGGTCGAGGACCTCGACGTGCAGAGCGTTGTAGATGTCGGGCATCGCGTCGACGGGGAACTCCACGTCGACGACCGGGCCGATGACCCGGGCGACGCGGCCCGTGGCAACGGCCGTCTCAACTGTCGTCGTCATTACCTGTCACTCCCCGCGGTCGCGTCGGCCAGGGCTGCGGAGCCACCGACGATCTCGCTGATTTCCTGGGTGATTTCGGCCTGGCGGGCCGCGTTGGCAAGTCGGGAGAGCGTGGTGATCAGCTCGCCCGCGTTGTCGGTGGCCGACTTCATCGCGCGCCGCGTGGCAGCGTGCTTGGAGGCGGCCGACTGGAGCAGCGCGTTGTAGATACGGCTCTCCACGTAGCGCGGCAGCAGGGCGTCGAGGACGTCCTCCGCCGAGGGTTCGAAGTCGTACAGCGGAAGGATCTCGCCCTTGGGCGCTGCGTCCTTCGCCACCTCTTCGAGGCTGAGCGGCAGCAGACGGTCGTCGAGCGCCGTCTGCGTCATCATCGAGACGAACTCGGTGAAGACGATGTGGAGTTCGTCCACGCCGCCCTCGGCCGTCTCCTTCTCGATGGCCTCGATCAGCGGGCCCGCGACCTTCTTCGCGTCCGCGTACGTGGGCTCGTCGGTGAAGCCCGACCACGACTCCACGACCTTGCGCTCGCGGAAGTTGTAGTGGGCCAGACCCCGGCGGCCGACGATGTACGTGTCGACCTCCTTGCCCTCGGCCTGCAGACGCTCGGTCAGCTGCTCCGCGGCCTTGATGGCGTTGGAGTTGAAGGCACCGGCGAGACCGCGGTCGCTCGTCAGGAGCAGCACCGCGGACCGGGTGACCGTCTCGGCCTGCGTGGTCAGCGGGTGCTTGGTGTTCGAGCCGGTTCCGACCGCCGTGACCGCACGCGTCAGTTCCTGCGCGTACGGCGTGGAGGCCGCCACCTTGCGCTGCGCCTTGACGACGCGCGAGGCGGCGATCATCTCCATCGCCTTGGTGATCTTCTTGGTCGCGGTGACGGATCGGATGCGACGCTTGTAGACCCGGAGCTGGGCTCCCATGAGTCAGGTCCCTTCCTTACGTCACTTGGCGGCGGCCGGGGCGTCCTCGCCGAGAAGCTTGCCGTCCGAGGTCTCGAACTGCTTCTTGAAGTCGGCGATCGCGTCGGCAACAGCGGTGAGGGTGTCGTCCGACAGCTTGCCGCCCTCGCGGATGGAGGTCATGAGGCCCTGCTCCTTGCGGTGCAGGTACTCCAGGAGCTCCTTCTCGAAGCGGCGGATGTCGGCCACAGGCACGTCGTCCATCTTGCCGGTGGTGCCGGCCCAGACGGAGACGACCTGGTCCTCGGTGGACATCGGCTGGTACTGCGCCTGCTTCAGCAGCTCGACCATGCGCTGACCGCGCTCCAGCTGCGCCTTCGACGCGGCGTCCAGGTCGGAACCGAAGGCGGCGAAGGCCTCCAGCTCACGGAACTGGGCGAGGTCGACGCGCAGACGGCCGGAGACCTGCTTCATCGCCTTGTGCTGCGCGGAACCACCGACTCGGGAGACGGAGATACCGACGTTCAGCGCGGGGCGCTGACCGGCGTTGAACAGGTCCGACTCCAGGAAGCACTGGCCGTCGGTGATGGAGATGACGTTGGTCGGGATGAACGCCGAGACGTCGTTGGCCTTGGTCTCGACGATCGGCAGACCCGTCATCGAGCCCTTGCCCATGTCGTCGGAGAGCTTCGCGCAGCGCTCCAACAGACGGGAGTGCAGGTAGAAGACGTCACCCGGGTAGGCCTCACGGCCCGGCGGGCGGCGCAGCAGCAGGGACACGGCACGGTAGGCGTCGGCCTGCTTCGAGAGGTCGTCGAAGATGATGAGGACGTGCTTGCCCTCGTACATCCACTGCTGGCCGATGGCCGAACCGGTGTACGGCGCAAGGTACTTGAAGCCGGCCGGGTCGGACGCGGGGGCGGCGACGATGGTCGTGTACTCCAGCGCGCCGTTCTCCTCCAGGGCGCGGCGGACCGACGCGATGGTCGAGCCCTTCTGGCCGATGGCGACGTAGATGCAGCGGACCTGCTTGTTCACGTCGCCCGAGCGCCAGTTGTCGCGCTGGTTGATGATCGTGTCGACGGCCAGGGCGGTCTTGCCGGTCTGGCGGTCACCGATGATCAGCTGACGCTGGCCGCGGCCGATCGGGGTCATCGCGTCGACGGCCTTGTAGCCGGTCTCCATCGGCTCGTGCACCGACTTGCGCTGCATGACCGTGGGGGCCTGCAGCTCAAGGGCGCGGCGGCCGGACGTCTCGATCTCGCCGAGGCCGTCGATCGGGTTGCCGAGCGGGTCGACGACACGGCCGAGGTAGCCCTCGCCGACCGCGACGGAGAGGACCTCACCGGTGCGCTGCACCGGCTGACCCTCCTCGATGCCGCTGAACTCACCGAGGACGATGGCGCCGATCTCGCGCTCTTCCAGGTTCAGCGCGAGGCCGAGGGTGCCGTCCTCGAACTTCAGCAGTTCGTTGGCCATGGCCGAGGGCAGACCCTCGACCTTCGCGATGCCGTCGCCGGCAAGGGTGACCGTACCGACCTCCTCGCGCGAGGCCGCGTCCGGCTTGTACGACTGGACGAAGTTCTCCAGCGCGTCCCGGATCTCCTCCGGCCGGATCGTGAGCTCCGCCATCTGGGTTCCCTGCTCTCCTTGTTGGGCCCGAAGTTTCACTTTGGGGGTCTGGGGGCGACCCCCAGGATTCTTCATGTACGGCCCAACCAGGGCCGTCGTAAGTACGTACTGCTATGAAGTTGCTGCTCAGCCCGCCATGCGACGGCCGGCGTCCTCGATGCGGTCCGCGATCGAGCCGTTGATGACCTCGTCGCCGACCTGCACCCGGATCCCGCCGAGGACCTCGGGGTCCACGTCGATGTTGAGGTGCATCGTGTGGCCGTAGAGCTTCGCGAGAGCGGCGCCCAGGCGCTGCTTCTGCGGGTCGCTCAGCGGCACCGCCGAGGTGACGACCGCGACCAGGCGGCTGCGGCGCTCGGCGGCGAGCTTGGACAGGGACTCCAGTCCCGACTCCAGGCTACGTCCCCGGGGCGCGGTCACAAGGCGCGTGACCAGACGCTCGGTCGTCGCGTTCGCACGGCCGCCGAGCAGCCGGTGCAGCAGCTCGGTCTTGGCCGCGGTGGTGGCGGCGCGGTCGGTCAGCGCGGCACGCAGCTCGGTGTTCGAGGAGACGATCCGCCCGAAGCGGAACAGCTCGTCCTCGACGTCGTCGAGCGTGCCGGCCTGCTGCGCGGCGGTGAGGTCGGCGGTGCTCGCCAGCTCCTCGAGGGAGTCCACCAGGTCGCGCGACTGCGACCAGCGGGAGCGCACCATGCCGGCCACCAGGTCGGCGGCGGGGCCGCTGACCTGCGAGCCGAGCAGACGCTGGGCGAGCTCCGCCTTGGCCTCGCCGGCCTGCGCCGGGTCGGTCAGGACCCGACGCAGCGACACCTCGCGGTCGAGCAGCGCGGTGACGGCGGCCAGCTCGTCGGCGAGCGCGCCCGCGTCGACGGACGTGGAGTCCGTCAGCGCGTCCAGACGCTCGCGGGCGGCGGCCAGTGCCTCGCGGCTCGCTCCGTGCGGCGTTGTCATCGGGTCGCCTCGGCCTTCTCCTCGAGCTCGTCGAGGAAGCGGTCGATGACGCGGCTCTGCCGGGCGTGGTCCTCCAGGGACTCGCCGACGAGCTTGCCGGCCAGCTCGGTCGCGAGGTGACCGACGTCCTGCCGCAGCGCGGACGCGGCGGCCTTGCGGTCGGCCTCGATCTGCGCGTGGCCGGCGGCGACGATCTCCTCGCGCTGGCGCTGGCCCTCGGCGCGCATCTCGGCGATGAGCGCGGCACCCTGCTCCTGCGCCTCCTGGCGCAGACGCGCGGCTTCGTGCCGGGCCTCGGCGAGCTGGGCCTTGTACTGCTCGAGAACGCTCTGGGCCTCGACCTGAGCGGCCTCGGCCTTCTCGATGCCACCCTCGATCGCCTCGCGGCGCTCCTCCAGAACCTTGTTGATGTTCGGGAGCAGCTTCTTCCAGAAGAAGAAGAACACGATGGCGAAGGCGATGGTGCCGACGAGCAGTTCGGGGCCCGGCGGGACGAGGGGGTTCTGCTTCTCCTCGGCCGCCAGCTGAACCAGGTTGGCGATCACATCAGTGCCTTTCGTCGATACGTGTCGGTAAGCAGGTCTTACTGACCGAACACGAACGGCATAACGATGCCGATGAGGGCGAGCGCCTCACAGAAGGCGAAGCCCAGGATCTGGTTGGCGCGGATCAGACCGGCCGCCTCGGGCTGACGGGCGAGGGCCTGGGTGCCGTTACCGAAGATGATGCCGATACCGATGCCGGGGCCGATGGCCGCGAGGCCGTAGCCGATGGAGCCGAGGGAACCGGAGACGCCGGCGGCGAGGTCGATGGCAGCGGACATGCCGTTTCTTCCTTCTCTTTTACGGACCGGTGGGGGTTGGCCACCGGACGAGTTGGGGGTTTGCGGGCGGGTGCGCTCAGTGGTGCTCGGCGAGAGCGCCCTGGACGTAGGAGCAGGCCAGGAGGACGAACACGTACGCCTGGACGGCCTGCACGAAGAGCTCGAAGAGGACCATGATCACGGTCATGACGAACGAGACGCCCGCCGCCGGGATCATGTAGCTGTTCAGCAGGTACCAGCTGGCGACGGTGAACATCGCGAGCAGCAGGTGGCCGGCGAACATGTTGGCGAAGAGCCGGACCGCGTGGGTGAAGGGCCGCACGAGGACGTTCGAGAAGAACTCGATGACGACGACGAGCGGGAGCACCGCGCCGAGCGACTTGTCGTAACCGGTCAGGTTCTTGAACCCGCCGACGAAGCCGTGCTTCTTGAAGGTCAGCGACAGCCACGTGATGTACACGACCGCGGCGAGCACGGCCGGGAAGGCGATGATCGACGAGACCGGGAACTGGGCGAGCGGGATCACGGACCAGACGTTCATGATCCAGATGAAGAAGAACAGCGAGACCATGAGCGGGACGTACTTCTCGCCCTCGCGCTTGCCCAGCGTCTCGTAGACGATGCCGCGGCGGACGAAGTCGTATCCGGCCTCGCCGACCATCTGGAGCTTGCCCGGCACGACCTTGGCCTTGCCGAACGCCGCCGAGAAGAAGGTGATGACGAGCAGGGTGGTGATGAGCGCGAGCAGCATCACCTTGTTGAACTCGAACCCGCCGACCGTGAAGATCGGCTTGAAGAGGAACGAGTGCAGGCCCGGAGCCGGGAAGCCACAGCCGTTGTCGGACAGGATGCGGCAATCCCACTCAAAGGCGAGCTGGGTCGGGTCAGCACTCACCGCGGGCTCCTTCGGCGTGACGCATGGGTTCGGCAACCTCGTTGTGTCGGCGCGGCGCGCGGCCGCGGGTCGGCACCGGACTGGTGTTACGGATGTGGGGGCGGCCGGGGGGCTTCGAGCCTCGCGATCGAGAAGGCGTCAGCTCGGATGCCCGCGCCCGCGATGCCGCAGTTGGCACCGGACGATAGCAGGAGATCCCGCCGGCCCTTATCCCGGCCCTACCTCTCACGACGAGTGCCCCGTCTTCTCGGGCTTCTCGCTCTTCTCGGTGTCCGGATCGATGTAGAAGATCTTGGACTTCATGTGCGCACGAGCCTGAGTGGCCATCCACACGACGGTCGCGACGACGAGCGAGAGCGCGAACGCCTTGGCGTTGAAGAGAGAGGTGTCCTTGAAGAGGGCCACGAAGATCATGAGCAGCAGGAGTTGGGCGACGTAGAGCATCAGGCCCATCGCCTGGAACAGCTGCGGGAGCGTTTTTGCCGTCCACTGGAGGACGTAGAGGCCGAGGCCCATGAAGAGCATCGACAGCACCACGCCGACGGCCGCCCCGATGGCCCCCTTGCCGCCCGCGACCGCACCACTGACCCCAACGGCGATCACGCCGGCAGCCGCTGTGGGCACAGCGATCGGCAGTAGGTTCCGGGCGTCATTGGACGGCATGGCGGCAACTCCGCTTTCACAGGGGGCAGGGTGTCGTCATGGACGAGCGTAGTCCCGGGCTGAGAGGGGAACTCACGGCCAATGGACCGTCGCACTACGGTCCTTCGGCTCTATCCCGGGTTCTCGTGAACCGTATCACAAACTATTTGATGCGGTCTTTACCAAGTAGGTGTGCTCGCTGTCACACATGAGAGTGACCGTGCGCGTCTGTGCAAAAACAGGGCCAACTTGTCTGGTATTGGGAGGCTTTGCTCCCCCACGACTTGGCAATGCTCTAGTCAGATTCTTACCTTGCCGACGTCAGCGCGACGTTCCGGCCTTTCGCCTGTCCAGGAAGCGCGAACGGGCGCCGATGGCGGTCGCACCGTTGACACCCGCCACCCCGGCCGCGACCGGAGTGCGATGCTCCGGCTCCTCGGAAGCCCCAACAGCCGCCTCCGGTACGGCGATTGCCGCGGCCTCGGCGACAGCGGCAGCCCGGCGCCGCCGGTAGCGCGGCGGCACGAAGGCCTCCGCCCAGCGCGGGGCGCGCGGCGTGAACCGCGGCAGCAGAAGCAGGGCGAGCCCGATCGCGCTGAGGATCACCACGCCCAGCACGATCCACATGGACGCGGAGTTCACCGAGAAGGCGAGCGCGCCGAACGCGATCAGCGCGGACCAGAAGTACATGATCAGCACGGCCCGGCTGTGCGAGTGGCCGATCTCCAGCAGCCGGTGGTGCAGGTGCCCGCGGTCGGCCGCGAACGGCGACTGGCCGCGCCAGGTGCGGCGCACGATGGCCAGCACCAGGTCGGCGGCGGGCACCGCGATGATCGTCAGCGGCAGCAGCAGCGGGATGTAGACCGGCACCATCTGGTGCACGGTGTTGCGCTCGGACCCGGCGAACAGGTTCATCACGTCCGGGTCGACCTGGCCCGTGATGGAGATCGCACCCGCGGCCAGCACCAGGCCGATCAGCATCGACCCGGAGTCGCCCATGAAGATCCGCGCGGGGTGCATGTTGTGCGGCAGGAAGCCCAGGCACATGCCCATCAGGATCGCGGCGAACAGGGTGGCCGGAGCGGCGGCTTCGATGCCGTACGAGAACCAGATCCGGTAGGCGTACATGAAGAACGCCGCGGCGGCGATGCACACCATGCCGGAGGCGAGGCCGTCCAGGCCGTCGACGAAGTTGACCGCGTTGATGGTGATGACGACCAGCGCCACCGTGAGCAGGGTGCCCTGCCACTGGGTCAGCGCGACCGTGCCGACGCTCGGGATGGGCAGCCACAGGATCGTCAGACCCTGCATGACCATCACACCCGCGGCGATCATCTGACCGCCCAGCTTGATCAGGGCGTCGATCTCGAACTTGTCGTCCAGGACGCCGATCAGCCAGATCAGCGCCGCTCCGGAGAGCAGCGCGCGCGGTTCGTTGGACTTGTCGAAGACCTCGCTGAGGTTGGTCAGGTGGTCCGCGACCAGCAGGCCCGCGCACAGGCCGAAGAACATGGCGATACCGCCGAGGCGCGGAGTGGGTTCCCGGTGCACGTCACGGGCCCTGATCTCCGGCATGGCTCCGGCCACGATCGCGAACTTCCGTACCGGCCCTGTCAGCAGATACGTCACCGCGGCCGTGATGCAGAGCGTCAGCAGGTATTCACGCACGGGCTTCCCCACAGGTCTCGCTGGCCATCTCAGCCCCACACCCTAGCGACGGACGCATACCAGTGGGGACTTCCGGGTAGCGACGATGGTTGCACGCCTGCCTGTGTGCCCAGGTTGCACACAGTTGATTCGCAGGTTGTCCGCAGGTGCGCCTACCCCCGCTCAGCCGGGATACGGCGGAAATCTACCGGCCAGCTCACGAGCCTCGTCACGCGCCTTCTGCCCCTCGGTCTCCCCCCGCAGCACACCGGCGAACAGGGCGGCGATGTACGCCATCTCCTCCTCCCCCATGCCCTGCGTGGTCACGGCGGCCGTGCCGAGCCTGAGGCCGCGGGCGTCCCCGTGCGGCAGGGCGCAGCAGTCAAGGACCAGTCCGGCCGCCGCCAGCCGGCCGCGGGCGGTGCGGCCGTCGACGCCGAGCGGGGCCGGGTCGGCGGTGATGAGGTGGGTGTCCGTGCCGCCGGTCGTCACGACCAGTCCCTCGGCGGCGAGGCCGGCCGCGAGAACCCTCGCATTGGCGACCACCTGATGGGCGTACGCGGTGAACGCCGCTGTTGCCGCCTCCCCGAACGCGACCGCCTTCGCGGCGATCGTGTGCATCTGCGCGCCGCCCTGTGTGAAGGGGAAGACGGCCCGGTCGACCCGCTCGGCCAGCTCGCTCCCGCACAGGAGCATCCCGCCGCGCGGGCCGCGCAGCACCTTGTGCGTGGTCGCGCAGACGATGTCGGCGTACGGCACCGGGTTGGGCGCCGCTCCCCCGGCCACCAGTCCGATGGGGTGCGCCGCGTCGGCGATCAGATAGGCGCCCACCTCGTCGGCGACCTCGCGGAAGAGGGCGTAGTCGATGTGCCGGGGGTAGGCGATGGAACCGCACACGATCGCCTTGGGCCGGTGGGTGAGGGCCAGCGTCCTGACCTGGTCGTAGTCGATGAGTCCGGTCTCGGCGTCGACGCCGTAGCCGACGAAGTCGAACCAGCGGCCGGAGAAGTTCGCGGGCGAGCCGTGTGTGAGGTGGCCGCCGTACGGGAGGCCGAGGGCGAGGACGGTGTCGCCGGGGCGCAGCAGCGCGGCATACGCGGCCAGCACGGCACTGGACCCCGAGTGGGACTGCACATTGGCGTGCTCGGCGCCGAACAGGGCCTTCGCCCGGTCCACGGCGAGCCGCTCGGCGACGTCGACCATCTCGCAGCCGCCGTGGTGCCGGGCGCCCGGATACCCCTCGGCGTACTTGTTCGCGAGCGGCGACCCGAGCGCGGCCAGCACCGCGGGCGAGGAGAAGTTCTCGGCGGCGATCAGCTGCAACGTCGTCGACTGCCGGTCGAGCTCCCCGAGCAGGATCTCGGCCAGCTCGGGGTCCTGCCGCCGCAGGACGTCGGCGGTCTCTGGGGCATGGGTGACCGACATGGTGGACTCCGGGGCGTCGTATTTTTGGGCGGCTCACCTCCGGGGCGCCCGAGTCGCTCCCCTTCGGCTCACTCGCCGTGGTGACGTACGACCAATGTAGGCCCGGTACCGGTGGGGTGCTCGGTTGTTACGTCCTGGCGGGGACGCCTGTGAGCGCTGTGACCACCGGATCCAGCGCCTGGTGTATCTCGTCGCCGATCGAGCGGAAGAAGGTCAGGGGGGCGCCGTACGGGTCGTAGACCTCGTCCGCCTCCAGGGTCGGGGCCAGCAGCCACCCGCGTAGAGCGGCCGCGGCGCGGACCAGCGCGCGGGCGCGGGCGACCACGCCCTCCTCCAGCGGGGGCAGGGTCGCCGGGTCGATGGCGCGGACCAGGCGGGTGAACTCCTTCAGGGTGAAGGTGCGCAGGCCCGCCGAGTGGCCCATGGAGATGACCTGCTGCCGGTGGTCGCGGGTGGCCGTCAGCACCAGGTCGGCCATGATCACGTGCTCGTCCAGCAGCTCACGCCCGGTGAAGCCGGAGGCTTCCGCGCCGAAGTCGGCCAGCACGGTCTCCGCGTTGGCCTCCATGGGCGCGCCCTCATGACCCCAGGTGCCCGCGCTCTCCACGATCAGCGCACCGCCGAGCACACCGAGCCGCTGGCTCACGTAATGCCGGGTCAGCCGCTCGGTGATGGGCGAGCGGCACACGTTGCCGGTGCTGACGTGGAGGATGCGGAAGCAGTCGCGCGGAAGCCCCACGAACGTCGTCGTGATCTCCGCCGCGCTTTCCCCGTTGCCTATGCCACGCCCCGCGTCAGGGGCTGTCAATTGGCCACCTCGAGGTCTGGTACGACCTTCCGCAGCTCGTCGGGCGAGAGCGCACCCTCGCGCAGCAGCACGGGTACGGGACCCGTGACGTCGACGATCGACGACGGTACGTTGCCCGGCGTCGGGCCGCCGTCGAGGTAGACGGAGACGGAGTCGCCGAGCATCTCCTGGGCGGCGTCACAGTCCTCGGGGGCGGGGTGGCCGGTGAGGTTCGCCGAGGAGACGGCCATGGGACCGACCTCCGTCAGCAGCTCGATCGCCACCGGGTGCAGCGGCATGCGCACGGCGACCGTGCCCCGGGTGTCCCCCAGGTCCCACTGGAGGGACGGCTGGTGCTTGGCGACGAGCGTGAGGGCGCCCGGCCAGAAGGCGTCGACCAGCTCCCAGGCCAGCTCGGAGAAGTCGGTGACGAGACCGTGGAGCGTGTTCGGGGAGCCGATCAGCACAGGGGTGGGCATGTTGCGGCCCCGGCCCTTGGCGTCCAGCAGGTCCGCCACGGCCTCCGAGGAGAACGCGTCCGCGCCGATGCCGTACACCGTGTCGGTCGGGAGGACCACGAGCTCGCCACGGCGGACGGCGGACGCGGCTTCGCGCAGACCCGTCGTACGGTCCGTCGCGTCGTTGGTGTCGTATCGCCGTGCCATGTCTAGCGGGCCTCCTCGTACACGTACTTCCGGGAAACGGTCTGGGGGATGGTCACGGCATCGCCCTGCGGGCGGTCGCGAACCGGGGGCGGTTGTTGAGGTCCGGGTGGTCGGCCGCGTCGGCCCAGCCCCGTTCCTCGGTGAAGATCCACGGCACCTGGCCGCCCTGGGTGTCGGCGTGCTCGATGACGACGACGCCGCCGGGGCGCAGGAGCCGGTGTGCGGTCCGTTCCAGACCGCGGATGAGATCGAGGCCGTCCTCGCCCGAGAACAGGGCGAGTTCGGGGTCGTAGTCCCGCGCCTCGGGAGCGACGTACTCCCATTCCGTGAGCGGGATGTAGGGCGGGTTGGAGATGACCAGGTCGACATGGCCGTCGAGGTCGGGGAAGGCGTCGAGGGCGTTGCCCTGCCGCAGGTCGACCCGCGACCCCTCGACGTTCTTGCGGGTCCACTGGAGCGCTTCCTCGGACAGCTCCACGGCGTGCACGCGCGAGCGGGGCACCTCCTGGGCGAGCGCGAGCGCGATGGCGCCGGAGCCGGTGCACAGGTCGACGATGCGCGGCTCGACGACGTCCATGGCGCGTACGGCGTCTATGGCCCAGCCGACCACGGACTCGGTCTCGGGCCGCGGCACGAAGACGCCCGGCCCGACCTGGAGCTCCAGATACCGGAAGTACGCCCGCCCGGTGATGTGCTGCAACGGCTCGCGCTGCTCGCGCCGGGCGATGACCTCCCAGTAGCGGGCGTCGAAGTCCGAGTCCTTCACGGAGTGCAGCGCGCCCCGCTTCACGCCGTGCACGAACGCGGCGAGCTCCTCCGCGTCGTTGCGCGGCGAGGGCACGCCGGCGTCGGCCAGCCGCTGGGTGGCCTGTGCCACCTCTGCGAGCAGCAGGTTCACGCAAGTCCTCCGAGTCCTACCTGGTCGTAACCGCTGTTATGCGGCTGCCAGCTTCGCCGCCGAGTCCGCGTCGACGCAGGCCTGGATCACCGCGTCGAGGTCGCCGTCCAGGACCTGGTCCAGGTTGTACGCCTTGAAGCCGACACGGTGGTCCGAGATGCGATTCTCCGGGAAGTTGTACGTGCGGATCTTCTCGGAGCGGTCGACGGTGCGGACCTGGCTGCGGCGGGCGTCGGCGGCCTCCCGCTCCGCCTCCTCCTGCGCCGCCGCGAGCAGCCTGGAGCGCAGGATACGCAAGGCCTGCTCCTTGTTCTGCAGCTGGCTCTTCTCGTTCTGGCAGGAGGCGACGACTCCGGTGGGAATGTGCGTGATGCGCACGGCGGAGTCGGTGGTGTTGACGGACTGCCCGCCGGGCCCGGAGGACCGGTAGACGTCGATGCGGAGGTCGTTGGGGTTGATCTCGACGTCGACCTCCTCGGCTTCCGGGGTCACCAGGACGCCCGCGGCCGAGGTGTGGATACGCCCCTGCGACTCGGTGGCCGGCACGCGCTGCACGCGGTGCACGCCACCCTCGTACTTCAGCCGCGCCCAGACGCCCTGCCCCGGCTCGGTGGCGCCCTGGCCGCCCTTGGTCTTCACGGCGACCTGGACGTCCTTGTAGCCGCCCAGCTCGGACTCGGTGGCGTCGATGATCTCGGTCTTCCAGCCGACGCGCTCGGCGTACCGGAGGTACATGCGCAGCAGGTCACCGGCGAACAGCGCGGACTCGTCACCGCCGGCACCGGCCTTGATCTCGAGAATGACGTCCTTGTCGTCACTCGGATCCCGGGGTACGAGCAGCAGCCGCAGCTTCTCCGTCAGCTCCTCGCGCGTCCGCTCCAGTTCCTTGACCTCGGCGGCGAAGTCGGGGTCGTCGGCGGCGAGTTCCTTCGCCGTGTCGATGTCGTCGCCGGTCTGCTTCCAGGAGCGGTACGTGGCGACGATCGGGGTGAGCTCGGCGTAGCGCTTGTTCAGCTTGCGCGCGTTGGCCTGGTCGGCGAAGACCGACGGGTCGGCGAGCTTCTTCTCCAGGTCGGCGTGCTCACCGACGAGTTCCTCGACGGCCTCGAACATCTTGGGCTCCTGAAATGCGAAAAGAGGGGGAAGGCGGACGACCAAAAACGCCGGTCCAGGCACGCCTGTGGAAGGGCGCGGCCGTGGACCGGCGAATTGGGGCCAGCTACTTCTTGGAGCCGGCGGCAGCCTTGCCGAAGCGGGCCTCGAAGCGGGCCACACGGCCACCGGTGTCGAGGATCTTCTGCTTGCCCGTGTAGAACGGGTGGCACTCGGAGCAGACCTCGGCACGGATGGTGCCGCTGGAGATCGTGCTACGGGTGGTGAACGACGCGCCACAGGTGCAGCTGACCTGCGTCTCGACGTACTCGGGGTGGATGTCGCGCTTCAAGGTGTCTCCTAGTTTCGGGAGGGCGCCGGGTCGCCACCGCGGGATGCGGGCGCGTGAACCGGAGCCGACGTACCAGTCTGCCAGGACTGGCGCCATCCCCCAAAACCGGGGGGTGAGGTGATCTATTCCCAGGGATGGGAGCGGGAGGGGCGGGATGGGTTACGTACTGCGGGCGGTGATCGCCGGCACGGACGTGCTGGAGGGCGTCGCGCGGGAACTGCCGGTCGCCCGGTCGGCACCGCTGGGGCAGGGCCTGGCGCTGGTGCCGATGACGGACGCCCTCTTCGACGGGGTCACCGACGCCGGCCCGGAGCGCCCACTGGGCTTCCGGTGGCTGCCGGGCGGCTTCGACCGCCGGCTCGCCCGCTGGTCGGCCGCCGGACCGGTCGCCTTCGTCGAGGCCGAGTACTTCGGAGGTGTCGGCGAACAGCGCGCCACGGTGTGGGGCGACGGCGGGCGCCGGCGAGGACGAGTTCTCGGCCGTGGGGCTGGGCCGGCATCGGTACAACGAGCGGTGGATCCAGTGATCCGGGCGGCTACGACGCCGTCACGACGCCCTTCGCCTCGCCCGTCGCCGTGCCCTTCGTGGCCGTCTTCGGGATCGTCTCGTCGTTCTTCAGGGCGTCCCAGACCTGCTGGGCCTTCGTCTTCTCGACGATCACGCGGTTCGGGTTCGCCGGGTCGTACTCGACCGGCATCGTGATCATCTGCATCTTCGAGGAGCTGATGGACTTCAGGCCGTTGGCGAAGGACATCAGGGAGTTGACCGAGCCGAGGTCGGAGTCGGTGGTGACGGCGCTGGTGGCGGTGTCGGCGAGGTCGTACAGCTTCTTCGGGTTGGTGAACAGACCCATGTGCTTGACCTGGTCGACGAGCGCCTTGATGAAGGCCTGCTGGAGCTGGATGCGGCCGAGGTCGGAGCCGTCGCCGACGCCGTGCCGGGTGCGGACCAGGCCGAGCGCCTGCTTGCCGTTCAGGGTGTGGGTGCCGGCCTTGAGGCTGAGGTGGCTCTGCTTGTCGGTGATGTCCTTGGTCGTGGTGACCTTGACCCCGCCGAGCTCGTCGACGAGCTTCTCGAAGCCGCTGAAGTCGACTTCCAGGTAGTGGTCCATGCGCAGCCCGGTGACGGACTCGACGGTCTTCACGGCGCAGGTGGCACCGCCCGTCGTGTACGCGGTGTTGAACATCACCCCGGACGCGGCGTCGTGGGTGACGCCCTTGTCGTCGGTGCACTCGGGCCGGTCGACGAGGGTGTCCCGCGGGATGGAGACCACGCTGGCCTTCTTGTGGCCCTTGTAGACGTGCACGATCATCGCGGTGTCGGAGCGGGCGCTGCCGTCGTCCGTGCCGCCGCCGAGCTTCTTGTTCGTGCCGGACCGCGAGTCCGAGCCGAGGACCAGGATGTTCTCGGAGCCGTTGTCGACCTTGGTGGGCCGGTCCGTACCGAGGGCGCCGTTGATGTCGACGCTCTTGATGTTGCCGTTGAGCTTGAAGTACAGGTACCCGGCGCCGGTGCCGCCCAGCACGAGAATGCCCGCAGCGGTCCAGGCCATCAGCATCAGGGCCTTGCGGTGCTCGCTGCGCGGCTTGCGGCGGCCCTTGGCGCGGTGGCGCGGGCCCTTGGCGCCGGTCTCGCCCGGTATGCCGGGCTCCGGCGTGCTCTCGGCGGACATGTGCTCCTCGAATCTCGTCCGGTCGGTTACCCCCTGCTTTCAGGGACAGGCCTGAATCGGCGCGAATGACACCGCACCATCGTCACTCCGTCCGGTCAGACGGCGAAACTCGGGAAAGGGTTGCACAACGCTCTGTGCCCGACCCGTGGAGGATCGGGCACAGAGCGTGATGTCCTAAACGGGACGAACCCCGCTCACCTGCGTTTTCAGCCGAAGATGTCGTACTGCTGGAAACCGGTACCGACCGAGACCCTTGTGGCAAAGATCTCGCTGGTGGCCTTACCGGTGCCCTTGTACAGATAGAGCGTGCCGCCGGGCGTACGGGCCAGGAAGTCGGCCTTGCCGTCGCCGTTGACGTCTCCGATCGCGTCGAAGGCGTTGTACGTCGAGTTGCTCCAGGTGCGGACCTTGACCCGGGCGGAGAACGGGCTGGAGGCGCTGCCGGTGCCCTTGTACAGGTAGATCGCGCCGGTGCTCTTGTTGCGGGCGATCAGGTCGGCCTTGCCGTCACCGTTGAAGTCGCCCTTGCCGCGCAGGGTGTTGTACTGGTTCCAGCCCGTGCCCGTACCGATCTGCTTGCGGGCCGCGAAGGTGCCGTTGCCGTTGCCCGGGTAGAGCCACGCCTTGCCCGCGGAGTCCACGGAGACGAGGTCGGGCTTGTAGTCGCCGGTGAGGTCGCCCGGGGTGACGATCCGGGTCCGGGTCGTCCAGCCGCTGAACACCTTGGTCTTGGACCAGGAGCCGCTGGCCGGCACGTAGTGCAGCCAGTACACGTTCCCCGTCGAACTCTCACGCACCACCAGGTCCTGGTAGCCGTCCCGGTTGAGGTCGGTCTGCAGCACGACGTTCACGCCGGAGTACGACCCCAGGGACTGACGGGCTCCGAACGAGGTGCCCTTGGAGTCCTTCTCGTACGCCTCCTTGTCGGAGGAGCTGCGCACGAACAGGTCGGCCTTGCCGTCCGTGTAGCTGAGGTTGGCGTCGTCGACGTTCGCGTAGGCGGCACCGACGTACGTGCTGACCTTGGAGAAGACGCTGTAGTAGCCCTGGGCGACACAGTCCGCGACGCCCCAGGAGACGACACCCACGATCCGGTTGTTCACGACCAGCGGCCCGCCGGAGTCGCCGTTGCAGGCGGCCTTGGTGCCCGTGTCGCTGCCGCTCTGCGTACCGGCGCAGATCATGTGGCCCTTGACGTACTCGGAGCCGTACACACCGGAGCAGGTGGCGTCGGTGTGGATGGTCAGCGTGGCCGACTTCAGGGTGTCGGAGATGTCGTCGCTGGTGGAGCTGGTCCGGCCCCAGCCGTAGATCTTGGCGCTGGTGCCGCCCGTGTACGAGGCGGTGTCGCCGGACGTCGTCATGCGGATCGGCGTCGCCGTGACCGGCGCGGCGAGGGTGAGGACGGCGATGTCGTTGTTGACGGTCGTCGCGCTGTACGAGGGGTGGTTCCACTGCCGCAGGGGCAGCGAGACCGTGCCGCCGTGCAGGTCGGTGTTGCCCGAACTGTCGGTGGTCGGCAGCTGGTTGGTGCCGGTCAGGACGGCGCCGTACGCCTTCCAGTTGTAGCTCGTGCCGTTCTCGTCCTTGACGCAGTGCGCGGCGGTGAGGATCTTCGTCGGCGCGACGACGGTGCCGCCGCAGAAGAAGCCGATGTCGTCGCTGGTGTCGTCGGCGGTGCCGTTGTCGTCGTAGTACCAGAGCTGCGCCATCCAGGGCGCCGTGGTGATGGCGGTGTCGGTGCCGCCGACGACCTTCGGGCTCACGGTGGAGCCGGTGGTGCCGGCGCTGAGCGTCGACTTCTTGGTCGTCGTGTCCCCGGCGGTGCCGTCGGTGGCGAGGGCCCCGGCGATGCGCTCGGTCAGCTCGGCGGTCGACACGGAGCTGGTGGCGGGCTTGGCCGTCGGCGTCGGCACGGACGTCGCGGCGTTGGCCGAGGTGCCAAGCAGCGCGGCGGCGACGGCCGCGGCGGCGCCGGCGGCGGTCAGGGGCAGCGCGAGGCGTATCCGCCGTCTGTGCCGGCCGCCGGTGGACGAGGTTTCGGACAAGGGAGTCCCCTCAGAGGTGCATGAGTCGGAAGGGGTGCATGGTGCACCCACCTCTCTCAGCGCCAAAAGGGCGGCCCCCGTCACTGGTGTGACGGGGGCCGCCCTGCGGAAGGTCCGCGCTCAGTCGCCGTTGCCCGGCGTGGGCGTGGTCTTCTGGATCTGCATCAGGAACTCGACGTTCGACTTGGTCTGCTTCATCTTGTCGAGAAGCAGCTCGATCGCCTGCTGCTGGTCCAGCGCGTGCAGCACACGGCGGAGCTTCCAGACGACCGCCAGCTCCTCGTTGCCGAGGAGGATCTCCTCCTTGCGGGTGCCGGACGCGTCGACGTCCACCGCCGGGAAGATGCGCTTGTCGGCGAGCTTCCGGTCGAGCTTGAGCTCCATGTTGCCGGTGCCCTTGAACTCCTCGAAGATCACCTCGTCCATGCGGGACCCGGTGTCCACCAGCGCGGTGGCGAGGATGGTCAGCGAGCCGCCGTCCTCGATGTTCCGCGCGGCACCGAAGAAGCGCTTCGGCGGGTACAGCGCGGTCGAGTCGACACCACCGGACAGGATGCGGCCGGAGGCGGGCGCCGCCAGGTTGTACGCACGGCCCAGACGCGTGATCGAGTCGAGCAGTACGACGACGTCGTGGCCCAGCTCCACCAGGCGCTTGGCGCGCTCGATGGCGAGCTCGGCGACCGTGGTGTGGTCCTCGGCCGGGCGGTCGAAGGTCGAGGAGATGACCTCGCCCTTCACCGACCGCTGCATGTCGGTGACCTCTTCCGGACGCTCGTCGACCAGGACGACCATCAGGTGGCACTCGGGGTTGTTGTGCGTGATCGCGTTGGCGATCGCCTGCATGATCATGGTCTTGCCGGTCTTCGGCGGGGCCACGATCAGACCGCGCTGGCCCTTACCGATCGGCGACACCAGGTCGATGATGCGCGTGGTGAGGACGCCCGGGTCCGTCTCCAGGCGGAGGCGGTCCTGCGGGTAGAGCGGGGTGAGCTTGTTGAACTCCGGGCGGCCGCGGCCGTGTTCGGGCGCCATGCCGTTGACGGAGTCCAGGCGGACCAGCGCGTTGAACTTCTCGCGCCGCTCGCCTTCCTTGGGCTGGCGGACCGCACCGGTGACGTGGTCGCCCTTGCGCAGGCCGTTCTTGCGGACCTGGGCGAGGGAGACGTACACGTCGTTGGGGCCCGGGAGGTAGCCCGACGTACGGATGAAGGCGTAGTTGTCGAGGATGTCCAGGATGCCCGCGACCGGGATCAGGACGTCGTCCTCGGACAGCTGCGGCTCGGCGCCGCCGATCTCGTCACGCCCGCGACGGCCACGGCGGTCCCGGTAACGGCCCCGGCGGCCACGGCGGCCGCCCTCGAAGTCGTCGTCGTCCTGCGGGCCGTTGTCGCGCTGCTGACGGTCCTGGCGGCCGCCGCCCTGCTGCTGGTTCTGCTGCTGGCGCTGACCGCCCTGGCCCTGCTGGTCGTCGCCCTTGCGACGGTCACCGCGGTCGCCGCGGTCACGCCCGCGGTCGCGGTCCCGGCGGTCGCGGCGGCCCTGCCGGCCGTCGGCGTCACCGGCGTCGCCCTGCGGCTGGCCCTGGGCGGGCGTCTCGGCCTTCGGCTCGCTCTTCGCCTCGGCGACGATCGTCTCGGTGCTCGACGCGGCCGGAGCGCCGGCCTCGGCCGTGGCACGGCGACGGCGGCGCTCGGTGGGGGCGTCGTCGGAGGCGGGCTGGCCGGGAATCTCGATCTGCTGCTGGGCCACGGCCTTCTCGGCGGCGGCCTCGGCCTTGGCGTCCGCCTTCTTCTCGGCGTCCTCGCCGGTACGGGCCTTGGAGGTGGCCCGGCGCTTCGGCTTGGTCTCGGTGGCAGCGTCGGCCTTGGGGGCCGCGGCACCGCCTCCGGCCTGCGCCTCCTTGATGACCTCGATCAGCTGGCTCTTGCGCATCCGCGCGGTGCCCCTGATGCCGAGGCCCGAGGCGACCTGCTGCAGCTCGGCCAGCACCATGCCCTCGAGGCCGGTACCGCGGCGCCGCCGGGAGCCGGCACCGGTGGCAGGCGCGGAGGCGTCCGTGGCGGGCGCGGCAGCGGTCTCCTCGACACGTGCGCCCATCAGATCGGTGGTGTCGCTCACGAAGGGTCCTTCCCTGGAGCGGACGTCGGCCTGTCTGGCTCGGCGACCGGTTGTGCTGTCCGGCTTCGGTCCTTGCTGTGTGGACCGTGCCGGGGCGGTGGTCCGCCCATGGAGGCGGAGGAAATATCTGGGATGGCGCTTGCCGAGACCTGGGCCGTGGCACCGGGTGTCAGTGTCACGTGGCTCGGTAGCACCGATTCCGGAGCGTGCCCGGCAAGTCGCTCAGCGCCCGCGTACGAGGTACTGCCCGCGTACGTCGTACGGAACACAGTGCGGCTTGGGAGGCTCCCGGAAGAATGTCTGTCCCGGACGGGGACAACAAGCACCTCGCCATGGTGGGGTCGGGTGCAGACTTGAGGTTAACACTACCGGATCCAACAAACATTCCCCCTCTCGAAATCCGGCAAGCGCCGGTTTCAGATGTCTCAGACGTCATTGGCCGCCGCTAGCGGCAGCACGATCGCTCCCTGTGCGTCGAGGTCCAGCCGGTTGGCCGCCCAGCCCTCGCCTGCCAGGTGGGACACCTTGTCGGCGCTGTCGGCGTCGGCCAGCGCCAGCACGGTGGGTCCCGCGCCGGAGATGACTGCCGGGACTCCGTCGGCCCGCAGCCGCTCCACCAGCGCGGCGCTCTCCGGCATGGCCGGCGCGCGGTACTCCTGGTGGAGACGGTCCTCGGTGGCGGGCAGCAGCAGCTCGGGGCGCCTGGTCAGGGCCTCGACGAGCAGCGCGGCACGGCCCGCGTTGGTGGCGGCGTCGACGTGCGGCACGGTGCGCGGCAGCAGGCCGCGCGCGGTCTCGGTGAGGACCGGCTTCCCGGGCACGAAAACCACCGGAACGATGGAATCGGCGGCATCCATCCTGATCGCGCGGGCGGCGCCCGCCTCCATCCAGGAGAGGGTGAAGCCGCCGAGCAGACAGGCCGCCACGTTGTCGGGGTGGCCCTCGATCTCGGTCGCGAGCTCGAGCAGGGCGGTGTCGTCGAGCCTTGACTCGCCGCCTATGGTCACGGCTCGCGCGGCGACGATGCCGGCGCAGATCGCGGCGGAGGAGGAGCCCAGGCCGCGGCCGTGCGGGATGCGGTTGGCGCACACGATCTCGAGGCCGCGCGGCTGCCCGCCGAGCAGGTCGAAGGCGGTGCGCAGGGAGCGTACGAGGAGGTGGTTCTCGTCACGCGGCAGCGTCTCGCTGCCCTCGCCCGCGATGTCGATGTGCAGCCCGGAGTCGGCCACCCGGACGACCACGTCGTCGTAGAGCCCCAGCGACAGGCCGAGGGCGTCGAAGCCCGGGCCGAGGTTGGCGCTGGTGGCGGGGACGCGCACCCTGACGGCGGCGGCGCGGAACGCTGGACCGGCCATCGCTCGATGACTCTCCTTGAGCTGCGTGATTGTCGAAGACATTCGATGACGTACGAAGACCCTGCGGGCCGCGGAGACGGCGCGGCACCCGTCATACGCGGAGGCATATGCAGCGGGCGGGTTCGGTACAGCCTATCGAAGGAAGGTTCTGTGGCGACATAGGGCGCACAGGAGGCGCACGATGCGTGTCGTAAGCCCCCTGTGCACCCCTCCCGAGGGGTATCCCTCAGGCGAGACCGAGTCGCTCGGCCGCGGTGGCCGCGTCGACCGGGACGGTGACCGGCTGCGGGGCGCCGGCGACGGCCCAGTCGGGGTCCTTCAGACCGTTTCCGGTCACGGTGCACACGATCGTCTGCCCCGGATCGACCTTGCCCTGCTCGGCGGCCTTCAGCAGACCGGCGACGGACGCGGCGGACGCGGGCTCCACGAAGACGCCCTCCTGAGCGGCCAACAGCCGGTAGGCGCGCAGGATCTCACGGTCCGTCACCTCGTCGATGAGGCCGCCGGACTCGTCGCGCGCGGCGAGCGCGAACTGCCAGGACGCCGGGTTGCCGATGCGGATGGCGGTGGCGATGGTCGAGGGGTCCTTGACGACCTCGCCGCGCACGATCGGGGCGGAACCGGAGGCCTGGAACCCCCACATCCGGGGGGTCCTGGAGGCGACGCCGTCACCGGCGTACTCCTTGTAGCCCTTCCAATAGGCCGTGATGTTGCCCGCGTTGCCGACCGGGAGGACGTGGATGTCGGGTGCGTCGCCGAGCATGTCGACGATCTCGAAGGCGGCCGTCTTCTGGCCCTCGATACGCACGGGGTTGACCGAATTCACCAGCGCCACGGGGTAGTTCTCGCTGAGCGAGCGGGCGAGCGTGAGGCAGTCGTCGAAGTTGCCGTCGACCTGGAGGATCTTGGCGCCGTGCACGAGCGCCTGGCCCATCTTGCCGAGCGCGATCTTGCCCTGCGGGACGAGAACGGCCGAAACCATGCCGGCGCGCACCGCGTAAGCGGCGGCGCTCGCCGAGGTGTTGCCGGTGGAGGCGCAGATGACGGCCTGCGCGCCCTCCTCCTTGGCCTTCGTGATGGCCATGGTCATCCCGCGGTCCTTGAAGGACCCCGTGGGGTTCGCGCCCTCGACCTTGAGGTGAACCTCACAGCCCGTGCGCTCGGAGAGCACCTGCGCGGGCACGAGGGGCGTACCGCCCTCGCGGAGCGTCACGACCGGCGTAGTGTCGGAGACGGGCAGCCGGTCCCGGTACTCCTCGATGATTCCGCGCCACTGGTGGGTCATTGCTGGTTACTCTCCTTCAACCCGCATGATGCTGGCGACACCCCGCACGGTGTCGAGCTTGCGCAGCGCCTCGACGGTCCCGGAGAGGGAGGCGTCGGAGGCCCGGTGGGTGACGACGACGAGAGAGGCCTCGCCGTCCCCTTCTGGACGACCTTGCTGCCGAACCGTATCGATGGAAACCCCGTGCTCCGCGAACACGGTCGCGACCTGGGCGAGAACACCCGGTTTGTCGGCGACATCGAGGCTGATGTGGTAGCGGGTGACGACGTCCCCCATTCCCGACACGGGCAGCGCGGCATACGCCGACTCGCCGGGCCCCGTTGCCCCGCTGAGCCGGTTGCGGCAGACGGCGACGAGGTCGCCGAGCACGGCCGAGGCGGTGGGCGCACCGCCCGCGCCGGGGCCGTAGAACATGAGCTGTCCGCTCGCGTCGGACTCGACGAACACGGCGTTGTAGGCGCCGCGCACGGAGGCCAGCGGGTGGCTCAGCGGGATCATCGCGGGGTGCACGCGCGCGGTGACGGACCCGCCGTCCCCGGCCCGCTCGCAGATGGCGAGCAGCTTGATGGTGCAGCCCATGTTCTTCGCCGAGGCGAAGTCGGCGGCGGTGACCTCGGTCATGCCCTCGCGGTAGACGTCGTCGAGGCGCACGCGCGAGTGGAAGGCGATGCCGGCGAGGATGGCGGCCTTGGCGGCGGCGTCGAAGCCCTCGACGTCGGCGGTGGGGTCGGCTTCCGCGTACCCCAGGGCGGTGGCCTCGTCGAGGGCCTCCTGGTAGCCGGCCCCCGTGGAGTCCATCTTGTCGAGGATGAAGTTGGTGGTCCCGTTGACGATCCCGAGCACCCGGTTGACCTTGTCACCGGCCAGCGACTCCCGCAGCGGCCGGATCAACGGAATCGCACCCGCGACGGCGGCCTCGTAGTAGAGGTCCCTGCCGTGCTGCTCGGCGACGGCATGCAGGGCGGCACCGTCCTGGGCGAGAAGCGCCTTGTTGGCGGAGACGACGGACGCACCATGCTCGAAGGCGGTGGTGATGAGCGAACGAGCGGGCTCGATGCCCCCGATGACCTCCACCACGACATCAATGTCGCCGCGTTTGACGAGGGCGGTGGCGTCGGTGGTGACCAGGGAGGGGTCGATCCCCTCACGCACCTTGGAGGGCCGCCGCACCGCGACCCCCGCGAGCTCCACGGGGGCCCCGATCCTGGCGGCGAGGTCGTCGGCGTGCGTCGTCATGATGCGCGCCACCTCTGAGCCGACAACCCCACAGCCCAGCAGCGCCACCTTCAGCGGACGCGTACGCATCATCCGACCTCGTTTCCTCATACCGTCTACGGTTGGACCAGTCTCACTCACCGGACGGGACTTTCTGCCCTTCGTCCGGATCGTGAGACATCTATTTCATTTGTACGGGGGTGGAAGACCGGAGATCTTCCAGCGCTGATGTTCTCAGCCGACGTCGAGCCGCAGCAGGTCCTCCTCCGTCTCGCGCCGGACGATGACCCTGGACGCGCCGTCGTTGACGGCGACGACCGGCGGGCGCAGGACGTGGTTGTAGTTGCTCGCCATGGACCGGCAGTAGGCACCCGTGGCCGGTACGGCGATGAGGTCACCCGGTGCCAGGTCGGCCGGCAGGAACGCGTCCTTGACCACGATGTCCCCGCTCTCGCAGTGCTTGCCGACGACGCGGGCGAGCATGGGCTCGGCGTCGCTCGTCCGGGACACGAGAGCGACGCTGTACTCGGCGTCGTACAACGCGGTCCGGATGTTGTCGGACATGCCCCCGTCGACGGAGACGTAGGTCCGCAGCCCGTCGAGGGGCTTGATGGTGCCGACCTCGTAGAGAGTGAAGGCGGTGGGCCCGACGATGGCGCGCCCCGGCTCGACGGAGATCCGAGGGGTCCGCAGCCTGGCGGCGTCACACTCCCGGCTGACGATCTCGGTGAGCGCCTTGGCGATCTCGTGGGGTTCACGGGGATCGTCGTCGGAGGTGTAGGCGATACCCAGCCCACCTCCAAGGTCAATCTCCGGCAGCTCGACGCCGTGCTCGTCGCGGATGTCCTTGAGCAGCCCGACCACGCGGTGGGCGGCGACCTCGAAGCCGGACATGTCGAAGATCTGCGACCCGATGTGGCTGTGGATGCCGATGAGTTCGAGGGAGTCGAGCTGGAGGGCCCGCCGCACGGCCTCGGCGGCCTGTCCGCCGGCGAGCGGAATCCCGAACTTCTGGTCTTCATGGGCGGTGGCGATGAACTCGTGGGTGTGAGCCTCCACACCCACGGTGATACGGATCTGCACGCGCTGCCGCTTGCCCAGCTCCCGCGCGATGTGGGCGACGCGGACGATCTCCTGGAAGGAGTCGAGGACGATACGGCCCACGCCGGCGGTGATCGCGCGGTGGATCTCTTCCTTGGACTTGTTGTTGCCGTGGAAGGCGACGCGGTCGGCGGGCATGCCGGCGGAGAGGGCGGTGGCGAGTTCGCCGCCGGAACATACGTCGAGGTTGAGCCCTTCCTCGTGCAGCCACCGCACGACGGCACGGGAGAGGAAGGCCTTGCCGGCGTAGAAGACGTCGGCGTCGGCCCCGAAGGCGGCCCGCCAGGCGCGGGCGCGGGCGCGGAAGTCGGCCTCGTCGAGGACGTAGGCGGGGGTGCCGTACTCCTCGGCGAGGGTCTTGACGTCGATGCCGCCGACGGTCGCGACGCCGTCCTCGTCCCGGGCGACCGTCTGGGACCAGACCTTGGGGTCGAGGGTGTTGAGGTCGGCGGGCGGAGCGGAGTAGTGCCCCTCGGGAAGGACGTCGGCGTGACGGGGCCCGGCGGGGTGTGCGGAACGGCTCATCTGCTTCGTGACTTTCTGGTGGCTTCTCTGGGGGCTGCTGGGGCCGTTGGCTGGGGTGGGTGGCGCTGGGGGCTTGTCCAGTGGCTGGGGGGTGGGCTTGTCCGGTGGCTGCGTCTGTAGCTGTGACTACGGCTGTAGCTGTAGCTGTAGCTGTAGCTGCGGCTGACGCTGTCGCTATGGCTTCGGCTGTAGCTGCGGGTGCGGGCTGCGGCTGAAGCAGGGGTACGGGTACCGCTGCGGCTGCGTGCAGTTGATGACCGTGGCTGAACCTGGCCCCTGGCCCTGGTCGGGCTTGTCCAGTGACTTCCAGTCGGCGGCGGCTCCAGTGGCTTCTAGAGGTGGTCGGGTGCGTCGATGCCGAGCAGGGACAGGCCGCCGGCCAGCACCGTCCCGGCGGCTTCGGCGAGCGCGAGCCGGGCGCGGTGGGCGGCCGAGGGTTTCTCGTCGCCGCGCGGGAGGACGGTGGGCAGGAGGGCGAGGACGGCATCGGCGACGGTGACGAGCTGCCGGGTGAGGCGGTCGGGGGAACGGCGGGTGGCGGCGGTGGTGAGGATGCGGGGGTGGTCGGCCAGGGCGGTGACCAAGGGGGTGACGAGGGAGGTGATGTCGGGGTGCCGGGACGTGATGAGGGGGGTGACGTCGGGATGGCGAGACGCGACGAGGGGGGTGACGTCGGGATGCCGGGGAGCGGCGGGCTGGGGGCGCCGGGGCCCGCCGGACTTCGGAGGGCTCGCGTCGAGGGGCTCGGGGTGCGGGATTCTGCTCGGTTCGAGGTGCCGGATGTCGGCGGGCTCGGGGGGTCGGGGGCCGCGGGCCTCGGGGCGCGGAGTGCTGTTGGGGGCGCGGTGACTGGCGTCGACGGCCTCAGCGTGCGGGCTTCCGCCGGGTTCGAGGTGCCTGGCGTCAATGGCTTCGGGGTCCCGGGGGTCGCCCGGCTCGCTGGAGAAGCCCAGGTCGGCGGCGTTGCGGCTGAGGGCCCGGGTGCGGGCGTGGGCGTAACGGACGCGGAAGAGCGGGTTGCTCTCGCGCTGGACGAGGTGCTCGGCGGTGATACGGGGCCGGTCGTGAGCGGCGGGGTGCAGCAGCGCCCAGCGGGCGGCGTCGGGGCCCAGAGGGGCGGGGTCCTCCGGGGCCGGGACGGGACGGAGGTTGACCGGTTCACGGTGATCGACCTCGGCGCGACCGCCCTGGGAGGCGATGATGCGGCTGAGGGCGTCGGCGAGAACGTCGGCCCGGACGTCGTCGTACGGGATCCGCAGCTCGACGGTCTCCCCGGCGAGGACGTCGGAGTGACCGTAGGCGGCCCCCGCCCGCAGGATGTCCGTCACGAGCGCGGCCTCGGCGGAGACCACGTCCTCTCCGAGGCTGATGTTGAGGAACCCGGGCCCGGTGAGGGTGACGTCGGCGATGCCGTCGGCTGCGGCGAGATGCTGCCGGAGGATCTCGGCGACGTCGCGCGGCGCGCGGCCGGCCGGGCGGGCGAGCTGGAGGGCGATGTTGGTGGCGTAGTCCCCACAGCCCCCGGGCCCGGGCGGCGCAACCACGGCCCGTACCGGAACGGCAACACTCAGCTCCCCCTCGTCGACAGCACGACGCACCGCGCGCAGCACGGTGTGGGAAAGCTCGACGGGGGTCACGGGACAAGCGTATGGGAGGAGGGGGGTGGGTAGGCGAGCTGGTTTGGGGAGGGTCCGGGATGTGGGACGGGGTGGGTGCCGGGCGAGGGCCAGGCGGTGGTGGGGCGGGGCGGGGGCTTGTCCGAGGCGGCGGGATCGGCCTTGCTGCGACTGGGCGCGACTCGGTCACTGGGGCCGGGGGCTTGGTGTGGTGAAGCCAGCGCCGGGAGGGACTAAGGCTTAGGCGCCCGACGAGAGGCCGGCGGCTCAGACACCCAGCGGGAGGACGCCTCAGGCACCGGCACGTCCGGCGCGCTCGGCCTCCCCAACCCCGAAGACGGACTCAACCCCTGAATCCTCGCCCCTTCCTCTCCCACTCCCACTCGCCCTCCGCTCGATCAACTGCTTTACGAGGCGTACGAGTTCGGCGGGCTCGAAGGGCTTGGCGAGGAAGGCGTCGACACCGACGTCGAGGCCGGTCTCGACCTCGTAGGAGGTACAGGCGCTGATGATGGCGAGAGGAAGGTCACGGGTACGGGGGTCGGAACGCAGCCGCGCGGCAGTCCGCAGCCCGTCGAGCCGCGGCATGACGACATCGAGTGTCACGACATCGGGCCGCACCTGATGAACGACATCCAGACACTCGGCACCATCGGCCGCGGTCACGACCTCGAGCCCCTCGAGCTCGAGATTGACCCTGATCAACTGCCGGATGACCTTGTTGTCGTCCACAACAAGCACCCGACCCGACGCGCCTGGCACAACTCGAGAGTAGGTCGACACCGGCCACCGCGTCCGGCTTTTCCCCACTTCCAACCTGCGCGAGGGACACCTCCCAATCGGCACGGCGACCACGGTGACAGCCTGTACGGCCCCCGCACAAAGAGCCGAAGCCAACCCCCACCCACGGGCTACGCCCCCGCCCACCTACACCCATCACCCTGCACCGACGCCCGGGCCGACGCCAGGAAACCCGTTCATGAACACCCTGTTGGAGCTGGTAGGGTTCTACCCGTCGCCGCACACACAACGCAGCGGCCACGCCCCCGTAGCTCAGGGGATAGAGCAACGGCCTCCGGAGCCGTGTGCGCAGGTTCGAATCCTGCCGGGGGCACCTTGAATGAGGTGCCCAGAGACCCCGACATCAGTGGAAACGCTGAGGCCGGGGTCTTCGCGTACGTGCAGGCGGACGCTGTCGAGAGCAGCTGTTTCCGGTGATCACGCCATGACAGCCCGATGATCTTTACGGCCTTCCGGTACACGCTGGCCATATGTGAGGTGCCGCAGTGCGAGGCCCTTCGTGCCGGGTGCGTGTGTCGACGGTCTTCGACGAACGTCCTTGGTCCCGCCCCGAGCCATCGCCTACATGGGAGGGGTTCGCACCAGTAGAGCCCAGCCTGGGCAGGATGAGATACGACGCCGAACTTGTGGCCTGCCGGAAATCTGAGGCAGTTGAGTGGTTTCTCGGCGATCCTGGCTGCCTCCACGTATCCGGCGGAATTCCCTGGACACCTCATCGCCTTTCGCCGACCAATCCACGAGGTCGGAACAGTTCACGACTCTACGGCTGAGCCAGGTCAATGCGATCCACGGTGCTGTCGAAATACCGGCTGATGGACAGCATGGGCGTCGTAACCGGTCTCCTGGAATACAAGCTGGTCGCGAAAGGCGTGCTGATGAGTGCCTCACGGTTCGGTAGAGCTAGCCGCGACTTCGGCCGGCAGCATGGTCGACTTCAGCTCGTCGAAGGGTCCGAGTTGACGTACCTCATCAGGGAGCGGCTCGGAAAGGACGTCATTCCTGGGTCGGTTCCAGCCAAGCGCCGCCCCTGACGACCACCCCCTCCGATAGGGTGCCGGGCCATGGTGAATGGCAACGCGGTGCCGGAGAAAGTGACTTCCCGGGCGGTCGTCGTGAGCCGGGTGAGTCCGACAACGAGGCCCAGGGCCGATGACCGCCCGCCGTTCCTCGCCGATCTCCCGCACGAGGAGGGTCATCCCGAGCCCTGTCCCTTCCGGATGATCTGTCACACCGCCGATCACCACGGTGAACTGATCCCGTCGCGGGAGATCACCGAGGAGGCATGGTTCCGCTACTCCGATCGAGGGCGGGTCTCGGTCGTCGATGAGATCGTCTTCGCCGTCCTTCACGAGGCCGGTGGCTTCCCTGATCGGGAGGTGATCGCGTGGTCGCTGTGCTGAGCCGGCGCCTCGCGCGAGAACCTCGCGTTTGAGTTTGAGGCCGTTGCGGGTGTAAGCCCTTGGCTGGGAAGGTAGTTGAGCCCGGGTTGCCTCACGCCGTGCGCTTGCGTGACGGCGTCTTCTTCGCCGGTGCTGATTTCTTCGCCGTCGTCTTCTTCGCCGTCTGTGTGGATTTCGACGTCGACTTCTTCGCCGACGTCGTTGTCTTCTTCGCCGTCGTCTTCTTTCCGGCCGCCGTCGACGTCGACTTCTTGCCCGTCGTCTGTTTCGGAGTCGCCCGGGCCGACTTCCGGGCCGGTAGGCGTCTCACCTCGGCTTCTGCCTCGGCCTCCCCGGCCTCCTCTCCCCGCGACTTCTTCGCCGCGCTCACGCTCTTCTCCAGCGCCGCCATCAGGTCCAGGACCTTGCCGCCCTTCGCCGGTTCCGGGGCCTCGGGTGGGGTCTCGCCCGCCGCCTTCGCCGCTACGACCTCCTCCAAGGCCTCGCGGTACTCGTCGTGGAGTTCGTCTAGGTCTATTTCGCCCAGGGTGTTCATGAGGGCGTCCGCCAGGTCGAGTTCCTTGTCGTTGACGGTGACGTTCGTGTCGGGGGCGACGCCCTCGGGAGCGCGGACCTCGTCCGGCCACAGGAGGCCGTGCATGGCGATCGCGTCGTCCACGACGCGGAGCATGCCCAGGCGTTCGCGGCCTCGCAGGGCGTACTTGGCTATCGCCACCTTGTTGCTGCGCTTCAGGGCCTCGCGGAGCAGGGTGTACGGCTTCGCCGCCGGGGCGCCGCCTGCCGCCAGGTAGTACGACGCGTCCATCTGGAGGGGGTCTATGCGGTCCGCCGGCACGAAGGCCACGATCTCGATCGTCTTCGCCGTGGGGAGGGGGAGGTGGGACAGGTCCTCGTCCGTGATCTGGATGATCGAGCCGTCGGCATCCTCGTAACCCTTGCCGATCTCGGCGGACGTGACCTCCCTGTCCTCCAGTTCGCAGAACTTGCGGTAGCGGATGCGGCCGCCGTCCTCCAGGTGGATCTGGCGGAAGGAGATCGAGCGGCTCTCGGTGGCGTTCACCAGCTTGATCGGGATGCTGACCAGGCCGAAGGAGATGGCTCCGTTCCATATGGATCTCACCTGCGGCACCCGCCCTTTCGGTGGCGTGACTCCGGTTTCGTGGCATTTGCGTGAGATTCTTATCTTATGACGCCCATCACGGAGGTGGACGGGAGACGGCTCGCCCTCAGCAACCTGGAGAAGGTGCTCTATCCGGAGACCGGGTTCACCAAGGGCGAGGTGCTGCACTACTACGCCGTCAACGCCGAGGCGATCCTTCCCCACCTGCGGGACCGGCCCGTCTCCTTCCTGCGGTATCCGGACGGGCCTGACGGGCAGGTGTTCTTCACCAAGAACGTGCCTCCGGGTACGCCCGACTGGGTCACCACCGCCGAGGTGCCGCGGTCGGAGGGGCCGGCCCGGATGGTGCTCGTGCAGGATCTGCCGAGTCTGATGTGGGCCGCCAATCTGGTGACGGAATTCCATACGCATCAGTGGGTCGCCCAGGATCCCGGCGCCGCCGACCGGATCGTCTTCGACCTCGATCCCGGTGCTCCCGCGACCGTCGTCGACTGCTGCCGGGTCGCCCTGTGGCTGCGCGAACGGCTCGCGGACGACGGCATCGACGCCTTCGCCAAGACTTCCGGGTCCAAGGGACTGCACCTGCTCGCCGCCGTACGATCCGCCTCGTCCGAGCAGGTCAGCGAGTACGCCAAACAGCTCGCCGTCGAGGCCGAGCGGGCCATGCCGCGGCTGGTGCTGCACCGGATGACCCGGAGCCTGCGGCCCGGGAAGGTCTTCGTCGACTGGAGCCAGAACGCGGCCCGGAAGACCACCGCCACGCCCTACACCCTGCGCGCCCGGCCGGAGCCCACCGTCTCGGCGCCGGTCACCTGGAGCGAGGTCGAGGCCTGCACGGCGCCGGACCGGCTGGCCTTCCAGGCACCTGACATCGCGCCCCGCCTACAGGACTACGGCGACCTGCTCGCACCGCTCCTCGACTCGCGTGCCGCCGGCCGGCTGCCCTGAGCCCTCGGCCCGGCGGGCAGCAATAAAGCGCAGTAAAGCGTCGTAAAGCGCCATTAAGCGTTGTAAACAGCTCCAACGGGTGCACCCCACCCGCCGTTTTGCGGGCACCTCTGACCAAGGGGGACACCGGCACGCCCGCACGCACCAAGGAGCAGCATGGAAGCTCGACCACGCACCCGTCCACGTACCCGCACCCGCACCCTCGCGGTAAGCCTCACCGCCCTCGCCCTCGCCGCCCTCCCCTGGGCACCCGAGGCGGCCACCGCGGCCCCGCGGCCCGTGCCGGGCGCCGGTGTCGTCAGCGACTGGAACAGGACCGCCGTCGACGTCGTCTTCGGCGACGCCAAGCGGCCGACCGCCGAGCCGTTCCTCTGGTACGGCTTCGTCCAGGCCGCCGTCTACAACGCGGTGGTCGGGATCGAGGGCCGGTACGCCGAATACAAGTGGGACGTACGAGGGCCGCGCAACGCCTCCTCCGAGGCCGCCGCCGCTGCCGCCGCGCACCGGATCCTCCTCACCTACTTCCCGGCCTCGCAGAAGCGCATCGAGGCCGCGTACACCGCCTCGCTCGCCAAGATCCCCGACGGGAAGGCCGAGCGAGACGGGGTCGCCTTCGGGGAGAAAGCCGCCGCGCACATCGTGCGGCTGCGCGAGGGTGACGGTCGGGGCGCGCCGGTCACCTTCGACAAGCCGCCCGCACCCGGCGTCTGGCGGCCCACCCTGCCCGCCGACGCGCCGATGGTCGACCCGTGGCTCGCGAAGGTGCGGCCCATGGTGCTGAACTCCTCCGATCAGCTGCGGCCCGGTCCCCCGCCGGCGCTGACCTCGAAGACGTACACGAAGGACTTCGCCGAGGTGAAGGCGATGGGCGCGCGGACCGGGTCCGGGCGGACCGACGCGCAGACCGAGACCGGGCGGTTCTTCGGTGACGTGCTGCCGGTGCAGTTCCAGGCGGCCTACCGCGGGTACGTCGAGCGGCACGGGCTGGACATCGTGGAGGCGGCGCGGCTGTTCGCGGCCACCGGTACGGCGACCGCCGACGCGTCGATCACCGCGTGGAACACCAAGCTGACGTACGGCCAGTGGCGGCCCATCACGGCGGTCCGGCTCGCGGACACCGACGGCAACCCCGCCACCTCGCCCGACCCGGACTGGCTGCCGCTGCTGGACACGCCCGCCTACCCGGACTACATGAGCGGCCACTGCACCAACGACGGCGCCACGATGAAGGTCCTGTCCCGGCTGACCGGCGGCGACATCGACTTCCGTATCTCCTCGGCCGTCACGGGCACCACCCGGACGTACACGAGCGCCGCGGACTACAACCGGGACGTGATCAACGCCCGGGTCTGGGCCGGCATCCACTTCCGGACCAGCGACATCGTGGCCAACGACGTCGGCACCCGCATCGGCGCCTGGACCCTCGACCACTACTTCAAGCCGCTCCACTAGCCGAAGGTCACACCCGCGTCCACGTCCCCCGGTCCCGGGCCATCGCGTGCAGCGCCTCCACGTCCGCCGGCTTCAGTACGCCGCCGGTGCGGGCGAGGCCCTCGACCTCCGTGTCGCGGAGGACGCGGACCTCGCGCAGGGGGGCCGTGACGGCGACGTCCGCCGGGCCGACCAGGGCCAGCACCGGGTGGACCTCGGCCGTGAGGGCGTAGGACGCGCGGTCGGCGTCGGCGCGCACGCGGCGCAGCAGCGGGTGGGGGTCGCGGCGCCCCAGGGTGACCATGGGGTCCGCGACCGTCACCCGCTGTTTGCGGGCGTACAGGGTGTGTACGGCGAACAGGCCGCCGGGGCCGATCGCCAGGTGGTGGACGCGGTCGCCCCCGGGGAGCGGGATGGAGTGCAGGGCGTGCCAGCCCGCGCCGTCCAGCCGGTCCAGGGCCTCGCCCACCGCCTGCTCCGCCGCGAGGGCGCGGCGGCGCGGGTCCGGGCGCAGCCGGTGGTTCGGGCCCGGCTCGCGGTCCAGGGCGACCAGCAGCGCCTCGCCGGGGCGGTTGGGCGCCAGGTCGTCGTCCGGGTGCAGGGAGAGCCGCGCCAGCTCGGCCGGGGTCGGCACCGCCGGCGGGCCCACGGTCACCGGTCCGGTGATGAAGGGGCCGAGGACCTCCAGCACCTCCTCCTGCTCGTCCTCGCTGAGCAGGTTGACCCTGGCCGCCTCACGGTCGTACCAGGCGATGTTCCGTCCGTCCGTCTGGCACACGTAGAGCCGCTCCTGACCGTGTCGCCAGGTCGGTATGACGCGCAGTCCGTTCATGCACCATCACCCCTTGACCATGGGAACAGGCGGGGTGCTCTGCGGGCAAGAACCCGGTTACCTTTGACAGGAGTTGGGAGGGGGACTTGGGGAGGCGTGTTTGCGTACCCGCAGGAAGCAGCCCGACGTACCGGCCCCGGACGACCCGTGGAGCGAGATCGTGCCCGGCCTGTGGATGGGCGGGCACGAGTTCCGGGGGCGTTCCGGACAACTTGAATTCGCCGTCGTACGCGATGAGTTCGATCTCGTACAGACCCTGCTACGGCTGCCCGGTCACGGTCCCGATCCGGGCGTCGAACACCATGTGTGGCCCATTCCGGACGGGCCGCTGGACGGGACCCAGCTCGCGGGGGTGATCCGGCTGGCACAGGCCGCGAGCGAGGCGATGGACGAGGGCCGCGAGGTCCTCGTCCGCTGTTACCACGGCTACAACCGCTCGGGGCTCGTGGTCGCGCACGCCCTGGTGCGGCGGGGCCACTCCGCGGAGGAGGCGATCCGGCTGATCCGGGCCCGCCGCTCGCCGTGGGCGCTGCACAACGACCTGTTCGTCGACTATCTGCGGGCGGGTCTGCCGACGGCCCGGCTGCTGGAGGAACTCGCCGAGTAACGTTTCCCCGCACGCATGAGCACAACATGAGCACAACAGGTCTCCTCGCGCGCATGAACATGCCATGAGTGCACCATGAGTGCGCAAAAAGGACTTCCGTACGAATAGGGTGTACGGGCCGTCGACATCCCGCACCCCAGGAGCACAGTGCAGCCCAGCCGCCCCGTCCGCCTCCTCCGCACCGTGGCCGCCGTCGGCGTGCTCGCGGCGGGCGCGGTGGCCTGCGGTGACGCGGGCGGCCTGGAGGGCGCGGGGTCGACGCCGACCGCGACCAGCCCGGCCAAGCTGTGGCCGGATCTCACCCCCGCCGCCAGCCCCGCCTGGAACTACGACAACGGCGAGTCGGAGGCCATGGAGGGCGTCACCGCGCCCGGCGACGACATCCGCAAGGTGGATCCGGTCGCCGTGGTGAAGGCGGAGATCGCCCAGCACCCGGACGAGTACGCCGGCTCGAAGGCGCAGTACCGCGAGACCGTGCGCCGGATGGCCTACTGCGGGAAGAAGCCGGCGGACGACCGCTGCCCGCTGCTCAAGGCGTACTACCGGGACGTCACCGGCGACGGCCACGCCGACCTCACCCTGGGCTTCCGGCTGCTGCCGGGCAACCAGACCGCCGTACGCGTCTACACCGTCGAGGGCGGCCGGGTGGTCCAGGTGATGTCCAACGACGACGCGGTGAGCAGCGTCGAGCTGGCCGGGCACTCGGTGATCATCCACGCGCCGTCCGACCTCGCGGACTACGAGTACCGCTTCCAGTGGACCTGGGACCCCGAGCAGCAGGTCATGCTGCTCACCCACGACGAGATGCTGCACAACGGCAGGCGCGAGCGTCAGTCGACCCCGACCGTCTCCCCCTCGGCGAGCCCATGACCGGACTCACGCTCCCGCACTGGGCCGGCACACTCGCGGTGAAGGCCGCCGTGTTCATCACGGTGATGTGCTGTGCGCTGGCCGCGATGCTCGGCGTACTGGTGCACGTCTCAGTCACCAACCAGACCGTCGGGCAGGCCCGCGACCTCGCGCTGTCCCGGCTCGCGGACGCGACGAAGGCGTACCAGGCCGGGGACACGCTGCTGCCGGGCGCGGGGGTGGATCCGCCGGGACTGCCGGACGCGCTGCGCTCGCTGGCGGTGGAGGGGGACCGAGGCACGATGGTCTCCGAGCACCGCGGGCATCCGACGATGTGGGCGGCGGGGCCGGCCGACCGCAACCGGGCCCTCGCGGTCGAGGTCGACTACTCGCAGCAGGCCCGCACGATCGCCGCGCTCGACCGGTCGATCCTGTGGTCGTCGGGGCTGGCGATCGGGGTGACGCTGCTGGTCGGGGCGTTCGCGGTGACCCGGGTGACGCGGCGGCTGCACGCGACCGCGCGGGTCGCGCGGCGGATCAGCGCGGGCGACCTGGACGCGCGGGTCGCCGACGCGCGGGCCCAGGATCCGACACGGCCGCAGGACGAGGTGGCGGCGGTCGCCGCCGCGCTGGACTCCATGGCCGCGTCCTTGCAGGGGAAGCTGCTGAGTGAGCAGCGGTTCACTGCGGATGTCGCGCATGAGTTGCGGACGCCGCTCACGGGGTTGCACGCGGCGGCGGAGTTGTTGCCGCCGGGGCGGCCGACGGAGCTGGTGCGGGACCGGGTGGCCGCGCTGCGGACGCTGACCGAGGACCTGCTGGAGATCTCTCGGCTGGACACCGGGCGTGAGCGGCTGGAGCTGGACGCCGAGGAGTTGGGGGCGCTGGCCTCGCGGGTGGTGCGGGCGTCGGGGACCGATACGGAAGTCGTCGTGGTGCGGGACGCTCGGGTGGAGACGGATCGGCGGCGGCTGGAGCGGGTGCTGGGGAATCTCGTGGCCAACGCGCACAAGCATGGGCGGGGGCCGGTGTCCGTGACGGTGGATGGGCCTGTGGTGGTGGTGCGGGATCACGGGGACGGGTTTCCGGAGTATCTCGTTGAGCATGGGCCGCAGCGGTTTCGGACGGAGGGGGGCGCGAAGGGGCATGGGCTGGGGCTGACCATTGCGGTGGGGCAGGCGGAGGTTTTGGGGGCTCGGCTTGAATTCGCCAACGCCGTGGGTGGTGGGGCCGTGGCGCGACTGACGCTGAGTGGGGGCTGATCGCGCCCACGCGGCGGAGCCGCAAATTGATGCAGCCCCGCGCCCCTAAAAAACTCCACGGCTGGCCCAACCCGGAAAGCCGCCCTCGGTCAACACTCCTAATGTGGCGGTAAGTCAGGTTCGTCCCCTTCGTGGAGGTAACACCCCATGTTCCTGCGCTCCGCCTTCAGCCGTCTCGCCATAGCCACCGCCGCCGGTGCCCTCATCACCTCCGTCGTCGCCACTCCCGCGCTCGCCGACGACGAGTGGGACGAGGGGGGTGGCGACCCGGGGTTCAGCCAGCAGGACGACCGTGGGGACTGGGACCACGGTGAGCACCACCACAACCCGCGGCTGTACCGCGGGGTCGTCACCGCGAGCGAGCTGTTTCTGCGCAGTGCGCCGAACCGTGGCAGCCAGGTGATCCGCGTGGCCTTCCGGGGCGAGCACGTCTCGATCTTCTGCAAGACCGTCGGGCAGAACATCCAGGGCAACAACCGCTGGTACCTCCTCACCGACGGCACCTGGGCCTGGGGTTCGGCCCGGTACATCGACACCATCGGGCCCACGCCACGCTGGTGCTGAGGCCCTGAGGTCGCAAGACGCACTATTTGGGTAGGTTCCGGACATGACCAACGCCGGAACCACCGTGGCCACAGCGGATTCCCCCGCTCCCGCGGTACGCCTCCCCCGGCGCCGTGGCATCGAGCTGGCCCTCATCGTCCTCGCCGTCCTGCTCTCGGTGTACGGCTACTGCGACGTCGGCCTCGCCAAGAACGGCACCGTCCCGCCCGGCGCCGCCGGTTACGGCGCCGGGCTCGGCGTGCTCGCGCTCCTCGCGCACATCGCCGTACGGCTGCGGGCGCCGTACGCCGATCCGCTGCTGCTGCCGATCGGCGTCCTGCTCAACGGCCTCGGCCTGGTCCTGATCTACCGGCTCGACCTGGAGACCCCCGGCGACCGGGCCGCGCCCACCCAACTCGTCTGGTCCACGCTGGGCGTGACCCTGTTCATCGTGGTGGTGCTGGTCCTGCGCGACCACCGGGTCCTGCAGCGGTACTCGTACGTCTGTGTCGTCGCCGCGCTCGTACTGCTGCTGCTCCCGATCCTCTTCCCGGCCGTCAACGGCGCCCGGATCTGGATCCGGATCGCCGGATTCTCCATCCAGCCGGGCGAGTTCGCGAAGGTGCTGCTCGCCGTCTTCTTCGCCGCCTACCTGGCCGACAACCGCAACGCGCTCGCGTACGCGGGGCGCCGGGTGTGGTTCATGCAGCTGCCGACGGGGCGGGTGCTGGGCCCGATCGTCGCCATCTGGCTGCTGAGCGTGGGCGTGCTGGTGCTGGAGCGGGACCTGGGTACCTCGCTGCTGTTCTTCGGGCTGTTCGTCGTGCTGCTTTACGTCGCCACCGGGCGGACCGGGTGGATCGCCGTGGGCCTGCTGCTCGCCTCGCTCGGTGCCGTGGCCGTCGGCTGGCTGGAGCCGCACGTCCACAGCCGGGTCGAGGACTGGCTGCACCCCTTCGCGTCCATCGACGCGGGCCAGGGGCCGAACCAGCTCGCCCAGTCGCTCTTCGCCTTCGCGGCGGGCGGCATCCTCGGCACCGGCCTTGGCCTCGGCCACTCGATCCTCATCGGATTCGCCGCCAAGTCGGACTTCATCCTGGCCACGGCGGGCGAGGAGCTGGGGCTCGCGGGGCTGTCGGCGATCTTCCTGCTGTACGGGCTGCTGGTGGAGCGCGGCTACCGGGCGGGGCTGTCGCTGCGGGAACCTTTCGGCCGGCTGCTCGCGGTCGGGCTGGCCTCGATCGTGGCGCTCCAGGTGTTCGTGATCGCCGGCGGGGTGTGCGGCCTGATCCCGCTCACCGGCATGGCGATGCCCTTCCTCGCCCAGGGCGGCTCCTCGGTCGTCACCAACTGGGCGATCGTGGCCCTGCTGATCCGCGTCAGCGACTCAGCCCGCAGCCAGTACGACGGCGAGGTCGCCCCATGACGAGGTACATCCGGCACGCGGCCGTCTTCTGCGCCCTCCTCCTGGCCGCCCTCCTCGTCAACGCCACCCGCATCCAGATCGTCCAGGCCGGCCACTACGACGACAACCCGGCCAACCGCCGCTCCACGATCGCCCGTTACGACCAGAAGCGCGGCAACATCCTCGTCGGCGGCAAGCCGGTCACCGGCTCCCGGGACACCGGAGAGCAGCTCCGCTACGAACGGACGTACACGAACGGCCCGTTGTACGCCCCCGTCACCGGCTTCGCCTCGCAGGTCTATGGCACCACGCTCCTGGAGCACACCGGGGACGCGGTGCTGTCCGGGACCGACCCGCTGCTCACGCCGTTCCCGCTGTGGAACGACCTGACGCGGGCGCAGAACCCGGGCGGGAACGTCATGACCACGCTCAACAGGGCGGCGCAGGAGGCGGCTTACGAGGGGCTGGGGGGCCGGAAGGGGGCGGTGGCCGCCGTCGAGCCCTCGACGGGGCGGGTGCTGGCCCTGGTGTCCAGTCCTTCCTACGATCCCGCCGTGCTGTCGGGGAACTCGGCGGCCACGGAGCGGTCCTGGGCGCGGCTGAACTCGGATCCCGACAAGCCGATGCTGAACCGGGCGGTGCGGCAGACGTATCCGCCGGGCTCCACCTTCAAGGTGGTCACCGCGGCGGCGGCGCTGGACGCGGGGGTCGTCACGGATGTCGACAAGCCGACCGACTCGCCCGATCCGTACACCCTGCCGGGTACGTCGACCTCGCTGACGAACGAGGGGGACGGGTGCGCGGACGCCTCGCTGCGGGCCGCGTTCGAGTGGTCGTGCAACACGGTGTTCGCCAAGCTGGGCGTGGACGTCGGGGTGGCGGACATGGCGGCCACGGCGGAGGACTTCGGGTTCAACGACACGGGGCTGCGGATCCCCTTCTCGGTCGCGCCGAGCACCTTCGACACCTCGGTGGACAAGGCGCAGCTGGCGCTGTCGTCGATCGGGCAGTACAACACGCGGGCCACACCGCTGCAGATGGCGATGGTCGCGGCGGCGGTGGCCAACGGCGGGCAGGTGCGGGCGCCCTATCTGGTCGAGCGGACGACGACGGACGACGGGGACACGGTGTCCACGCCCGGTTCGCGGCCGGTGCGGCAGGCGATGCACCCGGCAACGGCCGTACGGATGAAGGAACTCATGGAGGACGTGGTCACGGAGGGCACCGGCACGAACGCGGCGATCCCCGGCGCGACGGTCGGCGGCAAGACCGGGACCGCCCAGCACGGCCTCGGCAACTCCGGTACGCCGTATGCCTGGTTCGTGTCGTGGGCGCAGGGGGAACGTGATCTGGAGCCGAAGGTCGCCGTCGCCGTGGTGGTGGAGGACGCGTCCGCGGACCGGGGGGACATCACCGGGGGCGGGGTCGCGGCGCCGATCGCGCGGGCCGTGATGGAGGCGGTGCTCGGTTCGTGAGACGGGGGTACCGAAGGCCACAACTCCCGACCTAACGTTCGGTACATGACTTCAGTTGCCGCGTACGAACTCGCCCAGGTCAACATCGGACGGCTCAAAGCCCCGCTGGACTCACCGCAGTTGAAGGACTTCGTCGACAACCTCGACCCCGTGAACGCCGACGCGGACGCCGCGGACGGATTCGTCTGGCGGCTGCAGAGCGAGGGTGGCGACGCGACGGACATCGCCGTCTTCGGCGACGAGTGGCTGATCATCAACATGTCGGTGTGGCGGGACACCAACGCGCTGACGGCCTTCATGTACCAGGGCCGCCACCGGGAGATGCTGGCCCGGCGCAGGGAGTTCTTCGAGCGCGTGCAGGAGGCCATGACGGCCCTGTGGTGGGTGCCGGCGGGGCACCGCCCGACGGTGGCGGAGGCGGAGGACCGCGTCCTCCACCTGCGCACGAACGGCCCCACGCCGTACGCCTTCACGCTCCGGACGTCCTTCCCGCCGGGGACGGAAGAGCCGGTCGCCGGCGAGGTCCCGGAGGACCTGGGCTGCCCGGTCTAGCGGGCGCTTCCGGCGGTGGCCGTCAGCCTTCCGTCGCCCCCGCCTCGATCGCCTCCCGTACCTCCGTCACCCGCGCCTGCTCCTCCGCCGCGAAGCGTTCCGCGTCCAGTTTCTCCGCGATCTCCTCGTCCTGGGCCATCAGCAGGTCCAGGTTCGAGTTGCCCATCTCGAAGACGCCCATGTCGACGTACGCCTGCTGCAGCCGTTTGCCCCACAGCCCGATGTCCTTGACGCACGGGACGATCCGGGAGAACAGCAACTGGCGGAACAGGGCCAGGAATTCGGAGTTCTCGCTGTACTCCTCCGCCTCGGCCGTGGGGATGCCGAAGTTCTCCAGGACCTCGACCCCGCGCAGCCGGTCCCGCATCAAGTAGCAGCCCTCGATGACGAATTCCTCGCGCTCGCGCAGTTCCGCGTCGGTGAGCTGCTTGTAGTAGTCGCGCAGCGCCATGCGGCCGAACGCCACGTGCCGGGCCTCGTCCTGCATGACGTAGGCGAGGATCTGCTTCGGCAGCGGCTTGTCCGTCGTATCCCTGATCATGCCGAAGGCGGCCAGCGCCAGGCCCTCGATCAGCACCTGCATGCCGAGGTAGGGCATGTCCCAGCGGCTGTCGCGCAGGGTGTCGCCGAGCAGCGACTGGAGGTTGTCGTTGATCGGGTACAGCATCCCGATCTTCTCGTGCAGGAAACGGCCGTAGATCTCCGCGTGCCGTGCCTCGTCCATCGTCTGCGTGGCCGAGTAGAACTTCGCGTCCAGGTCGGGGACGGATTCGACGATCCGCGCCGCGCAGATCATCGCGCCCTGCTCGCCGTGCAGGAACTGGCTGAACTGCCAGGCGGCGTAGTGCTTGCGCAGCTCGCCCTTGTCCTTGTCGGTCATCCTGGCCCAGTGCTTGGTGCCGTACAGGGACATGGACTCGTCGGGGGTGCCGAGGGGGTCGTACGGATCGACTTCGAGATCCCAGTCGATACGGGTCTGCCCGTCCCACTGCTTGTCCTTGCCCTTCTGATACAGGGCGAGCAGTCGGTCGCGGCCGTCGTCGTACTCCCAGCTGAAGCGCGCCGCGCCGGTCGCCGGCACCTGCCAGTGGGGCTCGCCCGGGTCCATGGCGTACAGGTCGTAAGTCGGCATGTTCCGCAGGCTCACACGTGGTAGACGCGGGGTCAACAAGTCGCGCACGGGGGATTGACGCGCTTGCTGACAAGCAGTCTCATAAGCGGTGGAGGATGTGACCCCGGGTAACAGAGGTGGGAGAACCATGACGACCCTGACGGAAGCCGACGCGCTGGAAGGACTGCGCGACGCGCTCGGGCTGCTCAAGGACCGCGAACAGGTGGCCGAACGGCTGCTCGCCTCCTCCGCGAAGCACTCCTTCGACCCGGACAAGGAACTCGACTGGGACGCGCCCTTCGAGGACGGGAAGTGGTTCTGGCCGCCGGAGCTGGTCTCGCTGTACGACACGCCGCTGTGGAAGCGGATGGGCGAGGAGCAGCGGATTCTGCTCTCGCAGCACGAGTCCGCGGCGCTGGCCTCGCTCGGGATCTGGTTCGAGCTGATCCTCATGCAGCTGCTGGTGCGGCACATCTACGACAAGGCGGCGACGACCGCGCACGTGCGGTACGCGCTGACCGAGATCGAGGACGAGTGCCGGCACTCGAAGATGTTCGCGCGGCTGATCGAGCGGGGGGACGCGCCCTGGTATCCGGTGTCGCGGGTCCACCAGAACCTCGGCCGGCTGTTCAAGACGATCTCGACGACTCCGGGGTCCTTCACGGCGACGCTGCTGGGTGAGGAGGTCCTGGACTGGATGCAGCGGCTGACGTTCCCGGACGAGCGGGTGCAGCCGCTGATCCGGGGGGTCACGCGGATCCATGTGGTCGAGGAGGCCCGGCATGTGCGGTACGCCCGTGAGGAGCTGCGGCGGCAGATGGTGACCGCACCCCGGTGGTCGCAGGAGTTCACGCGGGTCACGTCCGGGGAGTTCGCCCGGGTGTTCTCGGTCGCCTTCGTGAACCCGGAGGTGTACACGAATGTGGGGCTGGACAAGCGGGAGGCGCTGGCGCAGGTGAAGGCGAGCGGGCATCGGCGGGAGGTCATGCAGACGGGCGCGAAGCGGTTGACCGACTTTCTGGATGACATCGGGGTGCTGCGGGGGGCCGGGCGGCGGTTGTGGAAGAGCTCGGGGCTGCTGGCCTGAGGGCGGGTGCGGGCCGGTGGGGGTTGGTCGCGCCCCTTGAATGGGTCCAGCAACGCCAACCTAAGGGGCGCGGGGAACTGCGCGACCAGCCACGACGTACCCGCAGACGGCCGACTACCCTGCGAGGCATGACCCCGCCCGCCGCCCCCGCCTACCGTCGGCTCAGTGTCGAGGAGCGCCGCAGCCAGCTCCTCGACGCCGCTCTCGGCCTCTTCGCGCACCGCGCGCCGGAAGACGTCTCCCTCGACGATGTGGCTGAAGCGGCAGGAGTCTCGCGACCCCTCGTGTACCGGTACTTCCCGGGCGGCAAGCAGCAGCTCTACGAAGCCGCGCTGCGATCCGCCGCCGATGAGCTCCAGCAGTGCTTCGACGAGGCTCGCGTCGGCCCCCTCCTCCCCCGGCTCGCCCGCGCCCTCGACCGTTACCTCGCCTTCGTCGACCAGCACGACGCCGGGTTCAGCGCGCTGCTGCAGGGCGGCAGCGTCGTCGAGACCTCCCGGACCACCGCCATCGTGGACGGCGTACGACGGGCCGCCGCCGAGCACATCCTCAGCCACCTCGGCGTCACCGACCCCGGCCTGCTGCTCCGCATGACCGTACGGATGTGGATCACGGCCGTGGAAGCCGCCTCGCTGATCTGGCTCGACGAGGACAAGCAGCCGCCGGTCGACGAACTGCGGGACTGGCTGGTCGAGCAGTTCGTCGCCGTGCTGTCCGTGACCGCCGACCGGGACCCGCAGACCGCCGCGCTGGTGCAGGCGCTCGCGGACGATGTCTGAGACTGGTGCCGTGAAGAGCGAACCGATCCCCTTCGAGGGCGGCCCCATGGACGGGCGCGTGCTGTCCGTCCTCGCCGGTGCCACCGGGCATCCGCCGAAGATCTACCGCATCCCGGTGCCCGACCCGGCCGGCGGCCCCGACACCGTCCTCGTCTACCGGCGCGTGCCGCGTGGCCACAGCAAGCGCCTCGGGATCCAGCAGGGCTGGAAGTACGCGTACGACCCGGAGGCCGGGCCGGACGCGGGCCGCCCGAGGTGGCCCTGGTCGAAACCGCACAGCAGGCCAGACGCCACGCCGGGCGGCAAGCCGGACGACACCGACGGGTGACCTTGTTGCGCCGAACCGAGCACACCCGGCGCGCGAAGCGCGAGCGTCCGTCTGAAGCTCGCGGTGCGGAGCAGAGGGGCTGCCCCGCACCGGAGGTGATGACGTGTCAGGAAGGCTTCTGCGTCTGGTGTGTACGGCGGCGGTGGCGGCCGGCACGGTCCTCGCACCGCTGCCCGCCGCGGCCGTACCCGAGCCGTCGCCCGCTCCCGAAGGACGGTCCGTCTCCCAGCTGCTGACGGACCTTCAGCGGCTGTACCGGGAGGCCGAGCAGGCCACCGAGACCTACAACGGGACCGCGGAGAAGCTCAAGAAGCAGCGGGCCGACGTCGACCGGCTGGACCGGGAACTGGCCCGCGTCCGGCTCTCCCTGCACGACAGCCGGGGGGCGGCGGGGCGGCTGGCCCGGCAGCAGTACCAGAACAGCACGGACATCTCGCCGTACGTCCGGCTGCTGCTGGCCCGTGATCCGCAGCAGGCGCTCGACGAGGGCCATGTCATCGGGCAGTTGGCGCGGGAGCGGGCCGAGACGGTCGGGCGGCTCACCGGGACCGAGAAGAAGGCCGGCGAACTGGCCAGGGAGGCCCGCAAGGCGCTCGACGGTCAACTCTCCCTCGCCGCACGGCAGAAGAAGGAACGGGACGAGGTCGAGAAGCGGCTGACGGACGTCGAGGAGCTGCTCGTCTCGCTCTCTCCCGAACAGGTCGCTGCCGTAAGCAAGTTGGAGCAGGACGGGGTCGCGAAGGCGCAGCAACACTTCATGGCTTCCGGGGCGCCGGCCGCGGAGAGCGAGCCCTCGCGCGAGGGCGACCGGGCCGTGCGGTACGCCGTGCAGCAACTCGGGAAGCCGTACGAGTGGGGGGCGGAAGGGCCGGCCTCGTACGACTGCTCGGGGCTGACGTCACAGGCCTGGGAGCACGCGGGGCTGCCGATCCCGCGGACCAGCCAGGAGCAGTGGGCGCGGCTGCCGCGGGTGCCGGTGAAGGAGCTGCGGCCGGGTGACCTGGTGATCTACTTCCCGGAGGCCACGCATGTGGCGATGTATCTGGGGGCGGGGATGGTGGTGCAGGCTCCGAGGACCGGCGAGCGGGTGAAGGTCTCGCCCGTCGCCTCCTACCCGATCCTCGGAGCCGTGCGGCCGGACGGCGCTCAGGCCCCGGTGACCGAGGCGAGGTAGGCCTCGGTCTTCTCGGGCTCGTAGAAGAAGTTCTCGAAGTCGGCCGGGTCGTCGAAGCCGTTGGCGAAGCGGTCGGCGACCGGCGGCAACTGGCCTGCCGCGCCGATGAGGCCCAGGATGTGCTCCGGCGGCGGGGACAGCATCGCGTTGGTCCACTTGGTGACGTGCTGGGCGGTGTCCCAGTAGCGGTCGAAGGTCGCCCGCATCCAGGCCTCGTCGAACTCCTTCTCGCCGTGGTCGAGGATCGAGGCGAGGTAGGAAGCGGCGCACTTGGACGCCGAGTTGGAGCCCTGGCCGGTGATCGGGTCGTTGGCGACCACGACGTCCGCGACACCGAGGACCAGGCCGCCGCCGGGGAGGCGGCCGATCGGGTTGCGGACGGTGGGGGCGTAGCGGCCGGCCAACGTGCCGCCGGCGTCGGTCAGTTCGGCCTTGGTGGCCCGCGCGTGCTCCCAGGGCGTGTACCGCTCCATGAGTTCCAGGGTCAGGGAGAGGTGCTCCGCCGGGTCCTTGACGCCGTTGAAGACGTCGAGCGGGCCGCCGGGTATGCCCTCCCAGAACAGGATGTCCGCCGGGCCGGAGGTGGTGAGTGTCGGCATGACGAAGAGCTCGCCGACGCCGGGGACGAGGTTGCAGCGGACCGCGTGGTGGTCCGGGTGCTCGGGGCGCGGGCCGAGCCCGTGCACGTACGAGACGGCGAGGGCCCGCTGCGGCTCGCTGTACGGCGAACGGGACGCGTCCCGGCCGAACATCGACACCAGCTCTCCCTTGCCCGCGGACACCATCACCAGGTCGTACGTACGGGAGAAGTAGTCGAGGTCGGAGACGGCCGCGCCGTGGATGACCAGCTGGCCGCCGCGCTGGGCGAAGGTCTCCATCCAGCCGGCCATCTTCACCCGCTGGTCGACCGACTGCGCGTACCCGTCGAGCCTGCCCACCCAGTCGATCGCACGGGCGGCCGGACCCTCGCTCCAGGAGCCGGGGGCCGCCACCGAGACGCCGAGTCCTTCGATCTTCGGGGCCTGGGACTCCCAGAAGTTCAGCTGGAGATCGCGCTCGTGCTGCAGCGCCGTGTGGAACATGCACTGCGTCGACATGACGCGGCCGGAGCGGATCTCGTCCGCCGTCCGGTTCGACATCAGGGTGACCTCGTACCCGTGCGACTGGAGGCCGAGGGCGAGCTGGAGACCGGACTGGCCGGCTCCTACGACGAGTATCTTCCGCATACGGGGCTGTACTCCTACTCCGGTGTTTCGTCGAGCGCGTGGGCGACCAGGGACAGGAGGGTCTCGATGACCGAGATCCGCCGCCGCGCATCCATGATCATTACAGGTATGTGCGCCGGGATCGTCAACGCCTCCCGTACGTCCTCCGGTTCGAAGCGCTCGCTGCCGTCGAAGTGGTTGACCGCGACGACGTACGGCAGTCCGCAGCTCTCGAAGTAGTCGAGCGCGGGGAAGCAGTCCTTGAGGCGGCGGGTGTCGGCCATCACGACCGCGCCGATCGCGCCGCGCACCAGGTCGTCCCACATGAACCAGAACCGCTGCTGGCCGGGGGTGCCGAAGAGGTAGAGGACCAGGTCGTCGTCGAGGGTGAGGCGGCCGAAGTCCATGGCCACGGTGGTGGTCAGCTTGCCGGGCGTGGCGGTGAGGTCGTCGGTCTCCTCGCTGGCCTCGGTCATCAGCGCCTCGGTCTGCAGCGGCGTGATCTCCGAGACGGCGGTGACGAGGGTCGTCTTGCCGACACCGAAACCGCCGGCCACGACTATCTTCGTGGCGATGGGGGCCCGGGTGCGGTCCGTCTGCCAGGACTTCAGGTCCTCGTCGGTGTCCGCGAAGGCGGTGTCTCTAAAGGCGACGGAGTCCACTCAGCACCCTTTCCAGCAGAGCGCGGTCCGGACGGCCCGTACCGTGGCCCGTCCCGGTGCCGTACACACGGATCTTTCCCTGGTCCGCGAGGTCGCTGAGCAGCACGCGGACCACGCCGAGCGGCATCTTCAGCAGCGCGGCGATCTCGGCCACCGTGCGCATGCGGCGGCAGAGTTCGACGATGGCCTGCATCTCGGGCATGACCCGGGTGCTGAGGGAACCATTCGTCAGTTCCTTGCGCTCCTCCGGCGCTTCGAGGGCCGCCACGAAGGTCTCGACCAGGAGGACGTGCCCGAAGCGGGTACGGCCGCCGGTGAGCGAGTACGGGCGGACGCGCGCGGGCTTGCGGTCGCCGCCGCGGACGGGGAGCGTCTGCTTCTTCGGCTTCGGTTTCGGCTTCGGCGGGTTGGTCATCGGGCGCTCCCGGCGGACTCCTGCTCCAGTGATTTCCGTAGCTCGCTGCGGAGTTCGGGGGTCAGCACGTGGCCGGCGCGGCCGACGAACAGCGCCATGTGGTACGCCACCACGCTCATGTCGCAGTCCGCGGAGCCGTGCACACCGAGCAGGGAGCCGTCGCTGATCGACATCACGAACAGGCTGCCCTCGTCCATCGCGACCATCGTGTGCTTCACGGCGCCGGAGTCCATCAGCTTGGCGGCGCCGATGGTGAGGCTGCCGATGCCGGAGACGATGGTGGCGAGGTCTGCGGAGGAACCCCGGGGGCCCTTGCTCTGCGGGGCCTTGGCGCGGGCCTGCTCGTTTCGGCCCGGGTCGGAGGAGAGCAGGAGCAGGCCGTCCGACGAGACCACGGCCACTGACTGGATGCCCGGCACCTCCTCGACCAGGTTCGTCAGCAGCCAGTGCAGGTTGCGGGCCTCACTGCTCAGTCCGAAGGTACTGGGCGCGGTCAACTGCTTGCCTCCTCGACAGTGCCCCCCGTGGCTTCCTCGGATACGGCTGGTTCGGTGGCCGGCACCTTGTTCTGGGCGGTCTGTTCGGCGATCTCCGCCTCTGCGTCGCGGTAGCCGGCGGAGGCGCCGCGGCGGAAGCCGCCGAGCCTGCGGCGGAGGGCGTCGGCGTCTACGGTGCCGGTGCGCTGGCGCGGGGGCGGGGTGGGGGTGGTGATCCTGGGGGTGCGCTTGGGGAGGCCCTTGGCGGTCAGGGGTTCCTCGTCGTCGGCGGTGCGGGTGTGTTCTCCGGCAGCGTCGATCCCACCCGCACCACCTGTGACGGTTTCGTGGTCGGGTGTGGGTGGCCCCTGTGGGGCGGAGTCGCCGTCGGCGGCCGCGGGTTGGGCGTGGGTGGGTTCGGGGCGGGCGTGGGTGGACCCGGGGCGGGCGTGGGTGGACGGCTCATCGTGCGGGGTGGGTTCGGCGTACGCGGCAGGTCCGGCGTGCGCGGCAGGTCCGGCGTGCGCGGCGGGTCCGGCGTGCAGGCCCTGGGTCGGGGGCTCTTCCTCTGCCGGGACCGGGGCCAGGAGTTCCATCGTGGTTTCGGCGGGGAGTTCCGGCCTCGGGGCATCGGCGCCCGGTACGGCAGCGGGCGCCGCCGGCGTCGGCTCGGGCGTCGGCGCTGTGGGCTCCGTCGAATGGGCCCCCGCCGACGTCTCTCCGGTCGCTCCCTGCCCCGTCAGCCTCTCCCCAGCCGACTCCCGCTCGGCCGGCCGGTCCCCCGTCAGCCTCTCCCCAGCCGGCCCCTGCTCCGCCGGCCGGTCCCCCGTCGGCCTCTCCCGTACCGCCCTCTCCGCCAACGCCACCAGAGGGTCCGTCTTCGGGCGGGTCGGGAGGACGTTGGAGTTGGCCTCCGCGTCGGCGCCCGGGAGGGTGAAGGTGTGGGGGGTGCCGGGGAGGTGGGTGGGGGACGTCGGGGTCGCCGAGGGCGGGGCCGGGGTCAGGAGGGGCTTCGGCAGGACCGCCACCGCCGCCACTCCGCCCTGCTTCTGCTCGCGCAGCTGGACGCGGACGCCGTGGCGGTGGGCCAGGCGGGCGACGACGTACAGGCCGAGGCCCAGGCCCTCCTCGCCCTCCTGGTCGTAGGGGGACTCGGGGTCGAAGTCGGTCAGGCGGGCGTTGAGGCGGACCATGCGGTCCGGGGTCATGCCGATGCCCTCGTCCTGGACGGAGAGCATGACCTCGCCGTTCTCCAGCAGCCAGCCGGAGACCTCGACCGGAGTGTCCGGCGGGGAGAAGGAGGTCGCGTTCTCCATCAGTTCCGCGAGGAGGTGCGAGAGGTCGTCGGCCGCGAAGCCGGCCACGTGGGCGTGCGGCGGCAGGGCCGCGATGCGGACACGCTCGTAACGCTCGATCTCGCTGACCGCCGCCCGGACCACGTCGACCAGCGGGACGGGGCCCGCGTGCTGCTGGACGTGTTCGGTGCCGGCGAGGACGAGGAGGTTCTCGCTGTGGCGGCGCATGACCGTGGCGAAGTGGTCGAGCTTGAAGAGGGTGGCCAGGCGCTCGGGATCCTGCTCGCGCTCCTCCAGGCCCTCGATGACGGCCAGTTGGCGCTCGACCAGGCCGAGCGTGCGCAGCGACAGGTTCACGAAGGTGCCGCCGATGCTGTCCCGCAGCCGCTCCAACTGCGCGGCGGAGTCCGCGAGTTCGGCGCGCAGCTCCTCGCGGGCGTCGGCCATCTTCTGGCGCTGGCCGACCAGGTGCTTGCGGTCGGACTCCAGCGTGGCGATGCGCTCGTACAGGGCGGCGGCGTGCGCGTGCAGGGCGTTGACGGACCGTACGACCTGGGCGAACTCGTCGTTGCGGCCGGTGAAGGTGACCGGTTCCTCGGCGGCGGGGTTCTCCGCCTCGGCCAGGCGGGCCGAGCCGCGGCGCAGCACCGAGAGGGGGCGGGTGAGGGTGCGGGCCATGGCCGTGGCGATGCCGACGGCGACCAGCATCAGGGCGCCGAGGACCGCGACACGGACCTCCAGCGCGGTGACGTCGTCGTCACGCAGCCGGGCGAGGTCCTTGGTGCGGCGCTCGTAGAGGGCGGACTCGGCGCCGCGCATCATCTCGACGCGCGCGGAGAGGGCGTCGTCGGCCTTGGTCGCGCTGGTGTCGAGCTCGGAGTCGGAGAGGGTCGGCTGGTCGGTGAGGGACGCCAGGTACTTCTCGGCGGAGTTCACCTCGGGGCCGGTGACCGTGTTGTCGTACGAGTTCCGGGCCGCCTCGGGGGCGGTCTCGCGGAAGTCGGCGAGGGCCGCGTCGGAGCGGACGCGGGCCTGCTGGGCGGCGGCCGTCAGCGCGTCGCGGGTCTTGGTGTCGGCGGCCGAGGAGGTGGTCGTCGTGGTCGGCAGGCCGGTGACGGGGCTGATGACCGTCTGGGTGGTCCGCGGCACGCTGAGCGCCGCGAGCAGCAGCCCGCGGGCGGCGGCGGACTGCTGTACGGCGGAGTCGAGTTCGGCGAGCGAGTACGCCCCCGAACCGGCCCGGGTCGGCATCTGCTCGGCGAGTTCCTCCGCGAGCCGGTGCAGGTCGGTGATGGCGGCCGAGTAGGCGTCGTGCGCCTCCAGGACGGTGCTCTTGCCGGTGAGCGCGGCCCGGCGCAGGGCGTCGATGCCGTCGAGGTCGCCGCGCAGGTCGCTCGGGAGGTCCGGGTCGGCGCGCAGTTCCTCGACCTGCCGGTCGACGCGGGCGCTGCGCTGCTCGGAGGGCGCCTTGGACTTGGCGCGGCCGGCCGCGATGTACGAGGTGACCTCGTCGCGTTCGTCGGCGAGCGAGTGGGCCAGCGTGAGGGCGTCCTGGGTCTGCTCGGCCAGGGTCACCAGGTCCTGGGAGTCCTTCAGCTGCCCGGAGGCGGCGAGCACGGACGGGGCTCCGGCGCCGGCGATCGCGGCGGCCACCACGGCCACGGCGACGATCAGCCGGTTGCGTACGTGGGTGGGCCGGCCCTTGCCGGTGACGGTGGCGGAAGCGGGTTCCGTGCCCCCTGCGGAGGCCGTCTGCTTGCCTGTGCGACGAGGCCGCGTCTTCTGCACCGGTGCTCGCATTCCTGACTCGTGATCCCCTGGGCCTTGGTGACGTTCCGTCAACTCCCGTCGACAATACGTGCACCCAATACGGCTCCCGACCCTCCCAACTCCCGTGGGCAGTGGCCGCGCATCACCTGACCCGCCACCCGAAGGAGTGAACATCGGAGGGGAGTTGGCGAGCAAGTTCCTCCGACGAATTCACAGGGCCTTCCGGGCAGGCCGGTTGGACGTCTTCGCCGACCGGTGGGAGCATATGCCGCCGCGCATTCCCGGAAGGCCGAATTCCACCTCAAATCAGGCGCCTGACCTGCGCGGGTGCGCCAATTCGGCGACCGTTGCCAGCCTTTGGTGAAGCGTGTGGAGACGTCGTGCAGACTGGCCGAATGCGTACGGAACTTGTCTCGGAGCCCGGCGACCCGGACCGCCCCAACGAGGACTTCACCGCCGTCGTCCTGCCCGCCTCCGGCCAGGGTGGCGCCCTGGTGATCCTGGACGGAGTGACCCCGCCGCGCGACGGGACCGGGTGTCTGCATTCCGTCCCCTGGTTCACCGCCCGCCTGGGCGGCGCCCTGACCGAACTGACCGTTTCCCGCCCGGATGTTCCGCTGTCCGGGGCCCTCGCCCGGGCGATCGCCCGCACAGCTGAAGCACATGCCGAGACCTGTGACCTTTCTCACCCGCGCACCCCACAGGCCACGGTGGTCACGGCGCGGTGGTCGCCGGAGACGGTCGAGTACCTGGTCCTGTCGGACTCGGCCCTCCTCGTGGAGTCATCGGAGGGCTCGGTGACGCCCGTACTGGACGACCGCCTGTCCCGCCTCCCCCGCTCGGCCCTGGCGACGGACGCGCTCGTGGACGCCAATGTCCGCAACAAGGAGGGCGGCTTCTACACGGCCGCCGCGGACCCGTCGGTGGCGGAGCACGCGGTCACGGGCACCTTGCCCCGAACCGCCGTACGGGCCCTGCTGGGCATGACGGACGGGGCCACGCGGTGGGTGGAGAAGTTCCGCGAGGGCGACTGGGAGGACTGCTTCCGGTTCGTGCGGAAGGAGGGGGCGGGGGCGCTGGTGCAGCGGGTGCGCGCACTGGAGACCGCCGACGTGGAACGGGTGTTCCTGCGGCGCAGCAAGACGCATGACGACGCGTCGGTGGTGTATGTGGAGCTGTGACAATGCTCAGGGGCCCAGCGTCGGCGTGGCGGTGGCCGTGGGCTGCTCCTGCCGATTCTCCGTGGCCGGTGCGGCGGTCGGCGACACCCAGACACCGACCATGGCGGTCGCCAGGGCGGTGGCCGCGGCCACGAGCACCGTGGTCGCCGGCACCGCGGCCGCCGACAGTGAGCGGAAGTTGCGGATCTGCCCCCAGCGCAGACCCGCCGCGCGCACGAGGCGAGCCTCCCAGTAGAGGCCGAGCACCAGGAAGACCGCGAGGCAGTCCCCGGTGGTCAGCAGCAGCAGGATGCCGAAATCGCCGGGCTTCAGGCCTCGGTAGAAAAGCTCCGCGAGCTCGGCGGGCAACACCACGGCGAGCAGGCACATGGCCTTGCCGAGCGGTGAGCCGCCGCGCAGCCAGGAGTAGGCGTATCCGTAGACGAAGCCGTACAGCGGCCAGCGCAGCGCGTACGTCCACACGGCCACGCCGTAGTCCACGGTCGAGACATGGCTGAGCCGCGCCGGCAACGTGTAGACGAGCCACGGCAGGCTGAGGCCGGTGAGCAGTACGGCGGCCGCCACTCCATTGCGCCAGGCGTCCCGGCCACCGGAGGAACCGAGGGCGGCCAGCCGCAGCGCCGCCGAATGCTGGGGTGCCGTGCCCCGGGCGCCGAGCGCGCCGAGCGAGCGCCATCTCGCGCTCCACTCGGGCGCGGTGAGCTCACCTGCCGCAAGCGCCGTACGCGAAGCGGTGAGGAACTCACGTCGGCTCGCCGCCAGGGTCTGGTCCTTCAACAGAGCGTGCATACGGCGGTTGTGGGCGCGCGGCCTGACCGCGTGCAGCCGGGCGGCACGGGTCTCGGCACCCGGCGGAAACAGCAGGGCGAACCCCGCCGCGGCCATCGCCACCGCCAGGTAGCCGCCCGCTCGTTGCGCATCGTCGTCGTAGAACCCGACGAAACCGAGTTGCGTCACCGCCGTGGCCACCGCCGCGATGCCCAGCCCCGAGGCGACGGCACGGACCTGCGCGGGCCACGCGCCGGCGGCGCGGCCCTCGTGCGCCAGGAACAGCAGCGCGCCGCAGATGACGACGGTCTGCATCGCCACGAGGGGCCGGTTCGCAGCGATGAACGGGAAGACTCCGGTCATCGACCACACGTCTTCCGTCTGCAGGGTCCACGCGTAGGTCCATTGGTCCAGCTCGGTCAGGACGGGCAGCCCGACCCACACCGTCAGCACGAGGGCCGCCGTGTTCCGGACGGGCCGGCCGAGCGCCGTCAGCACCGGCCACAGCAGGGCGGGCCAGCCCCAGGAAAGGGCCATCGCCACGACGTCGTCGGCCACGGTCCAGCCGCTCGTGCCGTAGCCGTCGTCGGGCCAGCCGGTCCCCGGGCCCAGGGAAACGGCGACCAGCCACAGCCCGGCCGCCGCCGTGGCCGCCCAGCGACGCCCCGCGGTGCCCAGGACACCGCGGCGCAGGGCATACCCCAGCAGCGCCGCCGCGAGGCCGCCCACCGCGACGGGAAGCAGCGGGGCCGCGGTCCCGCCGACCACCGCGAGTACGGGTACGAGTAGGAGCGGCACGACGCCGGGAACGAGCGCCAGCGGCAACAGCTGGCGCAGCCGGGGCGGCCGGCCCGTCCCGGCCCTGATCACGAACGCCCCCAGCAGGAACGGCAGCAGCACCCACCACCAGGCCACCAGTGGCATGCCCATCCCCGCGTACTGCCACCATGGCTGCGAACGTTCGTCCACGATCGCGGCGAGGGCGTATCCGAGCGTCGCCGCCGTCAGGGCGCCGCACATGACCGCCGCCGCCGTCCAGCGCCCCCGGGTCGCGGCGGGCGCCCAGCCTCGCACCAACGGCACCGCCCAGCACGAGGTCACGGCCAGCACGGCCAGCAGCAGGGCGGCCGCCTCCCGTATCGGCCAGTGACTGCCCTGGGCGGCATCGGCGAGGACGACCAGATCACCGCGCGGTTGCACCCTGGCAGCGGCGGAAACTCCCAGTTTCACGGCGACATAGCCCTTGGCCGGGAGCCGAAGTTCGACATGGTGGGCGGTCTCGCTCAGTACGGTTCCGCCTTCGACACTGAGGACGGGGCGTCGCGGCGAGTCGACGGTGAGAGTCCACCGGTCGTAGATCCCGTGCTTTCCGAGCAGGCCATCCTTGGTCGCGGCGTAGATGTACGTGGACGTGGAGGAGCAGCCGGGTCCGCCGCCCACCCAGTCGTCCCGGGAGACGTCGAACGCGTACACGCTCGACCTGGGCCCCGTCTGCTCGAGACGGTCGTCGTCCTGGCTGGTGTCCCCGGTCATGGAAGGGCAGTTCTTGCCGTCGCCGCTCAGCATGAGTTCGAAGGGAAGCCAGTCGGCCAGCTCCTGGCGATCGCTCCGCAGATCGCCGACCATGGGGTCGCCGGGCGCCAACCGCAATCTGTGCAGCGCGGTGGCACGCCAGGCGGCGCCGGTCCCGGAGTCCGGCACGACACGCACGGCCGTGCTGCCGACCCGTTCCCGGTTCCCCGCGCGGTACTTCTTCGCCGTCCTGGAATCGGTTCGGCCGTCTCCGACGTCCTGTGTCCCGCCGCCGTCCGTCCCGTCGTCGGCAATCGAGTCCCGGTAGATCCTTTCGACGACCCGCACCCACCCCACATGGGTCATCACCGGCCCTGCCAGCACACCCACGAGCAGCAACGCGACACCGACGCCCCGCCGGTACCGACGTACGACAGCCACCCCTTGCCCCCATCCCCCGAGGGAGTCAGGGTAACGGGCGGATCAACGCTCCATCACCCGGTTCAACTGCCCCAGCAACCGCGCCAGTTCGGACACCTCGCGCCGGTCCCAGTGGGCGAGCTGGCTGACGTACCGGCCTCGTCGCGCTTCCCGTACCTTGCTCACGCGTTCGCGGCCCTCCTCCGTGAGGTGGACCAGCCAGGCGCGGCCGTCGGCCGGGTCCGGTTCGCGGGCGACCAGGCCGAGGTCCTCGAGGGCGCGCAGCTGGCGGGACATCGTCGCCTTGCCCACGCCGATGTAGGCCGCGAGTTCCGTCGCCCGCTGGCGGCCGCACTCGTCCAGCCGGATGAGCAGGCCGTACGCCGCCGACTCCAGGTCCGGGTGGACCTCGCGGGCCATCTCGCCCTGGTTGGCGCGGGCGCGCCGGAACAGGATCGTCAGTTCGCGCTCCAGGGACAGGTACTCCTGGTCTGCACCACTCGGCGACGCCTGCGCCTCTCCGCGGCGTTCCCCGCCGTTTCCGCCTTCGTGCACGTCAGCCCCTGCCTCGGTTTTCCCGTACCTGAAAGTTTCCGCCAGACCCCGTCATCGCCGCAGCTCCACAAGTATTTCGCAGGGCTAGACCAACGGCAGCCTCCACCCCCTCTTCACACCAGTTCTTCTACGTGCGTAGCTTCGTCAGCGTTTCCCCCCACCGAGCATCACCGAGCCTTCGGAGGCACGCCATGCCCGTGCACAGACCGAACCCGCTCCGCCCCCGGCGCCTCTTCCTCGCCGGGCTCCTGCTCGCCGCCCTCACCCTCGCCCTCACCGCCCCGGCCGACGCGGCGACGACACCGTCCCGCGGCTCCGCCCACATGGGCATGGGCGTCCTCGCCCATGACGGCAGCGACGGCACCCCGTCCACCGGCGACGCGACCCAGACCGAGGGCGTGGACGTCGCGAGCTACCAGGGCAACGTCGCCTGGTCGACCCTGTGGAGCAGCGGGGTCAAGTGGGCCTACACCAAGGCGACGGAAGGCACGTACTACACGAACCCCTACTTCGCCCAGCAGTACAACGGCTCCTACAACGTCGGCATGATCCGCGGTGCGTACCACTTCGCCACCCCCGACACCACGAGCGGCGCCACCCAGGCCAACTACTTCGTCGACCACGGCGGCGGCTGGTCCAAGGACGGCAGGACGCTCCCCGGCGCCCTGGACATCGAGTGGAACCCGTACGGCGCCTCCTGCTACGGCAAGTCGCAGAGCGCGATGGTCAGCTGGATCGCGGACTTCCTGAACACGTACAAGGCCCGCACCGGCCGGGACGCGGTCATCTACACGGCCACCAGCTGGTGGACCGACTGCACCGGCAACTACTCCGGCTTCGCCTCCGCCAACCCCCTGTGGATAGCCCGCTACGCGTCGGATCCGGGGACGCTGCCGGCCGGGTGGACGTACTACACGATGTGGCAGTACACCTCGTCCGGCCCGACGGTCGGCGACCACGACAAGTTCAACGGGGCGCTGGACCGGGTCGTCGCCCTCGCCAACGGCTGACGCATCGGCTTACGAAGAAGGCCCGGGCCTCCCTCACGGGACCCGGGCCTTCCCTTATCCGATGGCGTCCGTCACGCCGCCACCGGAACCTCCGGCTTCGCGTCGCTCGTCGCGGGCGCGAGGGCCAGTTCCAGGACCTGGCGGACGTCCGTGACGGTGTGGACGTCGAGCTTGTCGAGGACCTCCGTCGGGACGTCGTCCAGGTCGGGTTCGTTGCGCTTCGGGATGACGACCGTGGTGACGCCTGCGCGGTGGGCGGCCAGGAGCTTCTGCTTCACGCCGCCGATCGGGAGGACCCGACCCGTCAGCGAGACCTCGCCCGTCATCGCCACGTCCGTGCGGACCAGGCGGCCGGACAGGAGCGACGCCAGCGCCGTCGTCATCGTGACGCCCGCGCTCGGGCCGTCCTTCGGGACCGCGCCCGCCGGGAAGTGGATGTGCACGCCGCGGTCCTTCAGGTCGGCCACAGGGAGCTCCAGCTCCGCGCCGTGCGACCGGAGGAAGGACAGGGCGATCTGCGCCGACTCCTTCATCACGTCGCCCAGTTGGCCGGTCAGCGTGAGGCCCGCCGCGCCCGTCTCCGGGTCCGCGAGGGACGCCTCGACGAAGAGGACGTCTCCGCCGGCGCCGGTGACCGCGAGGCCGGTGGCGACACCCGGTACCGCCGTGCGCCGCTCCGCCGGGTCCTGGGCGGACTCGGGGACGTGGTGCGGGCGGCCGATCAGGGCGCGCAGGTCGGCGTCCGTGATGGTGAACGGCAGCTCGCGGTCGCCCAGTTCGTGCTGTGCCGCGACCTTGCGGAGCAGCCGCGCGATGGAGCGCTCCAGGGTGCGGACGCCCGCCTCGCGCGTGTACTCGCCGGCGAGCTTGCGCAGGGCGCTCTCGTCCAGGATCACCTCGTCCTTGTCCAGGCCGGCCCGCTCCAGCTGGCGCGGGAGCAGGTGGTCGCGGGCGATGACGACCTTCTCGTCCTCGGTGTAGCCGTCCAGGCGGACCAGTTCCATACGGTCCAGGAGGGCCTCCGGGATGGCTTCGAGCACGTTCGCCGTGGCCAGGAACACCACGTCGGACAGGTCGAGTTCGACCTCCAGGTAGTGGTCGCGGAAGGTGTGGTTCTGCGCCGGGTCGAGCACTTCGAGCAGGGCCGCGGCCGGGTCGCCGCGGAAGTCCGAGCCGACCTTGTCGATCTCGTCGAGCAGGACGACCGGGTTCATGGACCCGGCCTCCTTGATGGCCCGCACGATACGGCCGGGCAGCGCGCCGACGTACGTACGGCGGTGGCCGCGGATCTCCGCCTCGTCGCGGACGCCGCCGAGGGCGACGCGGACGAACTTGCGGCCCATGGCGTGCGCGACGGACTCGCCGAGCGAGGTCTTGCCGACGCCGGGCGGGCCGACGAGAGCCAGGACGGCACCGCCACGGCGGCCGCCGATGACGCCGAGGCCGCGGTCGGTACGGCGCTTGCGCACGGCCAGGTACTCGGTGATGCGCTCCTTCACGTCCTCCAGGCCCGCGTGCTCGGCGTCGAGGATCGCCTTGGCGCCCTGGATGTCGTACGCGTCCTCGGTGCGGGAGTTCCACGGCAGTTCGAGGACGGTGTCCAGCCAGGTGCGGATCCAGGAGCCCTCGGGCGACTGGTCGGAGGACCGCTCCAGCTTGTCGACCTCCTTGAGGGCGGCCTCGCGGACGTTCTCCGGCAGGTCGGCGGCCTCGACGCGGGCGCGGTAGTCGTCGGACTCCTCGCCGTCCTTCTCACCGTTGAGTTCCCGCAGTTCCTTGCGTACGGCCTCCAGCTGGCGGCGGAGCAGGAACTCGCGCTGCTGCTTGTCGACGCCCTCCTGGACGTCCTTGGCGATGGTCTCGGCGACGTCCTGCTCGGCGAGGTGGTCGCGCAGCTGGGCGGTGGCGAGCTTGAGGCGGGCGACCGGGTCGGCGGTCTCCAGCAGTTCGATCTTCTGCTCGGTGGTCAGGAAGGGCGAGTAGCCGGAGTTGTCGGCGAGCTGGGAGACGTCGTCGATGGCCTGGACGCGGTCCACGACCTGCCAGGCGCCGCGCTTGCGCAGCCACGCGGTGGCGAGGGCCTTGTACTCCTTGACGAGTTCGGTGACATGGCCCGGCAGGGGCTCGGGGGTCTTCTCGTCGATGCGGGTGCCCTCGACCCACAGGGCGGCACCCGGGCCGGTCGTGCCGGCGCCGATACGGACGCGGCCACGGCCGCGGATCAGGGCGCCCGGGTCACCGTCGGCGAGGCGGCCGACCTGCTCGACGGTGCCGAGCACACCGGTGCCCGGGTAGGCGCCGTCGATGCGTGGGACCAGCAGCACCCGGGGCTTGCCGGGTTCCGATCGGGCGGCGGCCTGGGCGGCCTCCACCGCGGCGCGTACGTCGGCGTCGTTCAGGTCCAGCGGGACCACCATGCCGGGCAGCACGACCTCGTCGTCGAGCGGCAGCACGGGCAGGGTGAGCGTTGTGGACGTCGAAGCCATGATTTTCCCTCCGGCAGCCAAGTTGAGTTATGCCGACTCAATGCACGGCGGGCCACCAATGTTCCCCGGGTGCTGTTCGCTGTCAGCGATCGGGCGTTGAGCTGGGCGTTCGCCCGGCTCGCGGGGCTCGGTACCGAAAGAACACCGCAAGCTCATCGTCGTAATCCCGCAACGGCATTCACAGGAACGGCCTGCACACTGCAAGCTCGTTCACAGGTTGCGTGTGCGTCGAAGCGCCGCAAAACGGGGATTTACGGGGACTTGGGGACATCGATGAGCCAGGAGCAGCAGCGGGGGCCTGCCCGGCGTGCCGTGATCGCGGGGGCCGCCGTGGTGGCCGCCGGAGCGGCCGTGCCGCTGGTGGCGCGGGCCGCGGGTGGGGGTGGCGGGGACGGCGAGGGCGCCCCCGCCACCGCGAGGGTCCACACCGCCGCGCCCGCCGTGAGCCGGGCCGCCTCCCCCACGCCGTACCGCCGTCCCCGTTCCGACCACCGGCCCAACATCCTCTTCGTGCTCACGGACGACCAGCCGAAGGAGACCGACTGGGCCCTCCCCCAGACCCTCGACTGGCTCGGCGGGCACGGCACCGCATTCACCCGTGCGCACGCCAACACACCCCTCTGCGCGCCCTCCCGCGCCTCGATCATGTCGGGCCGTTACGCGCACAACCACGGCGTCCTCGACACCCGGCACCCGTACCACCTGGACCAGCGCACCACCGTCCAGCGCCGGCTGCACGAGGCCGGCTACCGCACCGGGCTGTTCGGCAAGTACCTCAACTTCTGGCACACCGGCGACAACCCGCCGCACTTCGACGAGTGGCTCCTCCAAGAGCCGGTGGCGTACTACAACGGCCACTACAACGACAACGGGACCGTCCGGAACATCCCCGGCTACAACACGACCGTCATCAAGGACCGCGCGCTCGCCTTCATCGAGCAGTCCCGGGTCGACGACCGGCCCTGGTTCGCGTACGTCGCCACCCGCAGCGCGCACGAGGTGAACATCCCGGAGCGGCGTTACGCGCACGCGCGCGCGCCCGGCTGGGACGGGCGGCCCTCGGTGTTCGAGAGCGACAAGGCCGACAAGCCGCCGTTCCTGCGCAAGGCCGACCACTCCTTCGCCCAGGGGAAGGCGCTGCGCGAGCGGCAGTTGAAGACGCTGCTGTCGGTGGACGACGCGATGCGTGACTTCCGGGAGAAGCTGCGGTCGCTGGGGCAGCTGGAGAACACCCTCGTCGTCTTCACGAGTGATCACGGGCTGTGCTGGGGGGACCACGGCTGGCTGCGCAAGTCGGTGCCGTACCGGCCGAGTCTGGAGGTGCCCTTTCTCGCCTCCTGGCCGGCCGGCGGTCTCGGCGAGGCCCGCACGGACGACCGGCTCACCGCGCACGTCGACATCGCGCCGACCTTCCTGGACGCGGCCGGCCTCGTCCCGGACACCCCGGTCGACGGCCACTCCCTCCTCGACCGGCGCAACGACCGCACCCATCTGCTCGCCGAGTGGTGGTGGAACCGGCAGGACAAGCAGCCGATCCACACCTGGGCGACGTACGTCGGCAAGGGCGAGCAGTACACCGAGTACTACCGGACGCGGCTGGACAAGTCCGGCCGCCCCAAGGGCAGCGGTGAGGTGCTGTTCCGGGAGTACTACGACCTCGCCGCCGACCCCTACCAGCTGAGCAACCTGCTGCACGGGGCGAACCAGGAGCGGGAACTGCGGCTGGGAATCCCCGGGTTGGCCCGGCAGTTGGCGGCCGCCCGGCAGGCCTAGCCGGGTTACCTTGCATCCCGTCCTGATCGACGACGGCGACAGCAGCGAGGGAAGTGGGCAGCCATGCCGGGTCACATCGTCAAGGGGCTGTACGAGGTCCTGGACGAGCGTTTCAGCAGCGGGCGTTGCACGAACGGCGACGGCAGGCTGGAGGTGCTGTACGACGGGTGCCGGTGGGCGGAGGGGCCGGTGTACCTGCCCGCCTGGCGGCAGTTGGTCTGGAGCGACATCCCGAACGACCGGCTGCTGCGCTGGGACGAGAGCAGCGGCGCGGTGAGCGTCTTCCGGTCCGGCGCCGGGCACGTCAACGGCAACACCGTTGACCGGCAGGGGCGGTTGGTGAGCTGCGAGCAGGGCAACCGCCGGGTGGCCCGCACGGAGCCCGACGGCTCGCTCACGGTCCTCGCCGACCGTTACGCGGGCAAGCGGCTCAACAGCCCGAACGACTCCGTCGTCCGCTCCGACGGCACGGTCTGGTTCTCCGACCCGGACTTCGGGATTCTGAGCGATTACGAGGGTCATCGCGCCGAGTCCGAGATCGGCGCGTGCAACGTCTACCGCATCGATCCGGCGACCGGCCAGGTGCATCTGGCGGCGGACGGCTTCGACGGCCCCAACGGCGTCATCCTCTCCCCCGACGAGCGGCACCTGTACGTCTCCGACTCACGGGCAGCCCGCATCCGCGTCTTCGACGTCGCCGATGACGGCACACTCTCGGGCGACAAGGTCTTCGCGGAGGCGGCGAAAGGCGTCCACTACGACAACATCCGCCTCGACGACCAGGGCCGCCTCTGGGCCGCGGCCCTGGAGGACGGCGTCCACTGCTACGACCCCGACGGCACCCTGATCGGCCGCGTCCTCGTCCCGGAGACCGCCTCCAACATCACCTTCGGCGGCCCGAAGAACAACCGCCTGTTCATCACGGCCACGACCTCGCTGTACTCGCTGGTGATGTCGGTGACGGGGGCGGTGCGGGTCTGACGCGGCGGGTCCAAGCAGGTCGGCCGAAGGGGGGAACGACGGCACATCGCGGCACATCCCGCGGAGCGCTCAGGCGGCGGACGCCCGTGCGCAGCGCCGGACCATCGGCCAGGTCGCGACGCCTATCGCCAGGGAGATCAGGTGGCCCCAGTTGGTCATCGGGTCCGTGAACTCGTACAGGTCCTCCAGGAGCATGCCGCCGAACAGGAGCAGCATGGGCCAGCGCAGCCAGGGGCGGACCAGGCCCGCCAGGGCGCCGACGGAGGTCGCGACGCCGAAGCTGATGCCGTAGTCGAGGCGGTGCAGGGAGCTGTGCGGGAGGTGGCCGAACAGGACGGCGAGACCCACCGTGCCCTCGGTGGCGAGGGTGGCCAGGACGTGGCCGAGCAGGAAGACGACGGCCGTGCGGGCGCCGCCTATCCGGCGCTCCAGGGCGGTCAGGACGAGGAGGAAGCAGAGGACGTACGGCGAGACCAGGCCGCCCGCGACCCACAGCGCGCTGGCGAGCAGGACCAGGACGGGCGTGCGGATCAGGTGGGCCACGTCTGTGCTGGAGCCCTGGTGGAGGGCGTACACGAGGGACGGGGACGCGTACGTGGTGATCAGTGACGTGAGCGTCAGGACGGCCGCGAAGGCGAAGGTGAACGGGGTTCCGGTCGGGGTCGGCAGCAGGCGCCACGGGCGCGGGAGGCGGGTCGCGGGGAGCGGGGCCGTGACCGTGGGGGCCGGGACGCGCTGGCGGGGCAGTCCGTCCAGCAGGCCGGAGACCTCGGGGAGCGGCGCGGCCAAGGGCTTGGCGTCGGCCGTCGCGGCGTTTTCCACGGGGCGGGGCTCCTTCCGTTCGCACCCCACCTTTCGGCTCCCCACGGACCTCTGTCTATGACCGACGCCACGCGAGGGCCGATTCACAGCAACCTTTAAGGGTCCTCTGGCGTCCCGCTCATCTACGCGTCGGCGGGCAGCCCCGTTCCGGCCGTGGTGACGGCGGGCAGCAGCGTGGCCGGTTGGGCACGGGCCCAGCCACGCGGGCTCGCCGGCGTTCCCAGCGGGCGAGGTCAAGGGGAACGTGCGGCAGCCCTCCTGGTCGGCTTCGGGGTCTGGGACGCCGACGTGCTGGGCGTGGCGTTCAGGCGGGCCTACGGCCTGAGCAGGCTGACCTCCCTCGCGTGCGCCGCCTGGGTGGCCGGGTTCCAGTCGCCCGTGCAGTAGATGGACGCCTCGCTGATCGCGCCGTCCCTGACCTCGGCGCGCATCAGCTCCCGGCAGTACCAGGCGCCGCCCTGCTCGTCCTCCCAGCGTTCCTCGAACTCCAGGACCAGCCCGGTCGGGGTCGGGTCGGCGCGGTGGCGCGGGACCGTGCCGAGGAAGGGGTGGCTGCGGCGGCGCACGGCGACGAGTTCCTCCCGGCCGACGGACTGGAGCCGCCACTGCGGGACGGTCAGGTCGAGGAAGACGTCGTCGGTGAACAGGCCGTCGGGAGCCGTGTTGGTCTCCAGGAAGCGCACGAAGAGATCGGCGAGCTCTTTGACGTTCATGACGTCGCCTCCGCGAGGTTGCGGCCGACGACCTCCATCGTGCTGTTCAGCTCGGCGGTGGGGCTGAACTCGACGATCTCGGTGCCGGCGAAGATGAGCGGGAGGTGGCCGGGCGCGCCGTAGTAGGCGTCGCCGGCGTGGAAGACCTCGTCGTGGTCGGCGTAACGGAACACGATCTTCCCGCTGATGACCTGGCCCCAGTGCGGGCACTGGCAGCGGTCGTCGGGCAGGCCCCGGAAGAGCGGGGCGGGGTCCATGTCCTCCTTCATGGTCTCGTACCCGACGGTGTACGGACCGACCTGGGCGTAGCGGCCCTCGATGACCGGCTCGTCGACCTGGAGCTCGGCCTCGGCCTTGGATGTACGGGGCATGGTGTCCTCCGTCGTCTCGTGGTTTCACGGAGGAGGCGTGAAGTCCGGCCGCACGGTGTGAGGCGGGGTCTCACAGGCGCCAGGCGGGCGGCTGTTCGGGCCGGTAGACGCAGAGCGTCCCGGTGCGCAGGGCGGTCTCCAGGTGACGGCCGAGTTCGGGGTGGGCCTCACCGATCCGCCGTATGGCCGCCCGGACACGTGCGGTGACGGTCGTCCGGGCGCGCTCGGCGGGGGATCCGGTACGACGGACCCGGCCGCCGATGCCGTACGCGGCCGCGAGCTGCGCGACCAGGGCGTCCCGCTCGACCGCGGCCCGGGCGGAACGGGCAGAGTCCCCGGCAGCGTCGGCGTCCTCGGCCTCCTCCTCCAGCTCCCGCAGCCTGCGCCGGTACGCGGCCCGCGCGGCGGCGTCGATCAGCTCACCGGTGTCGCCCTGGGCGTGCAGGCCGTCGGCGTCTGCCGCCGCGGCGGGCGGGGCGGCCAGCTCGACGGCCGGGACGGGGGTGCCGGGCCGCGCGAGGAGTACGGCGATGTCGCGCAGCCCCTTGCTGTCGGGGAGCCGGACGTCTCGCCCGGCGTAACGGAGGTGCCAGAGGGGGCCTTCGCGCTGGAAGACGGGGGTGTCGTGGCTGTCGTGGGTGTCGTGACTGTCGTGGGTGTCGTGGCTGTCGTGGGTGTCGTGAGTGTCGTGAACCGGAGACGGGGTGGGTGCGTGGGGCGGGGCCTCAGGGTCCGCTGCCCTGCTCGGCGTCTGCCCCGCGCCCGTGCCCGCCCGTGCGGCCGCGCCCGGCGTCTCCCCCGCGATCCGCTCCACCAACGCCACCGCGCCCGCCGCCTCCGCCGCTCGTAGTGCCCGCTCCCGGTGCGCGCGGGCGCGGTCGGCGTCCCCCATCGCCGTTGCCAGCAGGGCGAGATGACGGTCCACCGGGCCCCTGATCGCCGCGCCGATGCCCTCCACCGCGAACAGGTCGGCGTACGGAGCGAGCAGGTCGTACAGGACGGGCGCGGCGGGGTGGGAGCCGACGGCGGCGACCGTTTCCGCGGCCTGGGCCAGCATCGGCAGCCACTCGCTGTCGCGGGGCGCCGCGCCGAGCCGGGGCGCGACGGCCGAGAGGCGGCGCGCGGCCTCCTCCACGCGGCCGAACTGCGCGGCGACCAGGGCGAGGGAGACGCGGGGCCACAGCATCGGGGAGCGTTCCAGCTGGGTCGCCTCCGCCCGTACCCGCGCCAGCCCGTCGGGGTCGCCCGTCTCGGCGTACAGGCACCAGCGCTGGGTGACGGCGAGCATGGCGGCGTTGTCGCTGCCGGCCCGGCGGCCGAGCTCCTCGACCTCGTCGAGGGCGGCGGCGCAGTCGTCGTAACGGCCCTCCATCAGTGCGCGCGTGCCGCGCCAGAGCGGCACGTACCAGGCGTAGAGGGGTCGCCGCAGCGGCCGTACGACCGCTTCGTACGCCGCCGCCTCCGCCTCGGCCTCGGCGAAGGCGCCCGTCTCCATCAGGGCGACCAACCGCAGGCGGCGGCCGAGGAGTTCGAGCACGGGGTCGCGCAGGTCGCGGGCGACGGTGACGATCTGCGCGGTCCAGGTGAGCCGGTCGCGGCAGTGGTCGGGGCCGGGGCGGGCGTCGCAGAGGGCGGCGAGGGCGGGGCCGAGGGTGGCGGGGTCGCCGGTCTCGCGGGCGATGCGGACGGCTTCCTCGGCGAGGGCGATGCGCTGCCGCTCGGTCTCGACAAGCCCGGCGGCAAGGGAGAGCCGTGCGGTCACGGCGGCGCGCAGGGCGGCGTGGGCGGGCCGGCCGGCGAGCGCGTGCCGGGCCTCGGTCAGCAGGTCGAGCTGCTCCCGGTCCGCCAGATCGACCTCGAACCCGACGACACCGGTACCGAGCCCGAGGGCGGCCCGGGCAAGCAGATCCGCGCGGCGGAGTTGCCGGGCAAGAGCGGCGGCATGGAGCAGCGCGCTCCGGGCGGGGCCGCGCTCACCGGCGCCGAGGCGGGCTGAGGCTAGGCCGAGGAGGAGCTCGATGAATTCTGCGGAGGCTGGGGGAGACGGGGCCGTGGGCGAAGACGGAGGGGATGGAGGAGGGGGAGGGAATGGAGGAGGGGGAGGAGGGGGAGGAGATGGAGCAGGTGCAGATGTAGGTGCAGGCGCTGAGAGCGGAGTGCCGGAGCCCGGCCCGGCTGCCGCGCGGGGAGGGCCGACCGAAGCCGCTCCGCCCGCCGTACGCGTCGCACGGGGGCGCCCGTCCGAACCCGCCCCGTGAGGGCGCCCGTCAGGCCCGGAGTCCGGTGCAGCACCGACCTCGCCGTCCTGCGCCGCTACCTCCGCCCACGGGTTGCCCGCACCACCGGCGCCGGTACCACCCGCCGCCGGCCCGTCCTCACCCCCCACCCCCACCAAACCCCACGCTCCCATCGCCCGCTCGTACCACCGCACCGCGTCCTCGAAAGCGAACAGGGATTCCGCTCGGGTTGCCGCCTCGTGGGCGTAGTGGGCGGCCCGGAGGGCGTGTTCGGGGCCGGCGAGGAGGAGGTGGTGGGCGACCTCCGCGGGGCCCGTGTCGCGGCCGCGGCGGGCGTGGCCGGCCAGAACGTCCGCGGCGGCGTGGTGCAGGGCCGCGCGCTCGGCCGGGGCGAGGGAGTCGTACACCGCGTCCCGGAGCAGGTCGTGCCGGAAGGCACCCCGGTCGGCCCCGGCCTCTGCGAGCAGCCCGGCCCCGGCGGCCTCGCCCAGCAGCGCCCGTACCTCCCCCAGCGGCACGTCCGCCGCCTCGGCCAGCACGTCCAGCCGGAAACGCGTGCCCAGCACGGCGGCCACGTCCAGCACCCGTGCCGCCCGGGGCGTCAGATCGGCCAACCGTTCCTGTACGGCGACCCGCACGGCGGCCGAGGAGACCCCGGGCCCGTCCACGGCCGACGGGGCGCCCCAACTGCCCGCCCGCAGCAACTCGGTGACGAAGAAGGCGTCGCCACCGGTACGCCGTACCAGCCGCCGAACCTCGTCCTCGCCGGGCGCCGCCCCCGTCACCGCCGCGACCAGCTCCGCGACATCCCGCACGTCCAACGGCCCGAGCGGCAGGACCCGCCCCCGCCGAAGCAACTGCCCCCGAACCCGCGCCCGTCCATCACCGCCGGGGCCGCCCGTCAGGTTCCGCCCCTCGCCCCCGCGGCCATCACGCCTCTCGCCCCCGCCGTCGCGCCCCTCGGTACCGCCATCGCCCCGACCCCGGACACCAGCCGCTCCCGCGCCCCGCGCCCAGTCCCCCGCCCTTCCTCCACCGCCGCTCCCGGCGCCCGCCCTGCCATCGCCCCCTTTCCCCCGGGCCGCCTCCTCCAAGTCCCCCTCGCCCCCTGCCCGGCCACCGGCCACGCCCGCACCCTCCGGCCCCCTGCCCCACCCTCCCCAAGCCGCGTCCTCATCCCAGGCTTCCTTCAGGCCCCTCTCGCCGCTTGCCCGACCACTGGCCGTCCCCACATCCCCTGGCCCCCAGTCCCGTATCCCCCAAGCCGCGTCCTCATCCCGCGCCGTCGCCAGCAGCAGTACCGGTGCTGTCCGCACCGCGTCCGCCGTCTCCAGGAGCAGGCGCAAGGACGACGTGTCGGCCGCGTGGACGTCGTCCAGGATCAGAAGGAGGGGGTGGCGGCGCCCGGCCGTGATCAGGAGGTCCGTCACGTCGCCGGTGAGGCGGAGCCGGGCCGTCTCTGGATCCGTGCCGTCGCCGGTGAGGCGCGGGCGGGACGGCTCCGGGTCCGTGCCGTCGCCGGTGAGGCCGAAGCGGGCCGGCCCCGCGTCCGTGCTGTGCAGGGCCGTCGAGCCCGAGCCCGAGAGCAGGGCGCGGAGGGGTGGTGAGGCGGCGACCAGGCGGCCGCATGCCGTGTCCGTCGCGGCCAGTTCCCGCAGTACCCGGGACCAGGGGCGGAACGCCCGGCCGGCCGTCTCCGGCGGGCACCATGTCCACAGCGTGCGGAAGGCGTCGGCGTGCGCGGCAGCCTCCTCCGCGGTGCGGGTCTTGCCCGCCCCCGCGGGCCCGGTCAGCGTGACCAGCCCGCCCCGGCCGCCCGCCGCCCGTTCCAGCGCGGCCCGCAGCTCGCCCAGCACGTCCTCGCGTCCCACGAACGGGTAGAACGGGTCACGCGCGGCCATCCAGCCACCACTCATTTCTCGCCGGTCCCTCGCGGCAAGGAGCCCTCGAGGAACCTGCCAGGGGTGCCTGCCAGGCGCCTGCCGAGAGCATGCCGAGAGCCTGCTTAAGAGCGTAGGCACGGGCGGCGCCACATGCGAGGCACACGACCCTCACACAACCCGCACAGCGACCGAACGCAGCGATCGAGCGCCCCGGTCGCCCCCGGTCGCGCCGCTGCGGTGGAGTGTCCCGGCCACCCGTGATACCCCGGCCCTCCCCTTCCCGTTCATGCAGGATGGGGGCCATGAGCGTCTTCTACGACAACCCCGTGGTCCTGGACCGTCGTGAGGGCCCGTACGGCGAGGTCGTGCTGCGGCGGCACGGGGAGCTGTTGCAGATCATCGCCAACGGCTGCTTCCTCATGGACACCTCGGACGGACGTTCCGAGCGGCTGCTCGTCGACGCCGCGCTCGCCGCCCTGGACGCCCGCGAAGAGCCGAACGTGCTGATCGGCGGCCTGGGCGTCGGCTTCTCGCTCGCACACGCGGCCGCGAATCCCCGCTGGGGCGCCGTCACCGTCGTAGAACGTGAACCCGCCGTCATCGACTGGCATCGCCACGGCCCGCTTTCCGAACTGTCGCGGGACGCCCTCGCGGATCCGCGCACCGAGATCGTGGAAGCGGATCTCGTGGAATACGTCCATGAGACATCCGACACGTACGACGCACTGTGCCTGGACATCGACAACGGACCCGACTGGACCGTCACGGAGGGCAATGACGGGCTCTACTCGGCATCCGGACTCGCGGGCTGCGCAAGGGTGTTGCGGCCCGGCGGGGTGCTCGCGGTGTGGTCTGCGCAGCCCTCTCCGGAATTTGAAGGAACACTGTGGAATGCCGGGTTCCAACAGGTGCGTACCGAAGAGATCCCGGTTGCCCGGGGCGTTCCGGACGTCGTACACCTCGCCGTACGACCTGGATAGCCCAGACGCGGTAACTCCCCGTACCCTGCTCACCTGACGCGGATCATTCAAGCGTCAATCGCAAGCATGCGCAGGCATAGCCAGGCAAAGCCAGTCAGAAGGAATGACCCCCACGCATTCCGGAAAGCAACAGGGGCGGGCGATGGAGCAGACCCACACATCCCAGAACGGCACGACGGCGACCCCGGGCGCACAGCGCCGGGTGCTGGTGGTCGAGGACGACCCGACCATCGTCGACGCCATCGCGGCCCGCCTGCGCGCCGAGGGTTTCCTCGTGCAGACCGCGGGTGACGGCCCGGCCGCCGTCGACACCGCCGAGGCCTGGCAGCCCGATCTGCTGATCCTCGACATCATGCTGCCCGGCTTCGACGGTCTGGAGGTCTGCCGCCGTGTGCAGGCCGCCCGTCCGGTGCCGGTGCTGATGCTCACCGCGCGCGACGACGAGACCGACATGCTGGTCGGGCTCGGCGTCGGCGCCGACGACTACATGACCAAGCCGTTCTCCATGCGGGAGCTGGCCGCAAGGGTGCATGTGCTCCTGCGGCGCGTCGAGCGGGCGGCGCTGGCCGCCGCGACGCCGCGCTCCGGCATCCTGCGCCTCGGCGAGCTGGAGATCGACCACGCGCAGCGGCGGGTGCGGGTGCGCTCCGAGGACGTCCATCTGACGCCCACGGAGTTCGACCTGCTCGTGTGCCTGGCCAACACGCCCCGCGCGGTGCTCTCCCGGGAGCAGCTGCTCGCCGAGGTGTGGGACTGGGCGGACGCCTCGGGCACCCGCACCGTCGACAGCCACATCAAGGCGCTGCGCCGGAAGATCGGCGCCGAGCGGATCCGCACCGTGCACGGTGTGGGCTACGCGCTGGAGACCCCGACGCCATGAGCGGCGGTCCGGCCGCACGGAGAGGCCCCGGGGAGCCCGAGCCCTGGGGTGGGCTGCGCCCGTTCTCGATCAAGACGAAGCTGGGCGCGCTGGTCGTCATCGCGGTTCTCATCACCACCGGGCTGATGATGATCGCGATGCGTACGGCGACGGAGCTGCGCTTCATCACGGTCTTCTCGATGATCGCCACGCTGCTGATCACGCAGTTCGTGGCCCATTCGCTCACCGCGCCGCTGGACGACATGAACGCCGTGGCCGGCGCCATCTCGCACGGCGACTACACCCGCCGGGTGCGCGAGAACCGCCGGGACGAGCTGGGCGACCTGGCCCAGACGATCAACCGCATGGCGGACGACCTGGAGGCCCAGGACCGCCAGCGCAAGGAGCTGGTGGCCAATGTGTCGCACGAGCTCCGGACGCCCATCGCGGGGCTGCGCGCCGTGTTGGAGAACATCGTCGACGGTGTCACGACCGCCGACCCCGAGACCATGCGCACGGCTCTGAAGCAGACCGAGCGGCTGGGACGTCTCGTGGAGACGCTGCTCGACCTGTCCCGCCTGGACAACGGCGTCGTACCGCTGCGGCAGCGGCGTTTCGAGGTGTGGCCGTATCTGTCGGGCGTGCTCAAGGAGGCCAACATGGCCGTGCCCGCGCGTGCGGGCATCGCCTCGGGCTCCGGCAGCCACACGCGTACGGACGTCCATCTGCACCTCGACGTCTCCCCGCCGGAGCTGACCGCGCACGCGGACCCGGAGCGCATCCACCAGGTAGTGGCGAATCTCATCGACAACGCCGTCAAGCACAGCCCGCCGCACGGCCGAGTGATCGTGAAGGCCCGGCGCGGGGCCCAGCCCGAGTCGCTGGAGCTGGAGGTGCTCGACGAGGGCCCCGGCATCCCGCGCTCCGAGTGGCACCGCGTCTTCGAGCGCTTCAACCGCGGTGGCGCGGGCGCGTCGAACGGACAGGGCGGCGACGGCGGTACGGGCCTCGGGCTCGCGATCGCCCGCTGGGCGGTCGACCTGCACGGAGGCCGGATCGGAGTGGCCGAATCCGAGCGGGGCTGCCGGATTCTTGTCACCCTTCCGGGAGAGACATCCGTTCCAAGTTGACGTAAAGTCCGGTCCGGAGCCTCAAGATCCACCTGAGTCCGGGCTGACGGACACGTGTGATCAGGCACACGCCCGCACGCACTGTGTGCAGGGCGTGCATCGACGCATCCCGGAACCACCGATTCGTAGCGGAACCACGCTTGTTTCCCGCCAATTCCGGGCCCGAAACACGCTTTGCGGTGTGACTTACGCGACGATGACCTTGCTCGGCCTCACCTTCCCGGCCATGGGGGCGTAGCCTTTATTCCCGCTGTCCATCACCTTGTGAGAAGCGGAAGAGGGCGGTTGCCGCCGTGTCGCCACAGTCCCCCAGTAACTCGAGCATCTCGACCGACGACCAAGCCGGGAAGAACCCCGCAGCTGCGTTCGGTCCCAACGAGTGGCTCGTCGACGAGATCTATCAGCAGTACCTCCAGGACCCGAATTCGGTAGACCGAGCCTGGTGGGACTTCTTCGCCGACTACAAGCCGGGAGCGGCCTCCGCGTCGGCTCCGACGGGTACCACGGCGGCTCCCACGGCTCCTGCGGCGCCCGCCGCCCCGGCTGCTCCGGCCGCCTCCGTCCCGGCGCCGGCCCCGGCCGCCCCCGCCGCGCCGAAGCCCGCTAGGTGCTGTACCGCAGCCGGTCGGTGCCGACGGCCCCTTGTGCCGCTTACCCGCTT
>NZ_JBEYUY010000026.1:0-166274 GCF_040643775.1 Streptomyces sp. NPDC047081 | reverse complement strand
CCCGACATCCGCCCGCTCCGCAAGTGCAAGCGGGTGCGGCTCGGTGGTGCGGGGCTGCTTCTCGCGGGCGGGCTCATAGCCGCTCCGGGGGACGGCCCGGTGCCGGGCTGCCCCGCCGCGACGCGCCGCAGCTCGGCGCGGACCGCGCCCGCCGAGGGCCGCTCCTGCGGGGCCTTGCGCAGCAGCGCCTCGACGACGGGCCGCAGCGGGCCCAGCCGTTCGGGCAGTACGGCCTCCTCGTACGCCACCGCGTGCAGCGTCGCGGGCGCGGCCGGCCGGCGGAACGGGGACTGCCCGCCGCAGACCGTGGCGAGGGTGACGCCGAGCGACCACAGGTCGGAGGCCGGCCCGGCCTCGGCCCCGGTCACCCGCTCGGGCGCCATGAACTCCAGGGAGCCCACGAGTTCGCCGGTGGTGGTGAGGAAGTCCCCGTCGTCCAGGGCCGCGATGCCGAAGTCGGTGAGCACGGCGTTGCCGTCGCGGCGCAGCAGGACGTTGGCGGGCTTGACGTCGCGGTGCAGGGCGCCGACGGCGTGCACGGCCTCCAGCGCGTCGAGCAGTTGCAGCCCGACGGCGGCCGTGTGCTCGGGCGGGAGCGGTCCGGTCTCCTCGACACGACGGGCCAGCGAGGGCCCTTCGACGAGCTCCATGACGATCCACAGCCGGTCCTCGTCCTCGACCAGGTCGTGCACCCCGACCACATGCGGATGCGGCACCCGCGCGACGGCCCGCGCCTCCCGGGTCGCCCGGCGCAGCCGCACCCGGTGCTCCTCGTCGCCGAGGCTCAGGATGTGCAGCTCCTTGACGGCCACCGGGCGGTCCAGCACCTGGTCGTGGGCCCGCCAGACCGTGCCCATGCCGCCTCGGCCGAGGACGTCGTACAGCAGGTACCGGTCGGCGATCAGCCGCTGCGCACCGCGTTCGGACCCCGTCGTCGCTCGCTGGTCGCCTTCTTCGGATATCACGCGCTCGCTCACGTTTCCTTCCCGGCGGAACTGCGCGCCCGCCGGCAGTCGTCCGTTCGAACGGCCCGAGCATAGCGAGCGCTTGTGTGTCGCATGCGGTCAACTGCCGTGTGATGAAGGACCTTTGAGTGATGTCGGGGAAGCTGCGGAGAGGACCGGCCGTGCGCCGTGGATACAGGTGGGTGGACCGTGAACTGGCGGGAATGGACCCGGAGTCGGACTGGGAGCGGATGGTCTCCCTGTACGTCGGCCATCGCGTCCCGGAGTTCGCCCTGGCGATGATGATCTATCCGGGCACGATGCGGATGATGCAGCCGCCGCCGACCGCCGCCACCCTGGCCCACACCGGGAAGCTGGAGACCAGACCCCACCGGCGTTTCCAGGACGGGAACGCCTTCCTGACGGCCTGGATGGTCGACGGCCCGACCAGCCCGGCGGGCCGCGGGGCGTCCGAACGCCTCAACCGCATCCACCGGTCCGTCGCCCGCCGCACCCCGCACCTCCCCGGCAACTTCGACGACGTCGACGACTTCGTCTACCCCCTGGTCCTGCTGGCCACGTTCGGCGACCGCCTGCAGACCTCGCTCGGCCTGCCCGGCACGAGCGAACCCATGAAGAGCGCGTGGCACCACTGGGCGCAGGCGGTCTTCCGCCAACTGGACCGCGAGTCGGGCCCGTTGGCCGCGGAGCGGTTCCCCGAGGACTGGACGGCGATGACGGAGTTCGCGCAGAAGTACGACGCGAGGCCCTACGAGCCGACGGAGGCCGGCCACCGCGTGGCGACCGCGATGATGGACCACTTCGCCGAGCGCTGGTTCCCGCGCCCCTTACGGCCGTTCGCCCGCGACATAACCCGCTACCTCGCCGGCGAACGCGTCTGCCGCCTCCACGGGATCGGCTGGCCGCCCCCGCACCGCGAACGCCTGGTCCGCCTCTTCCTGAAGTCGGCGTTCCGCGCCCAGACCCTGCTGCCGGACTACCGCACCCCACTGCCGGAACGCCTCCGCCGCACCACCTCGCCTAAGGTTTACGGCGGTTCCGCCACCAGGTGACCAGCCAGAGGACGTTGATCCCGCCGAGGGTGAGGAGTACGGCGGCCGAGTCGGCGTTGCCGGCGAGGCCGTGGCCCGGTCCGATTCCCCGGACCGCGCGGGCGAGCAGGGTGATGTCGGCGGGGAGGGTGACGACGGCCATGAAGCCCAGGCAGGCGATGGTGCCGACGACGAGGACGACGCTGTAGACGCGGACGGCCCGGCGCTCGTGCGGGGGCAGCGGGGTGCTCGGATCGGGGCCGCGCTCTCGGCGGAGCGCTCGCCGGGCGACGTATCGGGCGTGGGCGAGTCCGTCGCCGTACAGGTTCCGGCAGCCTGTGAGGTCCTGGAGGACGAAGTAGAGGTCGGTGCGGGTGAAGACCATGCACTGGAAGGGCAGCGGCATCAGGGCCAGGAGGAGGATCGCGGCGAGGATGCGGTGGAGGATCGTGCCGGTGTCCATGGCGGCGAGGGCCAGGACGAGCGCCGACGCGACGGAGAGGTTGACGGCGATGCCGGCCAGGTAGGCCGTCAACCGGTGGCGGCGGGGGGCGAGTTCGATGCCGCTGATGTCGGTCTGCATGACGAGGAACTGCAGCCGGGTGCCCAGCCGCATCCGCCCCGGTACGCCCGCGGCCCGCGCGGTGACGAGGTGCGCCAGCTCGTGCGCGAACAGCAGAACCCACCCGATCGCGGCCCCGGTGAGCAGGACCAGGCTGCCGTGCGGGCTCCAGAGCAGGTCGCGGTAGCCGGGGAGCAGGTCGGGACGGCGGACCAGGACGACGAGGGCTGCCGTGAGCAGTGCCGCGACGAGCACGGGAAGCGCGGGGTGCAGCGCGAAGCGGACGGGGTGGGGACGCAGCCACGGCAGGGAGGCGCGCGGCGCGTCGACGTCCGGAACGGCCGAGTCCCCGATCCGGGCCACGAACCCGAGCGCGGCCAAGTCCCGCACGAAGTCCGGGATGTCGAGCTCCTCACCGGTCTCGTCCCACAGCACCTCGGCGGTACGGGCCACACTGAGCCCCTCGCCGAGCAGCTCCACGGCACGCGCGCCGGCGGCAGGGAGGGCGACGAAGGTGCGGGTGGCCATACGACCGACGATCCACTCGTCACCGTCACGCCGTACGCCGAGGTCGTGGAGGAGGACGCTGGCGGACGGGTCGATGCGGGGTGGGTCGTCGGCGGTGGGGGCGGTCACGAGGGAGCCTCGGGGGCGGGGTCGGTCACCAGGAGTCCTCGGGGGCGGGGGCAGTCGTGACGGGTCCGCGGCGGTGGGTCGGTGAGGGTGGGGTTGGTGGGAATGGGGGCGGGGTCGGTGGGATGGGGGCGAGGTCCGCGGGATGGGGGCGGGGTCCGTGGGATGGGGGCGAGGTCCGTGGGATGGGGGCGGGCATGACTCGTCCTCGCGGCGGTGTCCGTCACGGTGTTCCCCTTGGGCCTGGATCCCCGCAGGCTGCGCAGTCCGGCCGGCGCTCCGAGCGTTGCAGGATGCCGTCGCCCGGTGTCATGAGGTTGAGGCCGAAACGGCACCCGGGTTCCACCGGCGGTATCCCGCACAGCAGCATGAGCGCGGCATGGGCGAGCAGACTGCCGGACAGCCCCGCGGTCACGGCGTTGACCGGGTTCCACGGCATCCGGGGCGAGGCGACATCCTCGTCCTGACCGGGCGCGAGGCGCAGATCACGCCGCTCGATCTCGGCAGCCCGCAGACACTCCCAGCACGCCCCGTGCCCCGGCGCGAAGACCCCGACACTCACGAGAGGCCCGCGATAACCGGCTTCCGCCCACGCCGTACCGGAGGCGAGACAGACCTGGTTGACCCAACGGCGGATCACGGCGGGCCGGTCGGCGGCGAGGAGCAGCACGTCGTACGCCGATCCGGCGCGGGGGGTGTCGGGGTCACCGGGGCTGTCGAAAGCGCCAGGGCCGCCCGGGCCGCCGGAGCCGTCGGAGCCACTGCGGTCACCTGGACCGTCGGAGCCGTCGGAGCCACCAGGATCACCGGGGCCGCCGAAGTCACCGGAATCACCGGAGCCGTCTGAACCACCGGAGTCACCTGGGCCATCGCCGCCGTCCTGGCCCCCGGCCAGCAGTTCCTCCAGATCCCCCGGCCCCCGCACCTCCCGCCGCTCCCCGGTGACCGTCACGTCCGAGTTCAGCGCGCGCAGAGCCGCCAGCGCCACGTCGAGCTTCGGCCTGCCGAGATCCCGTTCCCCGAAGAGCGTCTGCCGGTTGAGGTTGGAGAGCTCGACGACGTCCGGCTCGACGCAGTGCAGCAGCCCCACCCCGGAGGCCACCAGATCCCGCGCGGCCGCACCCCCCGTACCCCCGACACCGACCAGCAGAACCCGTGCCCGCCGCAACCGCACCTGCGGCTCCCACGCGCTCTCCCTGGGCCGGAGGTCCATCCAGCGCATCAGGGTCATGCCCCTGCCGTACCGCTCACGTTCCCGCTCACTCAGCTCGGCCGGCGGCGCGACCCCGACGTCCTCGACGTACCCGGCCGCGGCCAGGTCGGTGACCGCCTCGACGATGTCCGCTTCCGTCAGCCGGAGTCCGGGATGACGACGGGACACCTCGCCCACGACGCCCGGCATGTCCCGCGTCCCGTCCATCGCCTCGACCAGCGTCCACACCCAACCGTCGGGATCCTTGACCTCGGCCCCGATGCCGTGGACGACGCTGCCGATCCGCACATGGCCGTCGACGGTCCGATAGGCCCGGTGCTCCGGCTTGATCCGAGGCCGCCGCAGAGTGTGCACCGTCATCTTCACGCCAATCTCGTGAACATCAACTACGCGCAGAACAACGGACGTTGACAAGCCTCACCGGCAGAGCGAACTCTGGCAAGAGCACATCGACCACGGCACGTCCCAGCCACCAACGGGAGGACACGGCATGGCGAACAAGATCGAGATCCGTCCGCTGGACAAGAAAGAGACGACCAGCGAGAGCAGCGGCAACGGCGGCTCCTGATCAGCCGCGGATGCCGGACCAACACCTGGACCGCCACCTGTACCGATATCCGGACCGACAGCTGGTGCGATATCCGGGCCGGTATCTGACGGTCGAGGAAGTGGCCGACTCGGCGCGGAAGTTGGTGGCCCGGTGCCCCGGGACCGCCCGCCTGCGCCGGGTCGGTACGTCTCGTGCGGGCCGCCCGATCGAGCTGCTGTCCGTGGGCCACGGCCCGTACCACGTCCTGGTGGTGGCCCGCCCGCACCCCGACGAACCGGTCGGCGGCACGACGGCACTGGCCCTGGCGAACCAGGTGGCAGGCGGCGACGGCAGTTCGCCGGCGACGGACCCCGCCCGCACCACCTGGAACATCATCCTGTGCCTGGACCCGGACGGCGCGGCCCTGGGCAAGGGCATAGAAGCGGCGACGGCGCCCCCCGCCCCCACCCTCCACGACTACTACCGCACGGCCTTCCGCCCGATCGCCGCGGAACAGCCGGAGTGGGCCCCGATCGAGTCACGGCAACTCCCGGAGACCCAAGCCCTGTTGACGGTCATCGACGAGCTGCGCCCGTTCCTCCAGTGCTCCCTGCACAGCGTCGAAGCAGGCGGTACCTGGGTCCAGTTGACCCGCGCCCTACCCGAACTACCCACCCCTTTCCTCGCGTCGGCCACAAACCTCGGCATCCCCGTCCAGCACGGCACCTTCGACGCCCTGTACTGGGAGAACCCGGCCCCCGGCATCCACGTACTGCCCCCACCGCACAGCACGGCCCGCCTGGCGCCCGGCTCGGAGAACATCGCCCTGTCCACGTGGTGCGCGCCCCAGCGGTACGGCGGACTCACGGCGATCGTCGAAGTCCCCATGTGGGCGACGGACTTGGCCGACGACCCGACCCCGGACCCGGACCCCGTGTCCGCCCTCCGCGACCTGGCCACGCTGGTCCGTGACGGCGGCCGCCAGGTGACCACCGTCCTGGACAAGGCACGCGCCTTCCTGCCCCCACCCGAGACCGACGCGTCCCGCCGGGTACTGGAATGGATGGCCGACGGCCTGTACGACCTGGTCGCCACCTGCTGGGAACCACTCACCCGCGAACCCGCCCCGCGCCCCCTCCCCCGCGCCCAGATCTGCGCCCTGGACATCGTGGCCCGCCGCCAGCCCCTCCGCGCGGCAGGCCTCCTCCTACGCCTCCTCCACGCGGCCCCCGACCCCGCGGCGCCGGCCCTCCACCAGGACCTGACCGACCTCTACACCACCTGGTGCACCGCCTTCGAAGCCGCCCTGCGCCTGCGCTGGGTGCCGATACACGCCCAGGTGGAACTCCAGACCCGGGTGGTGGTGGCAGCAGCGGAAAGCGCACTGCCCGCGCGGATGCCGTAACATCAACTTCCCTTCCCGATCGGCCACTTACCTCCCGGAACTGCCCGCATGCCAGACAGAGACACGGCGGACACCAGCGACTCTCCGGACACCGGCGCCACCACGGACAGCCACGACACGGCGGGCTCCGGCCCGCGCCCGTCCTTCCTGGGTGACGTGATCGAGGGCCTCTTCCCCGACGCGGCCGACCCGGACCGCCGCCGACGGAACCGGAAGATCCTCATCAGGGTGGCCTGGGTGGCCGTCAGCTCGCTCGTGCTGTTCCTGCTCACGAAGGGCGTCGACCAGCTGTCCTCGGAGCACGACGCACGGGTGGCGAGCGACGCCGACGACAAGGTCGACCGGGAGGGCCCGGCCTTCACCGCGAGCGTCCGGCAGGACACCCAGTACGCCGAGGCCTCCCTCTTCGACGCCCCGTTCACCGACGCCGAGAAACGGCAGGTCGTCGGTCCGCCGCACGACCTGAACCCGTTCGGCACGGCCCACCACGCCCGCCCGGTCTTCTACTCCGACGTCTGGCACCCCTCGATCCGCGGGGACTGGTGGGGCTACTCCGAGGCCTGGCTGGTGGACCTCATCAGCGACCGCAAGGCCGCCCTGGCCATCAACGGCATGCGCATGAAGGACGTCAGCTGCACCCCGGCGAAGGCCGACACCGTGATCGTCTCGCGCGGTGAGGGCGAGGGCAGCTACGCCGGAATCCTCTTCGACGTCAACCGCTCCACCAGCGTCCCGGTGATCACCGGCAGCGAGGAAAAGCACTACGGCGAGCCGTACTTCACCGAGAAGAAGATCGACCTGGGCAACGGCGCCACCCCCGGAGGCCTCCGCATCCAGGTCACCTCCGGCACGAAGGACTGCACCTGGAAGGCCTTCGAGGTCACCTACGTCGACTCGAAGGGCACCCACACCCAGGACATCACGAACAACGGAAAGCCCTTCAGCGTGCACGGCATCGCGGAACACCCCAAGCAGGTCTACGAGTTCAACGTCAACGGCATCAAGGAGTGCACTCCGCTGGAGCACGGGCAGTACACCTGCCCGGAGGACAAGAGGTGACCGGAGTGAGCACCTGGGGGCGGAGCCTCACCGCGGCGGGAATCCGGGAACCCCGCCTCCGCGACGACTACTCCCAAGGGCGCCGGCTGGTGTCCCGCTTCCGCCGGAGTTCCTATCTCGCGGCCCGGCTGCTGCTGCCCCCGGAGACGCTGCCGCACGTCGTGGCCGCGACCGCCTTCATGCACCACGGGGACAACCTCCTGGACACCGGCCCGAAGCAGCAGCGGATCGAGGCCTGGGCCTCCTGGGAACAGCGCGTACGCAAGGCCCTGGCCCAGGGCGCGGCCGACGAACCGCTGATCCGCGCGCTGCTCCACACCATCACCGCGTACCCACGGCTCCACGGCACGGTGGAGGAGTACCTCGCCACCGCCCACACCGACCTCGACTTCACCGGCTTCACCTCCGAGGCCGACTACCAGTCCTACGTCGACTCCTACTCCCTCCCCTCCTTCATGCTCCTCGCCACCCTCCTGGGCCCGGAGCGCGACGACGACGGCCGCTACCGCGCGATGTGCCGGACCCTCATGGCCGGCAGCCAGCGCCTGGACTTCGTCAACGACCTCGCCGAGGACACCGCGGAGGGCCGACCGGGCATCCCGTCCGAGACCCTGGCCCGCTTCTCCCTCACCCCGACGGACCTCACCCCCACAGCCCTCACGGCGGGCCACGAGCCCCCGGGCCTGCGCGAGCTGCTGGCACACGAGATCGAGACGGCCCGCACCGACCTCCGCAAGGCCCAGGAACTCAGCGCACAGCTCCCGCCCCTCAACCAGCCCCTGCTGACCGCCTTCACCGAGATCGAACTCCTCACAGCCGACACGGCCCTGACCCGCGGCCCAACCCTCCTGCACGGCTCCGCCCGCCCACCACTCCTGGCCACGCTGCGAATCCTGCGCGAACAACGCCGCCGCTGATCCGCCCTCGCGGTGTCCTAGAACCATCCGACGAGAACGATTCGTGCCGCGGCCCGGTCCGCCCGCCGCACCAGGCGTCAAGGGCCAGCAGCGTCTTCACCGCGCGGCGTTCGTCCATCGCCCGGTAGCCCTCGGCGGCCTGGTCCAGGGCCAGGATGAGGTCGAAGACCTTGCCGGGGTTGATGCGGCCGCTCATGACGCGGTCGACGAGGTCGGGCAGGAAGCGGCGCACGGGGGCGGGGCCGCCCTGTACGGCGACGTGAGAGTAGAAGAGGGCCGTGCCGTCGAGGCTGACGCCGTGCGGGACGCCGGTGATGCCGACGCCGCCGGGCCGGGTGGAGTTCAGGGCCTGCTCGGTCGACTCCTGGGTGCCGACGCACTCCAGGACCCGGTCGGCACCGATACCGCCGGTCAGGTCCTTGATCCGGGCCACGCCCTCCGCACCGCGCTCGGTGAAGACGTCGGTCGCGCCGAACTCGCCGGCCAGCTTCTGCCGGGACTCGTGGCGGGACATGGCGGTGATCCGCTCGGCACCGAGTTCGCGGGCGGCGAGGACGGCCGAGAGCCCGACGGCTCCGTCACCCACGACGGCGACGGTGTCACCCGGCCGCACCCCGGCGGCGACGGCGGCCCACCAGCCGGTGCCCATGACGTCGGAGCAGGCCAGCAGGTCGGGGACCTGGGCCTCGGTGGGCAGTTCTGGCGTGGCGACCAGGGTGCCGTCCGCGAGCGGGCCACGGACGTACTCGGCCTGACAGCCGCCCACGAACTCACGGTTCAGGCAATTGCTGGGGTAACCGTTGACGCAGTTCGGGCAGGTGCCGTCGCTCGCGAAGAAGGACCCGACGACGAACTGGCCCGTACGCACGGTGGTGACCTCGCGGCCGACCTCCTCGACGATGCCGACGTACTCGTGACCGACGGGAGCGGGGTCCCTGGCCGGGTTGATGCCGCGGTAGTCCCACAGGTCGGAGCCGCACACGCAGGTGGCCACCAACCAACTGGCCCGCGCCCTGTACGAGGAGGCCCTGGACACCGCCGAACAGCCCCCGAACCTGGCCCGCTTCGTCTTCCTCGACCCACGCGCCCGCCGCTTCTACCGCGACTGGGACGGCATCACCCACGACGCGGTCGGCAGCCCCCGCGCCGAGGCCGCCCGCACCCCCGGCAACACCGACCTCGCCGACCTGGTCGACGAACTCGCCGTCGGCGATCTGGACCTCGACTACGACGCCCGGGACATCCCCGCCGACCCCGCCCTGACGATCGTCACGTACACCCTGGCCCCGACGGCACCACACGCCCCCGCGTTCCTCCGACTGCAGCAGCACAGCAGCGAGGAGGCATGAACAAAGGGGCCTGAACCCGAAGGCCCAGACCCCTGTGGTGACTCAAGTCGAAGGTGACCCGCTACACGTTGAAGCGGAACTCCACCACATCCCCGTCCTGCATCACATACTCCTTGCCCTCCATCCGCGCCTTCCCCTTCGCGCGGGCCTCCGCCACCGAACCCGTCTCCACCAGGTCCTCGAAGGAGATGACCTCCGCCTTGATGAAGCCCTTCTGGAAGTCGGTGTGGATGACGCCGGCCGCCTCGGGGGCCGTGGCGCCCTTCTTGATGGTCCAGGCGCGGGATTCCTTGGGGCCGGCCGTGAGGTAGGTCTGCAGGCCGAGGGTGTTGAAGCCGACGCGGGCGAGGGTGGTGAGGCCCGGCTCCTCGGCTCCGACCGACTCCAGGAGCTCCATCGCGTCCTCCTCGTCCAGCTCGGCGAGGTCCGCCTCCAGCTTGGCGTTGAGGAAGATCGCCTCCGCGGGGGCGACCAGGGCGCGCTGCTCAGCCTTGAAGTCGTCGTCGACCAGCTCGTCCTCGTCGACGTTGAAGACGTACAGGAAGGGCTTCGTGGTCAGGAGGTGCAGGTCGTGCAGGAGCTCCTCGTTGCCGGAGCCCTGGACGATGCCCGCCGAGAAGAGGGTGTCGCCCTTCTCCAGGATCGCCTTCGCCGCCTCGACCGCCGCCACCTTGGGCGCCACGTCCTTCTTGATCCGCGACTCCTTCTGCAGGCGCGGCAGGACCTTCTCGATGGTCTGGAGGTCGGCGAGGATCAGCTCGGTGTTGATCGTCTCGATGTCGTCCTTCGGCGAGACCTTGCCGTCGACGTGCACGACGTTCTCGTCCTTGAAGGCGCGGATGACCTGGCAGATCGCGTCGGACTCACGGATGTTCGCGAGGAACTTGTTGCCCAGGCCCTCGCCCTCGGAGGCGCCCTTCACGATGCCCGCGATGTCGACGAAGTCGACGGTCGCCGGGAGGATGCGCTGCGAACCGAAGATTTCGGCCAGTTTCGTCAGGCGCGGGTCCGGGACGCCGACCACGCCCACGTTCGGCTCGATCGTGGCGAACGGGTAGTTGGCCGCGAGCACGTCGTTCTTGGTCAGGGCGTTGAACAGGGTCGACTTGCCGACATTCGGCAGACCGACGATTCCGATCGTGAGCGACACGTTGCGACTTCCCGTAGTGAGAGGGCCAGGGGGCCGGTGCCCGTACCGGGCGGGCCAGGGGGCCGGCGGGCCGACCGATCCCCCAGTTTACGGGCTGCCCGACCCCGCCCCGCCGGACCTCTCGAACGCATGGCCAAGGTCTGCCCTACGGCGTGTCTGAGGGGCGATTCGACACATAAACCGACCTAAGTTGGTCGGGTGGAGCAACACAGGACGCGACCCCCGCACAACGGAACGCGACGCGGCACCCCTCCCCTGCCCCCGCAGGCGGCCCGCCCCGCGGGGGTACGGCAGTCCGGTCCACCGCCGGCCGAGAGGGTACGGCGGCTGCCCAACCCCCGGCTGACCGGGCTGGGCGGCGGCCTGTTCTGCGGGGCCGCGATGTTCGTCCTCGGCGGCCTGGACGCACTGCTGTTCGGGGCCTCGCCGACGGTGTACGGCGTGCTGTTCCTGCCGGTGTGCGTGCTGACCGCGCTGTGGGTGCGCAAGGGCGACCTGGTGACCGCCCCCGTCGTCGTACCGATCGCCTTCGCGGTGGGCCTGCTCCCCGTGGCCGAGAGCGGCGGCGGTCTGGCGGGCCGCCTGATGGGCCTGGTGACGGCGCTGGCCACCCAGGCCGGCTGGCTCTACGGCGGCACACTCGTCGCGGGCGTGATCGTGAGCGTACGCAAGATCGCCCTGATGCGCCGCCAGGTCGCCCGGCGCCGACCGCCGAGGGCCTGACCCGCCCCGGGTGACCGGCCCCGGGTCACGAACAACCGCCGAGCAGGCCCGAGCGCGGCCCACCCCGCGCCGCGCCCTCGCCACGCTCTAGCCGTCCTTGGCCGCCCGCATCGCCGCGCCCACGATCCCCGCGTTGTTCTGCAGCTGCGCCGGGACGACCTCCGCCTGGATGCCCTCGATGAAGTGCAGGAACTTCTCGGACTTACGGCTGACACCGCCGCCGATGATGAACAGCTCCGGCGAGAACAGCATCTCCACATGGGCGAGGTACTTCGTGACGCGCCGGGCCCAGTGCTCCCAGGTCAGCTCGCCGTCGTCCTTGGCCTTGCTGGAGGCCCGCTTCTCCGCGTCATGCCCGCCCAGCTCCAGGTGGCCCAGCTCGGTGTTGGGCACGAGCTCGCCGTCGATGAAGACCGCGCTGCCGATGCCGGTGCCGAAGGTCAGCAGGATGACCGTGCCCATCCGGCCGCGGCCCGCGCCGAAGTTCATCTCGGCGACGCCCGCCGCGTCCGCGTCGTTGACCACCGTCGTCGCCAGCCCGCCGAGCCGCTCGGTGAACAACGCGCGCGCGTCCACGTCGACCCAGCTCTTGTCGACGTTGGCCGCCGTACGGATCGTGGAGCCGCCCGTGACCACGCCCGGGAAGGTGAGCCCGACCGGGCCCGTCCACCCGAAGTGCTCGACGACCTCTCTCACCCCGTCGGCCACGCCGTCGGGAGTCGCCGGGTGCGGGGTGAGCACCTTGAAGCGCTCCTCCGCGAGGTCACCCCTGTCGAGGTCGACAGGGGCGCCCTTGATCCCGGACCCACCGATGTCCACACCGAAGATCTGCATGGCCCTACGTTACGACGGACGACTGACAGTCACTCGGCCGAGGCGGCCGTGGAGCCGGTCCGCTCGGCGATCAGCGCCGCCGCCTCGTCGCGCAGATCCCGGCGCAGCTCCTTGGGCAGCGAGAAGGTGATGGACTCCTCGGCCGCCTTGACGATCTCCACGTCCTCGAAGCCGCGCGCCGACAGCCACTCCAGGACCTGCTCGACCAGGATCTCCGGCACGGAGGCGCCCGAGGTGACGCCGACCGTGCTCACGCCCTCCAGCCAGGCCTCGTCGATCTCGTCGGCGAAGTCCACCAGGTAGGCCTCGCGGGAGCCGGCCAGCTTGGCGACCTCGACCAGCCGCTTGGAGTTGGAGGAGTTGCGCGAGCCGACGACGATCACCAGCTCGGCCTCGGCGCCCATCTGCTTCACCGCGAGCTGACGGTTCTGCGTGGCGTAGCAGATGTCGTCGCTGGGCGGGGAGATCAGCTGCGGGAACTTCTCCTTCAGGGCGTCGACGGTCTCCATCGTCTCGTCCACGCTCAACGTGGTCTGGGAGAGCCACACGACCTTGGAGGGGTCGCGGACCTCGACCTTGGCGACGTCGGACGGGCCGTCGACGAGCGTGATGTGGTCGGGAGCCTCGCCGGAGGTGCCGATGACCTCCTCGTGGCCCTCGTGCCCGATCAGGAGGATGTCGTAGTCCTCCTTGGCGAAGCGGACGGCTTCCTTGTGGACCTTGGTGACCAGCGGGCAGGTGGCGTCGATGGTGGCGAGCCTGCCGCGCTCGGCCTCCTCGTGCACGACCGGGGCCACGCCATGGGCGGAGAACATCACGATGTTCCCCTCGGGGACCTCCTCCGTCCGCTCGACGAAGATGGCGCCCTTCTTCTCCAGGGTCTGCACCACGTACTTGTTGTGCACGATCTCGTGCCGGACATAGATCGGAGCCCCGTACTGCTCCAGGGCTTTCTCGACGGCGATCACGGCGCGGTCCACACCCGCGCAGTAACCACGGGGAGCGGCGAGGAGGACACGTCGGCCAGGCGAAGCAGTCATGGGATCCATCGTAGGGCCACGTTCGGCGGGTCAAAGATCGCGTCCTCGGGGATACATGCCCTGGAGTGGGAGAGGTGGGGAAGGACACGACGGGCGAGGCACTGGCGGAGGCACCATGTCCGACACCGGAACGGCGACGCGGAGCACCGAGGAGGGCCGTGACCTGCGACGCAGCCTCGGCTTCCGGGATCTGGTGGTCTACGGGCTGCTTTTCATCGCCCCCATGGCGCCCGTCGGCGTGTTCGGCACGCTCGACGCCAAGTCGCACGGGGCGGTGGCCCTGGTCTATGTCGTCGCGACGGTCGCGATGGCGTTCACCGCGTTCAGTTACGCGCAGATGGTGCGGGTGGTGCCCCAGGCGGGCTCGGTCTTCGCGTACGCGCGCGTGGCGCTCGGGAAGGAGGCGGGGTTCGTCGCCGGCTGGATGGCGATGCTGGACTACCTCCTCATCCCCGCGGTCGCGTACCTCTTCTCCGGTATCGCGATGAACGCCCTCGTCCCCGAGGTCTCGCGCTGGGTGTGGACGGCGCTGGCGGTGGTCGTCACGACGCTCCTGAACCTCTGGGGCGTACGGGCCGCGGCCCGGGTCGGCTTCCTGGTCCTCGCGCTGGAGATCGTGGTGCTGCTGGTCTTCCTGGTGTCTGCGGTGGTGGTGCTGGCCCGGGACGGCGCCGAGCGGGGCTGGCTGTCGCCGCTGTCGGGGGACGGCACGCAGGGCGCGTTCGCGTTGTCGGCCGTGATCGGCGCGGTGTCGGTGGCCGTCCTCTCGTACCTGGGCTTCGACGCGATCGCCACCTTCGCGGAGGAGGTCACCGGCGGGTCGGAGAAGGTCGCCCGGGCGGTGCTGTTCTGCCTCGCGCTGGCGGGTGTGCTGTTCGTGGCGCAGTCGTATCTGGTGGCGCTGCTGGAGCCGACGACGTCGGCGCAGCTGGCCGCGGATCCGGGGAAGCAGGGGTCGGCGTTCTACGACGCCGTCGACACGTCCGTCGGGGGCTGGCTGCACGATCTGGTGGCCGTCAGCAAGGCGATCGGGGCGGCGTTCGCGGCGCTTGCCGGGCAGGCGGCGGCGGGGCGGCTGCTGTTCGCCATGGGGCGGGAGCGGCGGCTGCCGCGGGCGCTGTCGAAGACGGATTCCGGGGTGCCGCGGGTGGCGCTGCTGTGCGCGGCCGTCATCACGCTGGTGGCGGCGGTGTGGGCGGCGCGACGGGACGACGGGATGGACCACCTGGTGTCGGTGGTCGACATCGGCGCCCTGACGGCGTTCACGCTGCTGCACGCGAGCGTGGTGGGCTGGTTCGCGGTGCGGCGGGCCGGGGGGCCGGTGGTGTGGTGGCGGCATGTGCTGGTGCCGGTGGTCGGGGCGGCGATCACCATTGCCGTGATCGTGGAGGCGTCGGGGGCGGCGCAGGTGGTGGGGGCGGTGTGGTTCGTCGTCGGGCTCGCGGTGTTGGTGGGGCAGCGCAGGCGTTGATCGCCCCCGCCGCCCTTACCCGTCCCATCACTGGGGGCTGCGCCCCCAGACCCCCCTTCGGCCTGAACGGCCTCGTCCTCAAACGCCGGACGGGCTGAAGTGTCGGTGTCGGCCTATACCCTCGCGGCATGGCTCTCAACACCAGTGCCGAAACCGCCATCCCCGTCGGTGAGGTCTCGCGGCTCATCGGGGGGTGGATCGACCGGCTCGGGGCCGTGTGGGTCGAGGGGCAGATCACTCAGCTGTCGCGGCGGCCCGGGGCCGGGGTCGTGTTCCTGACCCTGCGGGATCCGTCGTACGACATCTCGGTCAGCGTCACCTGCTACCGCCAGGTGTTCGACGCCGTCGCCGACGTCGTCAGCGAGGGCGCCCGGGTCGTCGTACACGCGAAGCCTGAGTGGTACGCGCCCCGGGGGCAGCTGTCGCTGCGGGCCGCCGAGATAAGGCCCGTGGGGGTCGGGGAACTGCTCGCCCGGCTGGAGCAGTTGAAGAAGTCGCTCGCCGCCGAGGGGCTGTTCGCGGCCGAGCGGAAGAAGCCGCTGCCGTTCCTGCCGCAGCTCATCGGGCTGGTGTGCGGCCGGGCCTCCGCCGCCGAGCGGGACGTCCTGGAGAACGCCCGGCACCGCTGGCCCGCCGTCCGCTTCGAGGTGCGCAACGTCGCCGTGCAGGGCGTGCACGCCGTCCCGCAGGTCGTGCAGGCCGTGAAGGAGCTCGACGAGCTCGGCGACGTGGACGTGATCATCGTCGCGCGCGGCGGCGGCAGCGTGGAGGACCTGCTGCCCTTCTCCGACGAGCAGTTGGTGCGCGCCGTCGCCGAGTGCCGTACGCCCGTCGTCTCCGCCATCGGGCACGAGCCCGACACCCCGCTGCTCGACTACGTCGCCGACCTGCGGGCCTCCACCCCGACCGACGCCGCCAAGAAGGTCGTACCGGACGTCGGCGAGGAGTACGAGCGCGTACGGCTGCTGCGGGACCGCGCGCGGCGGTGTGTGGAGGCGTTCATAGAGCGGGAGGAGCGGGGGCTTGCGCATGCCCTCGCGCGGCCGTCGATAGAGGATCCGCACCGGATGATCGACGAGCGGGCCGACCATGTCGCCTCGCTGGTCGACCGTTCGCGGCGCACCCTCGGCCATCTCCTCGACCGCGCCGACTCGGAGCTGACGCACACGCACGCGCGCGTGGTGGCCCTCTCCCCCGCCGCCACGCTCAAGCGCGGGTACGCCGTGCTGCAGAAGGCGGACGGGCATGTGGTGCGGGATCCCGGCGAGGTGAGCGCCGAGGAGACGCTGCGGGCGCGGGTCTCCGAGGGCGAGTTCTCCGTACGAGTCGACGCATAGGGTGGGCGGATGACCAGCAAGGTGGCCGAAGAAGCGCTCGGGTACGAGCAGGCTCGGGACGAGTTGATCGAGGTCGTACGACGCCTGGAGGCGGGCGGTACGACGCTGGAGGAGTCCCTCGCGCTCTGGGAGCGCGGCGAGGAGCTGGCCAAGGTGTGCCGGCGTTGGCTGGACGGGGCGCGGGCGCGGCTGGACGCGGCGCTGGCGGAGGAGGAAGAGGAAGGGGCCGGGGGCCAGGAGGGCGACGAGTAGTCCTCGTACTCCGTCCTTGTGACGCGGGTCCTTGTGAAGCGGACCACTACGCCCCGCTTTTTGTTGAACCTTGAACTTCCACGGCGTACCGTCATGCCTTGTCGGCCGAAACGGACCGCGGTCCGGAAATCCGGATCAAGGCTATACCCGAGGAAGTCCCCCGCATGTCTCTCGTTCTTGACCCCGCCGCCCAGGACCTGCTGTTCCGTGAGGCCCGCACCGCGAACACCTTCACCGACGAGCCGGTGACCGACGAGCAGGTGCAGGCGATCTACGACCTGGTCAAGTACGGCCCGACCTCCATGAACCAGTCGCCGCTGCGCATCACCCTGGTCCGCTCCGCGGAGGCCCGCGAGCGCCTGGTCGGCCTGATGGCCGAGGGCAACCAGAAGAAGACCGCCACCGCCCCGCTGGTCGCGATCCTCTCCGCGGACAACGAGTTCCACGAGGAGCTGCCCGCGCTCTTCCCGCACTTCCCGCAGGCGAAGGACGCCGTCTTCGGCGCCCGTGAGGTCCGCGAGGGCAGCGCCGCCCTGAACGCCTCCCTGCAGGCCGCGTACTTCATCATCGGCGTCCGCGCCGCGGGGCTCGCCGCCGGCCCGATGACCGGTGTCGACTTCGCGGGCATCCAGAAGGAGTTCCTGGACGACGACCACACCCCGCTGATGGTGATCAACATCGGCAAGCCGGGCGAGGACGCCTGGTTCCCGCGCTCCCCGCGCCTGGAGTACGACCAGGTCGTCACCACGGTCTGAGCGAACCCACGGCTTGATCGGACCCCATGCGCGAGAGGCCCCCGGCAGCGACGCCGGGGGCCTCTCGCGTGCGCGGACGCGGTCACGACGTCTTCAGCGCCTGCGCCATCTCCGTCAGCTGCTTGAACGAGCCCGTGCCCGCGACCACCGTCGTCGAGCTCTTCCCGGGGAGCACGAGGGCGTCGTAACGGCCGCCGGTGTAGTGCGTCCAGGTCCGGCCGTTGATCTCCTGGGTGGTCTTCGTGGCCGAGGCGCCCTGGCTGGCGTCGTCGATGAACTCCGACGCCTTCTGAGTCGACTGCTCGATCTGCACGTACTGACCGTCGGGGGCGTGGAAGCCCAGGTGCCAGGCGTCGAAGTTCGCGCCGTCGAAGCGGACCGAGGTCGCCTTCCAGGACTTGGACAGGCCCTCGGGGGCGGCCACCGGGTAGGCCGCGGCGCGGCGCGCCGTGAGCAGCTCGACCCGGTAGTCGACCCGCTTGATGTCCGGAGCGGAGTCGTCGTGCGGGATGAACACGTAGATGAGCGCCGCCGCGATCCCGATGATGCCCAGGGAGAGGATCATGTCCCGGGCCGTCTTCTGCCTGCCGTTCGAACCTGCCACGCCCTCTATCGTCGCAGGTGCCCGGTCCGCTCATCCGTGGGGTCCCCTGCTCATTTTGTCGGACTGACGATAGAGTCGAGGGTCGAACCCTCATCCGGCCGTCGTCGTATCAGAAAGGTGCGCCTCGATGACCGAGCATCATCACTTGCCGTCCGAACTCGAAGTCCCCAGCGAAGCCCCCGACCGCAACCTCGCCCTGGAGCTCGTCCGGGTGACCGAAGCCGCCGCGATGGCCGCGGGCCGCTGGGTCGGGCGGGGCGACAAGAACGGCGCCGACGGTGCCGCGGTGCGCGCCATGCGGACCCTCGTGTCCACCGTGTCGATGAACGGCGTGGTCGTCATCGGCGAGGGCGAGAAGGACGAGGCCCCGATGCTCTTCAACGGGGAGCAGGTCGGTGACGGGACCGGGGCCGAGTGCGACATCGCCGTCGACCCGATCGACGGGACCACGCTGACGGCCAAGGGCATGCCGAACGCGATCTCCGTGCTGGCGGCGGCGGACCGCGGGTCGATGTTCGACCCGTCCGCGGTCTTCTACATGGACAAGCTGGTCACCGGGCCGGAGGCCGCGGACTTCGTCGACATCAACGCGCCCGTCTCGGTGAACATCCGACGGGTCGCGAAGGCGAAGCGGTCCACGCCGGAGGACGTGACCGTGGTGATCCTGGACCGGCCGCGGCACGAGGGGATCATCAAGGAGATCCGGGAGGCCGGGGCGCGGATCAAGCTGATCTCCGACGGTGACGTGGCGGGGTCGATCTACGCGCTGCGCGAGGGCACCGGCGTCGACATGCTGCTGGGCATCGGCGGCACGCCGGAGGGGATCATCTCGGCCTGTGCGGTGAAGTGCCTCGGCGGCACGATCCAGGGCAAGCTGTGGCCGAAGGACGACGAGGAGCGGGCGCGGGCGATCGACGCCGGGCACGATCTCGACCGGGTGCTGATGACCGACGACCTGGTCTCCGGGGAGAACGTGTTCTTCGTCGCGACCGGGATCACCGACGGTGAGCTGCTGCGGGGTGTGCGGTACCGCTCGGAGACGGCGACGACCGACTCGATCGTGATGCGCTCGAAGTCGGGGACGGTACGGCGGATCGACTCGGAGCACCGCCTGAGCAAGCTGCGGGCCTACAGCGCGATCGACTTCGACCGGGCCAAGTAGGTCCCGAGCAGGACCGTAGGGAAGGCAAGGGCGCCCCCGGTGCGGAGGGGGCGCCCTTCTGCCGTCCCAAAGGGTCTGTTCAGCCGGCCTGCGCTATACGGCTCGCGCGGGCCGCCTTCTTCAGTTCCATGTCGCGGCGGCGCCTGCGGGCCAGGACAACTCGGCGTTCCGCTGCCGTCAGGCCGCCCCAGACGCCGTACGGCTCGGGTTGCAGGAGGGCGTGCTCGCGGCACTCGACCATGACCGGGCAGCGCGCGCAGACGCGCTTGGCCGCCTCTTCCCTGGAGAGGCGCGCGGCGGTGGGTTCCTTGGACGGTGCGAAGAACAGGCCTGCCTCGTCGCGCCGACACACCGCCTCGGTGTGCCAGGGTGCGTCTTGGTCCCTGTCCCGCACTGGCACCCGCTGGGCCGGAACGGCAGCTACCTGCAGGGACGAATGCGGCGGTTGCAGCACGGTCTACTCCTGACGACGGCTTCGCGAGCGAGCGACGATGCAGCAAGCCCTACCCGCTGTGCGCGCGCCTATGCACTGAGTGCAGGACCGGTCGGATTCACAACCGTCAACGATCCAGATGCTTGCGCAAACTCTTGTCGACCTTGCGCTGAACCCGATCGAGAATGTCCGCGACGAGCTTGCCCCGCTTCGGCTTCGCTTCGACATTGCCCAGTACGGCCCAGCCGTCGATGTAGACGACCGGCGCGTCCGGATCCGTCGAGTCGAGCGGCGCCACCTCGAAGTTGCCCAGCACGCCGCCGCCGGTGCCGCGCAGCGACACGTTCTCCGGGACGCGGATCTCGACGTTGCCGAAGACCGAGATCGTCTTGATCACGACCTGCTGGTACTCGAAGAGCGCCTCGCTGAGGTCTATCTCGACGGAGCCGAAGATCGCGTACGCGTGGATACGGCGGCCCGCGCGCCAGCGGCCCTTGCGGACTGCGGTGCTGAAGACCGCCACCACGTTGTCGTCCGGGTCGGCCGGGATCGCGCCCATGGTGGGGCGGTTCGGGGCCGCGGCGAAGGAGGGGGCCGCGCGGTGGCGGTGGGCGGCGGGCAGGTCCCGTATGAAGACCTCCAGCTCACCGACGGTCTTCGCGGCGAGCACGCCCTCCACCCGCTCCGCGTGCTCGTCGGCGGTCAGCCGGCCCTCGGCCAGGGCCTCGCGCAGGATGTCGGCGATACGGTCCCGGTCGGCGTCGGAGGCGCGGAGTTCCGACTGCTTCTGAAGGTCCTGCTTCTGAAGGTCCACGGCAGCAGCGTACCGAAACGCGATAGATCGCGACTACCCCAACTGAGGACAACCTCACAAGCCCGCTGTCGGACGCAGGTTCTACGCTGGTGAGCGCCCGCCAGTGTCGGCGGGCGGCCGTCTGTCGAGTGAGGAATGGGCTGCGATGCCTGAGTTCGCGTACACCGATCTGCTCCCCATGGGAGAGGACACCACCCCGTACCGGCTGGTGACCTCCGAGGGTGTCTCCACCTTCGAGGCCGACGGGCGGACGTTCCTCAAGGTGGAGCCGGAGGCGCTGCGCAAGCTGGCGGCCGAGGCCATCCATGACATCCAGCACTACCTGCGCCCGGCCCACCTCGCCCAGCTGCGCCGCATCATCGACGACCCCGAGGCCTCCAGCAACGACAAGTTCGTCGCCCTCGACCTGCTGAAGAACGCGAACATCGCGGCGGCGGGCGTGCTCCCCATGTGCCAGGACACCGGCACGGCGATCGTGATGGGCAAGCGCGGACAGAACGTGCTGACCGAGGGCGGCGACGAGGCGGCCCTCAGCAAGGGCATCTACGACGCGTACCTGAACCTCAACCTGCGCTACTCGCAGATGGCTCCGCTCACCATGTGGGAGGAGAAGAACACCGGCTCCAACCTCCCGGCCCAGATCGAGCTGTACGCCACCGACGGCGGCGCCTACAAGTTCCTGTTCATGGCGAAGGGCGGCGGCTCCGCCAACAAGTCCTTCCTGTACCAGGAGACCAAGGCGGTCCTGAACGAGTCCTCCATGATGAAGTTCCTGGAGGAGAAGATCCGTTCGCTGGGTACGGCCGCCTGCCCGCCGTACCACCTGGCGATCGTCGTCGGCGGTACGAGCGCCGAGTACGCCCTGAAGACCGCCAAGTACGCCTCCGCGCACTACCTGGACGAGATCCCGGCCGAGGGCTCGGAGCTCGGGCACGGCTTCCGGGACAAGGACCTGGAGCAGAAGGTCTTCGAGCTGACGCAGAAGATCGGGATCGGCGCGCAGTTCGGCGGCAAGTACTTCTGCCACGACGTGCGCGTGGTGCGGCTGCCCCGGCACGGCGCGTCCTGCCCGGTCGCCATCGCCGTGTCCTGCTCGGCCGACCGCCAGGCCCTCGCGAAGATCACGCCGGAGGGTGTCTTCCTGGAGCAGCTGGAGACGGACCCGGCGCGCTTCCTGCCGGAGACGACGGACGAGCACCTGGACGAGTCGGGTGACGTCGTGCGCATCGACCTGAACCAGCCGATGGACGCCATCCTCGCCGAGCTCACCAAGTACCCGGTCAAGACCCGGCTCTCCCTCACCGGCCCGCTCGTCGTCGCCCGTGACATCGCGCACGCCAAGATCAAGGAGCGGCTGGACGCGGGCGAGGAGATGCCGCAGTACCTGAAGGACCACCCGGTGTACTACGCGGGCCCCGCGAAGACGCCCGAGGGCTACGCGTCCGGCTCCTTCGGGCCGACCACGGCCGGGCGCATGGACTCCTACGTCGAGCAGTTCCAGGCGGCCGGCGGCTCCAAGGTGATGCTCGCCAAGGGCAACCGGAGCAAGCAGGTCACCGACGCGTGCGACGCGCACGGCGGCTTCTACCTCGGCTCCATCGGCGGCCCGGCCGCGCGTCTCGCCCAGGACTGCATCAAGAAGGTCGAGGTCGTCGAGTACGAGGAGCTCGGCATGGAGGCGGTCTGGAAGATCGAGGTCGAGGACTTCCCGGCGTTCATCGTGGTCGACGACAAGGGCAACGACTTCTTCCAGGACCCGGCGCCCGCACCGACGTTCACGACGATTCCGGTGCGGGGGCCGGGGCTGGCCTGACCCTGTGACGGACGCCCGCCCCTGATTGCAGCAGGGGCGGGCGTCTCAGGTCAGCCGGAGCACAGGACCAGGTTGACCGTGCCGCCCACCGGGACCGTCTTCGGGCTGTGCGGGTCGGCGATGAACACCGTGCCCGGCTTGCAGCCCGTGACCGGCCGCTTGGAGACCGCGCCGAGCTGGAGCTGGGCCTTCGCCAGCAACTGCTTGGCGTACGCCAGGTCCAGGCCCGCGAAGTCGATGGTGAACGAGTCCCCGGGCTTGCCGACCAGCACGGTGGTGAGCTTGCTCCCGTGCTGGGTGGGGCCGCTCGATGCGACGGCGCTGTGCGCTTCCGTACCACCGCTCATCGAGGCCAGGGCCGTGCCCCCGCCGCCCAGGATGAGGGCGGCGGCGACGGCGGCGATGCCCACCGTCCGCCGGCGGCGGGTGCGCCGCACGATGCCCGGCGCGTCGAAGTCGGGGGCGTCGGCCGAGTCTGCGTAGTCGTTCATGGCGTTCACCAGTTGCTCCTCGAAGGGTGTGCAGCCGGAGGGCCGTGCGTCGCCGTACGAAGTCATCGGGGTCCTCCCTGGGGCTGCCGTGGTGAAGGGCCGGAGAGTGCGGGGAACTGGCTCCTGAGCTTCTCGATCCCCCGGGCCAGCTGGGAGCGCACCGTGCTCGGCGAGATGTCGAGGTCGGCGGCGATCTCGGCGTCGGAGAGGTCGTGGAAGTACCGCAGCACCACGACCGTCCGCATCCGCATGGGCAGTTGCTGCAGCGCGCGCACCAACTGGTCCCTGCTGTCGACCTGTCCGTACTCGTCGCCGGGCGCGATCCGCTCGCCGCTGTCGGGGACGGTCCTGCGGAACCTGCGCCAGCGGTCGTTGGCGAGGTTCACCATGATCCGCCGGACATAGGCGTCCGGGGCGTCCGCGGCGGCGATCGTGCGCCACTTGCGGCAGGCCCGCTCCAGGGTCTCCTGGACCAGGTCCTCGGCCGCGTCGCGGTTACCGGTCAGCACCAGGGCGCCCCGGAACAGCGCGGCCGACCGGGCGGTCACGAAACCGTGGAAGTCGCTCTCCACACGCTCCTCCCTTCCTGTCACCCGTCCTCGACGTGGACACGCCCGCGTCTGCTGCACGGCGGCGGTGAGACCTGGGTCACAGCCCCCGGGTGGCTCAAGGTCCGGAACATCTCCACCGTCCCGATCGCTATACGGACATGAGCGAATACCGCATCGAGCACGACTCCATGGGCGAGGTCCGCGTTCCCGTCGACGCCAAGTGGCGGGCCCAGACGCAGCGGGCCGTGGAGAACTTCCCGGTCTCCGGGCAGCGGATCGAGCGCGCGCACATCGAGGCGCTCGCGCGGATCAAGGGGGCCGCCGCGAAGGTGAACGCGCGGCTGGGGGTGCTCGACAAGGACGTCGCCGAGGCCATCCAGGAGGCGGCCGCGGAGGTCGCCCGCGGGGACTGGGACGCGCACTTCCCGGTCGACGTGTTCCAGACGGGGTCCGGTACCTCGTCCAACATGAACACCAACGAGGTCCTCGCCACGCTGGCGAGCGAGCGGCTCGGCAGGGACGTACACCCGAACGATCATGTCAATGCCTCGCAGTCGTCGAACGACGTCTTCCCGTCGTCCATCCATGTCGCCGCCACCGCCGCCGTCACCCGGGACCTGATCCCCGCCCTGGAGCACCTCGCCGCCTCCCTGGAGCGCAAGGCGGAGGAGTTCGGGGACGTGGTGAAGTCCGGGCGGACGCATCTGATGGACGCCACCCCGGTGACCCTCGGGCAGGAGTTCGGGGGGTACGCGGCCCAGGTGCGGTACGGCGTGGAGCGGCTGTACGCCTCGCTCCCCCGGCTCGCCGAGCTGCCGCTGGGCGGGACGGCGGTGGGCACCGGCATCAACACCCCGGCCGGGTTCTCCGCGGCCGTGATCGAGGAGGTCGCCCGCGTCACGGGGCTGCCGCTCACCGAGGCCCGCGACCACTTCGAGGCGCAGGGCGCGCGGGACGGGATCGTCGAGACCAGCGGGCAGTTGAGGACCATCGCGGTCGGGCTCACGAAGATCGCCAACGACCTGCGGTGGATGGCCTCGGGGCCGCGGACCGGGCTCGCCGAGATCAACCTGCCGGATCTGCAGCCCGGTTCGTCGATCATGCCGGGCAAGGTCAACCCGGTGATCCCGGAGGCGGTGCTCATGGTCGCCGCGCAGGTCACCGGCAATGACGCGACCGTCGCCACCGCGGGCGCCGCCGGCAACTTCGAGCTGAACGTGATGCTTCCGGTCATCGCGAAGAACGTCCTGGAGTCGATCCGGCTGCTCGCCAACGTCTCCCGGCTGCTCGCCGACCGGACCGTGGACGGCATCACCGCCAACAGGGAGCGGGCCCGCGAGTACGCCGAGTCCTCGCCGTCGGTGGTCACCCCGCTCAACAAGTACATCGGGTACGAGGAGGCCGCCAAGGTCGCCAAGAAGGCGCTCGCGGAGCGGAGGACGATCCGCGAGGTCGTCCTGGAGAACGGTTACGTGGAGCGCGGCGACCTCACCGAGGAGCAGCTCGACCAGGCGCTGGATGTCCTGCGTATGACGCGCCCGTAACCAATCATGGCCGGTGGGAGAACCGTGACGCTCACCGCAGCGTCGTATGCCCATGGCACCTAATATCTGTGCATGGCAGAGGGCGGAGCGGTGAGAGCGGACGAGGTGGCGGGTTCGGCGACGGGCTTCTGGGCCCCCGGGACACAGGTCCTGTGGCGGTACCGGGAGAACGCCGGCGAGCACTTCCACATCGTGCGCCCGGTCACGGTCGTCCGCGACGACTCCGAGCTGCTCGCGGTGTGGCTCGCGCCGGGCACCGAGTGCGTGAAGCCGGTGCTCGCCGACGGCACGCCCGTGCACCAGGAGCCGCTCGACTCGCGCTACACCAAGCCGCGGACCGTCCAGCGCGACCGCTGGTTCGGCACGGGTGTGCTGAAGCTGGCCCGGCCCGGCGATCCCTGGTCCGTGTGGCTGTTCTGGGAACCGGGCTGGAAGTTCAAGAACTGGTACGTGAATCTTGAGGCGCCGCTTGCCCGTTGGGCCGGCGGGGTCGACTCGCAGGACCACTTCCTCGACATCTCCGTGCACCCGGACCGCAGTTGGCGCCTGCTCGACGAGGACGAGTTCACGCAGGCCCAGCGGGACGGTCTGATGGACGCGTCGGCCGCCGAGCGGGTGCGGGAGGCGGGGCGCAGCGCGCTGGAGGTGATCCGCGCCTGGGGCAAGCCGTTCGACGACGGCTGGCAGCACTGGCGCCCGGATCCGTCCTGGGCTGTACCTTCGTTGCCGGAGGACTGGGACCGTACGCCCGCGCACGTGTCCACATGAGACCCTTGATGCGCCCCCGGTCCACAACCGTAGGATCGTCCTCCGCAAGGGCACAGGGCGGCAACTCCCGGAACATGCGCTGGGCTTGACCGAACGTCACCGAGGGGCGGCAGGACGTGAGCGAGTGGTACGAGGGCAACACCCAAGCGAGCCGCAGACGGTTCGCCGGTGGCACAGGAATCGCCTCTGACCACGCGGGAATTCCGTTCCGGGTGCACGCATTCCGGGTATCGGAGTTTCGGCGGGACGAACCGCGCGCCTGGCGCGCAGCCCCGGACGGATGGATTCGACACGCGTGACGGAGCACCCGACCTCCTTCGAGCGCCGACAGCCGGGCGCCGACCCCGCGGACCCCCGCGGGGCGCTCCTGCACACCCCGACGCCGGTCCCCCACTCCCCCGCGGCCGCCTTACCCGCACAGGCGCGCACCGGAGAGACACCGTCGACGCCGGGTACGGCCCCGCCGTGCGCCAAAGGAAAGGATCCGGCCTCGCCCCCCGACACCACCGGCCCCGAGCACTCCCAGCCGGCCGCCGTAGAACCAGACACGCATCGCCCGCGGCCCGTGCCCGAGGCGATCGCCGCCCAGCCCGGCACCGAGCCCGAGAAGGCGGCCACGGCGGGCCAGGAGCGCCGCAAGGGGCAGGGGGTGGCGCCCGGGCAGCCCACGCCCATGCGCCGGGACGGAGACCGGCTGCGCTTCGTGGGCGCGGCCACCCGCCGGATCGCCCGCGGCATCGACCTGGACGAGATCGTGATGGGGCTGTGCCGGGCGACCGTGCCGACCTTCTCCGACGCGATCCTCGTCTATCTGCGCGACCCGCTGCCGGTCGGCGACGAGCGGCCCATGGGCCCGCTGCTGCTGCGCCTGCGCCGCACCGACCGCATCCCGGCCGAGCGGGACACCGAGGGCGGCTTCTCGCCCGCGCTCCAGCCCGAGCCGGCCGAGCTGTCGCAGTTGGACACGCTCGGCGCCGAGCTGTGCGAGGTGCGGCCGGGCAGCGCGCTCGCGGAGGTGCTGCGCGGGGTGCGCCCGGTCTTCACGGACGCGCCCGCGGCCCACGCGGCCCTGCCGGAACTGCTCGGCGAGGGCGGCGAGTTGGCCGTACCCGGCGGTCAGCGCTCGATCCTGGCCCCGCTGCGGGGCCGCCGCCGCGTGATCGGCGCCGCGCTCTTCCTGCGCCGGCCCGAGCGGATCCCGTTCGAGCCGGACGACCTCCTCGTCGCCGCCCAGCTGGCCACGCACAGCGCCCTGGGCATCGACAAGGCGGTGCTGTACGGCCGCGAGGCCTACATCGCCGACGAACTGCAGCGCACCATGCTCCCGGAGACCCTCCCGCGCCCCACGGGCGTACGGCTGGCCTCCCGCTACCTCCCGGCCGCCGAGACCGCGCGCGTCGGCGGCGACTGGTACGACGCGATCCCGCTGCCCGGCAGCCGGGTCGCGCTGGTCGTGGGTGACGTCATGGGCCACTCCATGACCTCGGCGGCGATCATGGGCCAGCTGCGGACGACGGCCCAGACGCTGGCCGGTCTGGATCTGCCCCCGCAGGAGGTCCTGCACCACCTCGACGAGCAGGCCCAGCGCCTCGGCACCGACCGCATGGCGACCTGCCTGTACGCCGTCTACGACCCGGTCTCCCACCGCATCACCATCGCCAACGCGGGCCACCCGCCGCCGGTGCTGCTGCATCTGGGCGGGCGCGCCGAGGTGCTGCGCGTGCCGCCGGGCGCGCCGATCGGCGTCGGCGGGGTCGACTTCGAGGCGGTGGAGCTGGACGCGCCGGCCGGCGCGACACTGCTCCTCTACACCGACGGGCTGGTCGAGTCGCGGCTGCGGGACGTGTGGACCGGGATAGAGCAGCTGCGGGAGAAGCTCGCCGCGACCGCCCAGCTGACCGGGCCGGATCATCCGCCGCCGCTGGAGGCCCTGTGCGACGAGGTCCTCGACATGCTCGGGCCGGGCGACCGGGACGACGACATCGCGCTGCTCGCCGCGCGCTTCGACGGGATCGCGCCGAGTGACGTCGCGTACTGGTTCCTGGAACCGGAGGACGCGGCGCCCGGGCGTGCGCGGCGGCTGGCCCGGCGGGCGCTGTCCCGCTGGGGTCTTGAGGAGCTCAGCGACTCGGTCGAGCTGCTGGTGAGCGAGGTCGTCACGAACGCGGTGCGGTACGCCACTCGGCCGGTGACCCTGCGACTGCTGCGGACCGATGTGCTGCGCTGCGAGGTCGGCGACGACGTACCCCAGTTGCCGCGGCTGCGGCAGGCGCGGGCGACCGATGAGGGCGGGCGGGGGTTGTACCTCGTCAACCGGCTGGCCCGGCGGTGGGGGGCAACTCGGCTGAGCACCGGGAAGGTTGTCTGGTTCGAGTTGAGCAAGTCGTCTGTTCAGGGGTGAATCGGTTGTGGGGCGGCTGCGGGTCGGTTGTGGCTGATCGCGCAGTTCCCCGCGCCCCTTAGGTGCGAAAAGGCGCCCGGTGATTGCCGGGCGCCCTCTCTTTTCCGTGCCTACTGATCGTCGTTCGGGTTCAGCGGGTCGTCGACGCCGCCCGTCGGCGTCTGCGTCGGCGTCTGGGTGGGTGTCTGCGTCGGCGTCTGCGTCGGGGTCTGTGTGGGTGTCTGGGTCGGCGTCTGGGTGGGTGTCTGCGTCGGCGTCTGGGTCGGCGTCTGCGACGGGGACTGGGACGCGCTCTGGCTCGGCGTCTGGGACGGGGTGTACGACGGCTGGACCGCCGCGCCCTGCGTGGTGTCCAGGTCGAACTTCACGCCCGTCGCGGAGACCCCGAAGGTGTACGTCGCCCAGATCTGCGCCGGGAAGCCACCACCGTTGACGCGCGGGAAGCCGCCCGCCTTGTACATCGAGACCTGCGCGCCGTTCTTCTTCGACTCACCGAACAGGCCCACCGAGGTGACCAGGTCGGGCGTGTAGCCGGTGAACCAGGCCGAGCGGTTCTCGTCGGACGTACCCGTCTTGCCGGCGACCTTACGGCCGTCCCGGTTGGAGTTGTCCCGCACCGACACCTTGGCCGTACCGTCGTCGACCACGCCCGTCAGCACCGAGGTCACCGAGTCGGCGGCCTCGCGGCTGACGACCTGTTCGCCGATCGGGTCCGGCAGGTTCACCTGGTGCTGGCTGCTCTCCACCGACTTGATGATCGTCGGCGTGACCTTCTTGCCGTGGTTGTCGAGGGTCGCGTACACACCGGCCATCTGCCACGGGCTCGCGCCCATCGTGCCGAGGGTCTGCGCCGGTACGGACTTCAGGTCGGCGGTGTCCATGCCGAGCTGGCTCGCCACCTTCAGCACCTTGTCCATGCCGACGTCCACGCCCATCTGCGCGAAGACGGAGTTGACGGACTTGTTCATCGCCGTCTGGACGGTGATGTTGCCGTAGTCCTGGTCGTCCTCGTTCTCCGGCGCGAAGCCGACCTTGGTGCCGTCGTCCACGACCTGGCGCTTGCTCGTGCCGTCGTACATCGTGTTCGCGGTGATCGGCTTGCCGCTCTGCGTCTGGGCGTCCTCGTCCAGGGCCGCGGCGAGGATCACCGGCTTGAAGGTCGAGGCCGGCTGGTAGTCGGTGCGGGTCGCGTTGGACCGGTAGTGCTTGTAGTAGTCCTGGCCGCCGTAGAGCGCGACGACCGCGCCGGTCTTCGGGTTCACCGAGACCGCGCCGGCCTGTACGTCCGCGTCGACCGAGCGCTTCTTCGGGTCGAGCTTGCTGGTCAGCTGGGACTTGGCGGCCGCTTCCAGAGCCTTCTGCTTCTTCTTGTCGATGTTCAGCGTGATGGTCCAGCCACCCGCCTTGACCATCGTCAGCGCGTCGTTGACGTTGTCCGCGGTGCCCTGCGCGACCAGCTGCTTGGCCAGCTGGTTGTTGGCCGCCTCCACCAGGTAGCCGGTCTGGCCGCCCATGCCGGGCGCGGCCTTCGGGGCCTTGGGGACCGGGAACTTCATCTCCTCGCGCTTGGCCTTGTCCAGCCAGCCCTGCTCGACCATGTTGTCCAGGACGTAGTTCCAGCGCGCCTTGACCAGGCTCTTGCCGGTGTCGGTGGCGATCGCCCAGTCGTACTGGTTCGGCGCCTGCAGCAGCGCGGCGAGATAGGCGCCCTGCTCGACGCTGAGCTTCTCGGCGTCGACGCGGTAGTAGGCCTGCGCGGCGGCCTGGATGCCGTAGGCGCCGCGGCCGTAGTAGCTGGTGTTGATGTAACCGGCGAGGATGTAGTCCTTGCTCTTCTCGCGGTCCAGCTTCAGCGAGATGACCAGTTCCTTGAGCTTGCGCGAAACGGTCTGGTTCTGCGTCAGGTAGTAGTTCTTGACGTACTGCTGGGTGATCGTCGAACCGCCCTGGGCGCCCTTGCCGGAGAGCGTGTTGAGCAGACCGCGGGCGGTGCCCTTCAGGTCGACGCCGTTGTCCTGGTAGAACGTCTTGTTCTCGGCGGCCACGAAGGTGTGCTGGACAGGCTTCGGCACCTTCGCCAGATCCACGATCTCGCGGTTGCGCTCGCCGTCACGGGTCAGGACCGAGCCGTCGCTGTACTGGTAGACGTTGCTTTGCAGGGTCGCGTCCGCGTTGCCCTTGGGAATGTCGATCATCATGTACAGCGCGATGAAGGCGCCCATGCCGAGCAGGCACACGCCGAAGAAGCCGCCGACGACCTTCTTCCAGGTGAACATCCGGCGTATGAAGCTCCGGCCGTCCTTGCCCTTGCCCTTGCCCGCCTTGCCGCGGCCTTTGCCCTGGGCAGCCCTGCGGGCCGCCGCCCGGCCGCCTATGACGGTGGGTTCCGCCTCGGCGGGGCCCGGCTGGGGCGCCGTCGCCACGGACGAGCGCGCAGGGGGCGCTGCGCGGCGGCCACCACGCTGTCGCGCTCGTCTATCGTCCGCTCGTCCCATTGGTCCGATCCGCTCCGCTTCGTTCATGTGTGCTCATGAGTCACACAGGTTCGCCGCTCAGGTCAGCTCAGAAAGCTAACACTGGGAGATGTGGCACAGGTCCGCCGTTCCGGCCTTTTGCGGACGTGACAATCAGCACCCGCCACCAAAGGAACCGACGGACGAGAGGGGTTGAGGGTTGCCCGCAGAGGATAAAGTGATATCACTTAGCTATACTGGAGACAGATCGTACGAGCGAGTACGAGTACGAGAACGGGGGATCAGCCATGTCCACGCACGACTCCGCACCGGCCGCCGACGTACCGGAGATGCCGGCACCGCACGTCCGCGAGTTCACCGCGCCCAGCATCGGCGGCGCGCTCGCGCTGCTGCTCGGGCTGCTCGGCCTGCTGATCGCCGTGATCCTCTTCGCGGCCTCCTCCGCGAGCCCGGGCTTCGCCGTCGGCGGGGTCTTCGTGCTCATCGCCGCGCTGATCTCACTGCGCGGGCTGAACACCGTGGCACCGGGCGAGGCGCGGGTCGTCCAGCTCTTCGGGCGCTACCGGGGGACGATCCGGCAGGACGGCCTGCGCTGGGTGAACCCCTTCACCTCGCGCACGAAGATTTCCACCCGCGTACGCAACCACGAAACGGCCGTCCTCAAGGTGAACGACGCCTACGGCAACCCGATCGAACTGGCCGCGGTGGTGGTGTGGAAGGTGGCGGACACCGCGCAGGCGACCTTCGAGGTGGACAACTACCTGGAGTTCGTCTCCACCCAGACCGAGGCGGCCGTGCGGCACATCGCCATCGAGTACCCGTACGACGCCCACGACGAGGGCGGGCTCTCGCTGCGCGGGAACGCCGAGGAGATCACCGAGAAGCTCGCCGCCGAGCTGCACGCGCGCGTGGAGGCGGCCGGGGTGCAGATCATCGAGTCGCGGTTCACGCACCTCGCGTACGCTCCGGAGATCGCCTCCGCGATGCTCCAGCGGCAGCAGGCCGGGGCGGTCGTCGCGGCGCGGCGGCAGATCGTGGACGGGGCGGTCGGGATGGTCGAGGCGGCGCTCGCGCGGATCACCGAGAGGGACATCGTGGAGATGGACGAGGAGCGCAAGGCGGCGATGGTGTCCAACCTGATGGTGGTCCTGTGCGGCGACCGCGCCCCGCAGCCGGTTCTCAACACCGGGACCCTCTACCAGTGACGGCTCCTTCAGGGGGTTCCTCCCCTCAGCGTCGGCCGCAGCAGCGCAAGCAGGTGCTGCTGCGGCTGGACCCGTCGGTGTACGACGCGCTCGCGCGCTGGGCCGGGGACGAGCTGCGCTCGGCCAACGCGCAGATCGAGTTCCTGCTGCGGCGGGCCTTGAAGGAGGCAGGGCGGCTGCCGGGCGAGGCCGGGCCGATTCCCCGCCGCGGTCGGCCGCCTGGGGGCTCCGCCCCCAGACCCCCGTCGGCCTGAACGGCCTCGTCCTCAAACGCCGGACGGGCTGGGTCGGCTGTTGCAGAACCATGACAATGGCCCCCGACCTGCACACCTCCACCCCCTGCCATGATCTACACACTCCGCGTATACATGACGCGTATACACCCCGTGTAGAGTCCTTGGCATGTCCATCGGTCACACCCTTCTAGGGCTCCTGGAGTCCGGGCCGCGCCACGGTTACGACCTGAAGCGGGCCTTCGACGAGAAGTTCGGTCACGACCGGCCGCTGCACTACGGCCAGGTCTACTCGACGATGTCCCGGCTGCTGAGGAACGGTCTCGTCGAGGTCGACGGCATCGAGGCGGGCGGCGGGCCCGAGCGGAAGCGGTACGCCATCACCGACGCCGGGATCACCGACGTCGAGCGCTGGCTCGCGACGCCCGAGGCGCCGGAGCCGTATCTCCAGTCGACGCTCTACACCAAGGTCGTCCTCGCGCTGCTGACCCACCGCAACGCCGCCGACATCCTCGACACACAGCGTGCCGAGCACCTGCGGATGATGCGGATCCTGACCGACCGGAAGCGGAAGGGCGATCTCGCCGATCAGCTCATCTGCGACCACGCCCTGTTCCATCTCGAGGCCGACCTGCGCTGGCTGGAGCTCACCGCCGCGCGCCTCGACAAGCTCGCCGAGGCGGTGGCCAAGTGACTCCTGCCGGTTCCCTGCTCGTCGCGGACGCGCTGCACAAGTCGTACGGGCCGACCACCGCGCTGGACGGTGCCGAGTTCTCCATCCACCCCGGTGAGGTCGTCGCCGTGATGGGCCCCTCGGGGTCCGGCAAGTCGACGCTGCTGCACTGCCTCGCCGGGATCGTGACGCCCGACTCGGGGTCGATCATGTACAACGGGCGCGAGATGGCGACCATGAGCGACGCCGAGCGCAGTCAGCTGCGGCGCTCCCAGTTCGGGTTCGTCTTCCAGTTCGGGCAGCTCGTACCCGAGTTGACCTGTGTGGAGAACGTCGCCCTGCCGCTGCGGCTGAACGGCACCTCCCGCAAGGCGGCCGAGAAGGCCGCTCTGACGTGGATGGAGCGGCTCGAGGTAGACGACCTCGGCAGGAAGCGGCCCGGTGAGGTGTCGGGCGGCCAGGGGCAGCGGGTCGCCGTGGCGCGGGCGCTGGTCACCGATCCGCGGGTGCTGTTCGCCGACGAGCCGACCGGCGCGCTCGACTCCCTCAACGGCGAGCGCGTGATGGAGCTGCTGACGGACGCCGCCCGGACCACCAACGCGGCCGTCGTGCTCGTCACGCACGAGGCGCGGGTGGCCGCCTACTCCGACCGCGAGATCGTCGTACGGGACGGCAAGTCCCGGGACATGGAGCGGGTCGTATGAGCATGCGTCAGTGGGTCAGGGATCTGGCCATGGGGGTGCGGTTCGCCTTCGCGGGCGGGCGAGAGGGCTGGACCCGGGCGTTGCTGACGGCCGTGGGCGTCGGGCTGGGGGTGGCGCTGCTGCTGATCACCACGGCGATACCGAGCGCGCTGTCCGCCCGGGACAAGCGCAACAGCGACCGGGACGACTTCACGTACAGCGCGAAGCGGCTGCCGAAGGCGGACGACACGCTGATCATCGCCAACGCGGAGACGACCTTCCGCTCCAAGGACATCCGCGGCCGGTTCGTGGAGCCCGAGGGCGTGAAGGCGCCGCTGCCGCCGGGGGTGGCGAAGTTCCCGGCGAAGGGCGAGATGGTCGCCTCGCCCGCGCTGAAGAAGCTGCTGGAGTCCGGCTCGGGCGAGCTGCTGCGCGAGCGCTACCCGTACCGGATCGTGGGGACGATCGGGAAGTCCGGGCTGATCGGGCCCGCCGAACTCGCCTTCTACGCGGGTGCCACCGGCCTGGAGGACCATCTCTCCAACGGCTATGTCGAGCGCATCGACTACTTCGGGCCGTCCCCCAACGCGACGCCGGACGAGCTGGACCCCGTCCTGATCCTGCTCATCATGATCATCTTCGTGGTGCTGCTGCTGCCGGTCGGCGTCTTCATCGCGGCCGCCGTCCGCTTCGGCGGGGAGCGCCGCGACCGGCGCCTCGCGGCGCTCAGGCTGGTCGGCGCGGACGGGCGGATGGCCCGCCGGATCGCCGGCGGTGAGGCCCTCGCGGGGGCGCTGCTCGGGCTGGTGCTCGGCACGGTCTTCTTCGTGGCCGCCCGGCAGTCCGCGAGCGTCCTGGTCGTACGGAACGTCAGCGTCTTCCCCAGCGACCTCAACCCCTCCCCCGCGCTCGTCGCGCTGGTCGCCGTCGCCGTGCCCGCCGCGGCCGTCCTCGTCACGCTGTTCGCGCTGCGCGGGGTCGTCATCGAACCGCTCGGCGTGGTCCGTACGGCGAAGCCGCCGCGCCGCCGGCTGTGGTGGCGGCTGCTGCTGCCGCTCGGCGGTCTGGCGCTGCTGTACCCGATGATGGGCCAGGGCAACGACAACGGCAGCTTCAACGAGTGGATGGTCATCGGCGGCACCGTGCTGCTGCTGATCGGCGTCACCGCGCTGCTGCCCTGGGTCGTCGAGGCCGTGGTGGCCCGGCTGAACTCCGGCTCGGTCTCCTGGCAACTGGCCGTGCGCAGGCTCCAGTTGAGCAGCGGCTCGGCGGCCCGGATGGTCAACGGCATCGCGGTCGCGGTGGCCGGGGCGATCGCGCTGCAGATGCTGTTCGCCGGGGTCGAGAACGACTACACCAAGCAGACCCGCAACGACCTGAACCGGGCGCAGATGCAGGTCTCCCTGCGCGGTGACGTCCCCCTGGCCGAGGTGAGCGGCGCGCTGTCCGGGACCAAGGGCGTGCGCCACGCGACGGCGCTCTCGCTGGGCTCGGCCGGGGACCGGGCGAAGAACCCGGAGGGCACGATCGAGGTGGCGGTCGGCAGTTGCGCGGAGCTGCGCGAGGTGGCGCGCCTCGCGACCTGCCGGGACGGCGACGCCTTCCGGATCGTCGGCGGCGAGTACGAGGCCCAGACGAAGAAGTTCGCCGCACCGGGCCGGACCCTGTACTTCGACCCCCGCTACGACGGCATGACGAGCCACACGGCCGCCTGGAAGGTGACCCCCGGCATCCTGACCGCCGAGGGGCGGGAGGACCCGACCGGCTACGAGCGCGGCGGCCTGCTGTTCACGCCGGGCGCGCTGCCCGCGTCCGCGGAGGCCGGGCTGAGCCCCATGGTGTACGTGTCGCTGAACCAGTCCGTGCCGGACGCCCGTGACTACGTACGCAACGCCGCGGCCCGGCTGGATCCGCTGTCGGAGACCTTCAACCTGGCGGCCAGCGAGCAGTCGCTGCAGTTCAAGCCCATCCGCAACGGCCTGTTCGTCGGCGCCACCTGTGTCCTCATGCTGATCGGCGCGAGCCTGCTGGTCTCCCAGCTGGAGCAGCTGCGCGAGCGCAAGAAGCTGCTCTCGTCGCTGGTCGCCTTCGGCACCCGGCGCCGCACGCTGAGCCTGTCCGTGCTGTGGCAGACGGCGATCCCGATCGCGCTGGGCCTGCTGCTGGCGTCGGCGGTCGGGCTGACGCTGGGTGCGGTGCTGCTGCGGATGACCGGTGACTCGGTGACCGTCGACTGGGCGAGCGTGCTGTCGATGACGGGCATCGGAGCCGGCGTCGTCCTCGCGGTGACCCTGCTCAGCCTGCCGCCGCTGCTGCGGCTGATGCGCCCGGACGGTCTGCGCACCGAATGACGGCCGTACGAGCCGTGTCCAGGCCCCTCCCCCGCTTCGGGGAGGGGCCTGACCCGTTCACAGGTTGTACTCCCGCACCACCCGCCGCACCTGGGCGAAGAGCATGCCCACGTTGACCGACTTACGGCACACGACGACCGCGACGACGTCCTGCTGCTCGGTCATCCGCACGAACAGGTGAGTGAGGTTCTCGCTGTTGACGAGGATCTCCTGGAAGAAGTGGTTCTCGCTCTGGATACCACGGCGTTCCTTGAAGACGTCCTCGATCATCACGACCGTACGGCCCTGGAACAGATCGAGGGTGGCGCCCGCCAGCAGGTCCAGGACCTCGGGCGGGTGGTTGTCGACCGTCTCGTACGACAGCAGCATGCCGGTGGACATGTCGACGACACCCGAGGCCACACAGTCGGGGGCGTCGGTACGGAGGGACTTGACCAGGCCCATCACCTGGTCGGAGAAACCGGGGGTCATACGCTTCGTCGCCATCCCTTCAGACTCCTTCTGCTGTCTTGTTCATGAGGATCGAGCCGATGCGGTCGAGGGCGGGCTGGGTCGCCCGGTGCAGTCGGTCGACGTCCAGGCCCTCGTCCCCGAGGACGACCATCAGCGCGGTGTCACCGACCGCGTAGAAGGCCGCACAGCCGTGACTGCCGTACGTCACGGTCTGGCGCAGCGCGCCGCGGGCGGTCGCCTGCGCGGTACGGCGGGCCAGGCCCAGGCCGGCCGCGGCGAGCGCGGCGAGTCCCTCCGGGTCGATCGAGTCGGCGGTGTCGGCCGCGATGAGCAGTCCGTCGGCGGCCGCCACCGCGGTGTCGGTGATGCCGGTGACCTGCTCCCGCAGGCCGCGCATCTCGTGCGTCAGGGCTTCGTGGTCCATGTATTCAACTCCCGCAATTTTCTTGGGATCCGTGCGTCTCGGGGCTTCGGTGATCGGTGGGATTTCGGTGATCGGTGGTGTATCGGTGGTTGGTGGGGTTTCCGTGATCGGTTCATCTCGGGGTTCCGTTCCGGAGGCGGAAGAAGCCGCCGGGCCTGCGCCGGGGCAGGTCGGCGGGGGCCGGTGGTTCGGGCGGGGGCGGGGCGGGCGGCGGGGTGCGGTGCCGGATGCCCTCGGGCGGCATCCGGACCGGGACCGGCGCGGGCGGCGGGGCGCACTGCAGCAGCCCCTCCGCGAGCATCCGGCCGACTTCGACGGTGACCGTGTAGACCCCGCGGCCGGTGCGGAAGGCGAGGTCGCGGGCGCTGCGGCGGCCGTCGGCGTGGGCGAGCAGGTCGCGCCGCAGCTCACCGAGCTCGTCGTCGGCGAAGTGCCGGGCGGGCAGGGGCCGTTCGCGGTCCGGGTGGACGGGGTGGGGCAGTGCGGCGAGGGCGGCGATCTTGCGGGCCGCGTCCTCCAGGAGGCGGGCGGGCGGTTCGCCGACCGGGACCGGGGCGGGCGGTTCGAAGCCGGCGGCGCCGCGCTCGCAGCCGTCGACACGGCCGGCGACGACCGCGAACGCGGCGTCCTGCAGCGCCATCACGCACACGACCCGCAACTGGGCGGCTCCGGCGTACCCGTGGGCGATCAGCCCGGCGGCCGGCCAGCGCGTCCCGCCGGACTCCCGCACCAGCGCGGCCCACTGCTCGCCGGTCACCCTGCCGGAGCGCAGCAGCAGCGCCTCCGCGCCCGGTGCGCCGGGGGACTCCACGGCGACGACCAGACCGCCGCGGAAGTGGAAGGTGCCGCCGGGTGAGCCGGACACGCGCAGCTCTCCTGTGAGGCCCTCACGGCCGCAGGAGTCCAGGGACCGCGCCAGCAGCTCGTAGCCCGACATCACGCCCCTCGCCCGCCGCAGCCGAGTCGCACATACGCCTGACGCGTAGCGCTGAGGGGGGAAGGTTTATCAGCCTGGAGGCATATTCCGGCCGGAGATTTCCGACCTGTCCCCAGGTGACGGAAGTTGCCCGGCGGTTCCTTTCAATTCGCTTTGTTCGGCGCTCATTTGACCGATTGGCCGACGGGTTCAGGCAGGCTCGTCCTGTGCTGGATACTCCCCTGCGTTCGCCAGTTGGCGTTCCTCGTCGTAGGCCCTCAGGTAGCCGACCACCGTGTTCGACACCGCAACCAGCGGTACGGCCACCACCGCGCCGCCGATTCCCGCCACCATGCCGCCCGCCGCCACCGACAGGACCACCGCGAGGGGGTGGACCCGGACCGCTCGGCCGAGGATGAAGGGCTGGAGGATGTGGCCCTCGATCTGCTGGACCAGCAGGACCACGACCAGGGTCATCACCGCGGTGAAGACGCCCTGGGTCACCAGGGCCACGACCACCGCCAGGGCGCCGGAGGCCACCGCGCCGACCAGGGGGATGAAGGAGAACAGGAAGATGAAGACGGCCAGCGGGACGGCCATCGGGACGTCGAGGAAGTAGATGCCCAGGCCGATGAAGATGGCGTCGATCAGGGCGACTATCACCGTGCCGCGGACGTAGGCGGTGAGGGTGCGCCAGGCGCGCGGGCCGGCGCCGGCGACACCGGGGCGGGCGGCGGCGGGGACCAGCTTCAGGGTCCACTGCCAGATGCGCTCGCCGTCGTAGAGCAGGAAGAGCGTGGAGAAGAAGGTCAACAGGATGCCGGTGAGGGCCTCCACGACCACCTGGACGCCCTCCAGGCCCGCGGAGGTGATCTGGTCCGTGTTGGCGCCGACCGCGTCGCGCAGGTTCTTCGCGATCTGGTTGATCTGTTTGTCGGTGACGTGGAAGGGGCTCTTCAGGAGCCAGTCGCGCAGGTCGTCGATGCCGTTCTGGATCTGGTCGGAGAGCGTGTCGATGTTCTCCATGACCTGCCAGGTCACGAACCAGCCGATCAGGCCGAGTACGACGAAGCCGAGGATCGCGGTGAGCGCGGTCGCGGGGCCGCGCGGGACGCCGTAACCCTTGAGGCGGGCCACCGTCGGCTGGAGCAGGGCGGTGATGAGGAGGGCGACCACGAAGGCGAAGACGACGAGCTGGACGCTGCTGATGACCCGCATCAGGACCCAGACCGTGCCGGCGAGCACGAGGAGGCGCCAGCCGGCCTCGGCGGCGACGCGTACGCCCCAGGGGACCGCCTGGGCGGGGTCGGGGCGGGGCGGCAGGACGGGAGCCGGGGTGCGGGGCGCCTCGTCGGCGACGGGGGCCTGGTCCTCGGGCGGCGCGGGCGGGGCGGGGCGGGGTTTGCGGGGCGGTGGGCCGACCTCGGACTCCTCGCGGGCCACCTCGGCGCGGCGCTCGTCCAACCGCTCACTCACCTCGGTGAGCCCGGCGCCGATCCGGCCGAGCCACCCTGGCACTCGCGACATGATCCGTCCTCTTCCCCCGCGTCCCCGGGTGCTGGCCACGACTCCCTCCCCCTGGAGCCGTCCGCGTCCGACCGTACATGGCAACAGCCCCTCCCCCTAGGACGGGGAGGGGCTGTTGAAGGTTGAGAAGGCCGGCTGGAGCGCCCCTTCAGGGGCGCGGGGAACTGCGCGACCAGCCACGGACCACCCGCAGCCGCATAGCGGCCGCACCCAGCGGAGCGTCTAGTACCAGTGGTTGGCCGACCAGAAGGACCAGGCCTCGCACGGGCTGCCGTAGCGGCTGTTCATGTAGTTGAGGCCCCACTTGATCTGCGTGGCCGGGTTCGTCTGCCAGTCGGAGCCGGCGGACGAGTACTTGCTGGCGGGCAGGGCCTGGAAGAGACCGTAGGCGCCGGAGGAGGCGTTGACCGCGTGGTAGTTCCAGCTGGACTCGTGGTCCACGATGTTGCTGAAGCACTGGAACTGGCCGCTCGGCACCATCTGCCGGGCCATCGACTGGATCTCGGCGACGGAGTACGAGCTCTGCACCGGGAAGTCCGCGGAGCTGCGGCTGGCGGCGGCCTTCGCCTCGGCGCGCTCCTTGGCCTCCTTGGCCGCCTTCTCGGCCGCGGCCTTCTTGGCGACCGCGGTGTCGGCGGCGGCCTTGCGGGCTGCTGCCTCGGCGTCCTTCTTGGCGCTCGCGTCAGCCTGGATGGCCTGAGCGTCGGCCTGCTGCGTCAGGGACGCGGTCTGCACCTGGGCCTGCTGGCCCGTGGGTATGTCCGCGAGCAGCGTGGTGTCGGCTGCCGTCGCCTCGGCGTCGTTGTTCTGCGCGACGCTGCCCGAGGCAACTCCGACGACGCTTCCGACGGCGGTGACCGCGGTGGCCGAGGCCACTGCGAATCCCCGGACCGAAATCCGGCTCACACGGTTTCCTTCCAGCATCGCCCGCTTCGGTGACCCTGGCGGACGCAATCGTGCCCCTGACGCTGGCCTCCCAACTACGGGGTCACGGGAGACACGGGCCCGGTGGGCAACTCCCTTGCGGGAAGCGCCGCGTGGTACTCGGGCGGCATACGACGACGCTATGGAGTTAGCGGTGGTGCTGCTGTTGTTCCGTACCGCTGGGGGTACAGGTGTGTCGTATGCGGGGCCTGACAGGAGTGAGACTCTGCCGCACCTGGACGCCGGGTGGCAATTCTGAGTTGCGTGTGAAAGCTCACATCCCGTTTGGTCCAGGGGATTTTGGCAAACCGCAACACGCGAAAGCGCCGCCCCACTAGGCTCTAGGCCTTTGCGGGACGGCGCCAACTCCTGCCGAATCGGGCGGATTTGGTTAGATCTGGCCGTCTTCGAGCATTTCGGTCACCAGGGCCGCGATCTGCGAGCGCTCGGACCTCGTCAGCGTGACGTGCGCGAAGAGCGGATGCCCCTTCAGCTTCTCCACGACGGCGACCACACCGTCGTAGCGACCGACGCGCAGATTGTCCCGCTGGGCCACGTCATGGGTCAGAACGACCCGTGAATTCGCGCCGATTCGGGACAGAACGGTGAGAAGTACATTCCGTTCCAGTGACTGCGCCTCGTCCACGATCACGAACGCGTCGTGCAGCGAGCGTCCGCGGATGTGGGTGAGGGGAAGGACCTCGAGCATGCCGCGCGCGGTGACCTCCTCGATGACCTCGCGGCTGGTGACCGCGGACAGCGTGTCGAAGACCGCCTGCGCCCAGGGGCTCATCTTCTCGGCCTCGGAGCCGGGCAGATAGCCGAGCTCCTGCCCGCCCACCGCGTAGAGCGGACGGAAGACCATCACCTTCTGGTGCTGGCGGCGCTCCAGGACCGCCTCCAGACCGGCGCACAGCGCGAGCGCCGACTTGCCGGTGCCGGCCCGGCCTCCCATCGACACGATCCCGACGTCCGGGTCGAGGAGCAGATCGAGCGCGATCCGCTGCTCGGCGCTGCGGCCCTTGATGCCGAAGGCCTCACGGTCGCCGCGCACCAGCCGGATGTTGCCCTCGGCCGTGACCCGGCCGAGCGCCTTGCCGCGCTCGGAGTGGATCGTCAGACCGGTGTGCACCGGCAGCTCGCTCGCCTCGGGGACGTACAGGTGCCCTTCCTCGAAGAGGATGTCCACCTGTTCGGCGCCCAGGGTGAGTTCGGACATGCCGGTCCAGCCGGAGGAGTCCGTGATGGCGAGCTCGGCGCGGTACTCCTCGGCGAGGAGACCGACGGAGGAGGCCTTGATCCTGAGCGGGAGGTCCTTCGACACGACGGTGACGTCGAACCCCTCGGCCTGCAGATTGCGGGCGACCGCGAGGATGCGGGAGTCGTTGTCCCCCAGGCGGTAGCCGGTCGGCAGAACGCTGGGGTCCGAGTGGTTGAGCTCGACACGGACGGTGCCGCCGAGTTCGCCGATCGGGATGGGGGCGTCGAGGCGGCCATGCCTGACCCGGAACTCGTCGAGCAGACGCAGGGCCTGCCGGGCGAAGTAGCCGAGCTCGGGATGGTGCCTTTTGGCCTCCAGCTCCGTGACCACGACGATGGGGAGCACGACCTCGTGCTCGTCGAAGCGGCTCAGGGCGTTCGGGTCGGCCAGCAGGACGCTGGTGTCGAGAACATAGGTGCGCCGGTCTGGCTTGTGGCGCTTTGTGCTGGTCACCACGGAAGGACGTACCCCCTCGGATGAGGTCGGGGAGCGACGGAGTGGAGCTGGGCCGGTCGACGGCCCGTTTGCACGGGCCGGGAACCGGCCCTCCGCCTTTTCGTCCGTGCTGTGACCGCACGATCGGGCTGGTGCAAAGGGCCTCCCGGGCGGACGGCCCCGTGCCGTCCGCTGAGATCCGACACCCGTGGTTCGGGCATCGACCTGTCTGGCTTATGCCCTCGAACATGCGGTGCCATGCCGACGCATATGACGGCGCCCTGGTGAACTCCTTGTTACTTCCGTCCCAAATGGGGTAGACGGCGGGTTCTGTGCTCAGCCGCCGTAACGCCGGTGTCGCGCCGCGTAGTCGCGCAGGGCGCGCAGGAAGTCGACCTTGCGGAAGGCCGGCCAGAAGACCTCGCAGAAGTAGTACTCCGAGTGGGCCGTCTGCCACAGCATGAATCCGGACAGCCGCTGCTCGCCGCTGGTGCGGATGACCAGGTCCGGGTCGGGCTGGGCGCCGGTGTAGAGGTGGCGGCCGATGAGGTCGACGCTGACGGAGTCGGCGAGCTCCTCCATCGAGGTGCCCTTGTCCTGGGCGTCCAGGATCATCGAGCGCACGGCGTCGGCGATCTCCTGGCGGCCGCCGTACCCGATGGCGACGTTGACCAGTATCCCGTCGATGGCCGCGGTGGACTCCTCGGCCTCCTTCAGGGCGTTCTGCATCTGCGAGGGCAGGAGGTCGGGGGTGCCGACGTGGTGCACGCGCCAGCGGCCGTCCGCGGCGAGGGTGCGCACGACGTCCTCGATGATGCCGAGCAGGGGGCCGAGTTCCTCCTGCGGGCGGTCGAAGTTGTCCGTCGACAGCAGCCACAGGGTGACGACCTCGACGTCCGTCTCGGAGCACCAGCCGAGGAACTCCTCGATCTTCTCGGCGCCGGCGCGGTGGCCGTGCACGGTGGTCGAACCCGCGGCCTTCGCCCAGCGTCGGTTGCCGTCCATGATGACGCCGATGTGCTTGGGCACCTGAGCGTGGTCCAGGTGGCCTTCCACCCGGCGTGCGTACAGCCTGACCAGCAGGCCGCGCAGCTTGTCGCGCAGGTTCACTTGAATGTCCGCCCCTCCGTGTGTCTGCGGTCCCCGTGCCGGGAGCGTACCGGGGTCGTCCCGGGCACAAAAAACGGGCCGGTCCGTGGGGGGGAGACGGACCGGCCCGAGGGGGGGTTTCCACCATAACCCTTCGTAAGTGATGCTGCGTGCATCGGCGTGCCACAACTACTCTCCGGAATCGAACGGCGACGCGGCGGTGGTCGTCCGGAGGGCATTTCATGGCGGATTCCTGGCCGGATCACAGCGGATTCCCAGGGGAAACGTGCGGGATGCGGAGCGATCCGGAGGGTATGACGGTTCTGAGGCCTTGCTTGGCGAGTTGTCCGCGGGTCCCCCGGGCGGGTGACGGGAGTGGCGAACGTCCGCTTGACGTCGCCGTGGGCCATGGGCGCGTAAAAACGGCACCGCGCAGCCCCCTCCTCTGCGCGGTGCCGCCGCGCAGCTTTGCTTACGCGAATTACCTTGGTCTGAACTTACGTGACGCGCGGGGCTGGATGCGACTTCTGTGGATAACAATGTGGAAACCCTTGCGCGTGCGGGGTTGCGGCGCGCCTGAGTGATCTAGGACATGATCTGTCCTCATTGGGTTCTACGGTCGGTCCATGACTCTGGGGATCACGTGGAACGAGGCCAGTGCACGCCGGTTGGAACGGCAGTTCCTGGCCAATCCCGCCGACGAGGACACGGAGGTCGCCGAAATCGTCGGCGCGATGCTCGGCGCGCATGCGCAGGTGCTGTCCGCGGCCGAGCTGTCGGTCGGCGTGCGGGCGGTCGGGGTGACGCGGGCCGGGGTGCGGGACGCGCTCTGGGGCCGGCGCACTCTGGTGAAGACATACGGACCGCGCGGGACCGTGCATCTGCTGCCGGCCGCCGAACTTCCGCTGTGGTGCGCCGCGTTGCCCGCCGTGCCGTCGGGGGCGAGTCCGTTCGCGGCGGGGGTCCGGGTGAGCGAGGAGCAGGCGCGGGAGATCGTGGCGGCGATCGGGGACGCGCTCGACGGGGACGCGCTCGACGGGGTCTGCCTGACGATCGACGAGCTGAGCGAGGAAGTCGTCGCCCGGGTCGGTTCCTGGGCCGGGGATCTGGTGATGCCCGCGTTCCAGGGGATGTGGCCGCGGTGGCGGCAGGTGATGCACCGGGCCGGGCAGTCCGGGGCGCTGTGCTTCGGGCCGGATCGGGGGCGGAAGGTGACGTACACCCGGCCGCCGCGCTTCACGCCGATGCCGGCGGAGGAGGCCGTGCGGGAGCTGGTCCGGCGGTATCTGCGTGCTTACGGGCCGGCCACGCCGCGCGGTTTCGCGAAGTGGCTGGCCGCGGGCGGGGGTTGGGCGGTGGAGCTGTTCGGGCGGCTGGCCGGGGAGGGCGTGATCGAGGAGGTCGTGTTCGAGGGGGAGGCGGGGTGGTGGGTCGTCTCGGGGGACACGGGGTTCCCGGAGGGGGGTGGGGCTGGGGGTGGGGGTGGGGGTGTGCGCGGGGTGCGGCTGCTTCCCTATTTCGATGCGTACGGGATCGCCGCGCAGCCTCGGGAGCTGTTGTTTCCGGGGGACGCGTACCGGCGGGCGCTGGCTCGGGGGCAGGCCGGGAACTATCCGGTGCTGCTGGTCGACGGGGTGGTCGCGGGGGTGTGGCATCAGCGGCGGCGGGGGCGGCGTATGACGGTGACGGTGGAGCCGTTGGGGCGGCTCGGGGCGTCGCAGGAGCGGGAGTTGTTGGCGCAGGTGGAGCGGGTTGGGGAAGTGCTGGAGGCCGAGGCGGAGTTGGTGGTGGGGGAGGTGGCGGCAGGACCGCATGCTTGATGGGGGTGCTTGTACTGCTATCGCTTGCGGGCCTCGATGAGGTGGCGGGTGCTGTGTGCGATGAAGGGGCCTGTTTTCTCGATCTGTTCGTGCAGGGCGCGGAGTTGGGGCTCGTACGCCTCGGGGGTGAAGCCGGGGACCATCCAGATCACCTTGCGGAGGAAGTGGACGACCGCCGCGATGTCGTGGAACTCGATGCGGAGGCGTTCGGCGCGCAGGTCGACGATCTCCAGGCCGGCGGCTTCGGCGCCGGCGCGCTCATGGTCGGGGTGGCGGGCGTTGCGGGAGGCGTCCGGCTGGGGGCCGAGGAAGTACTCGACGAGTTCGTAGACGCTGCTCGGGCCGACGTGCTGGGCGAAGTACGTGCCGCCGGGCTGGAGGACGCGGGTGAGCTCCGGCCAGTGCGGGGTGACCGGGTGGCGGCTGCTGACCAGGTCGAAGGTGGCGTCCGCGAAGGGGAGGGGGGCGTTTTCGGGGGCGGCGACCACCACGGTGCCGCGGGGGCGGAGGAGGGCGGTGGCCTTGGCGACGTTCGGGGGCCAGCCTTCTGTGGCGGCGGTGAGGGCGGGGGTCTTGGGGGCGCGGGCGAGGGCGAAGTCGAGGACCTCGCCGCCGCCGGTCTGTACGTCCAGGGCTGCGGTGGCCCGCGTCAGGCGGTCGGCGAGGGTGACGGCGTAGCCCCAGGACGGGCGTTCCTCCGTGGCGCGGCCCTTGAACCAGGAGAAGTCCCAGCCTTCGGTGGGGACGGCGGCGCCCTCGGCGACCAGGGATTCGAAGGTGGGCATCGGTGGGCCTCGCAGGGGTGGCTTGTGGGTCGGGGTTGGGGCGGTACGGCGAACCCGCCGCCTACGGGGTTGTTGTTTCTTCGAGGGGTGGGCCTGCGCTACTGCCATGTACGCGGCGGGTTGCGCCGTACCGCCCCAACCCGCTCCCGTGCGTGGGCGGCCGCCGGCCGGTGGTGCCGACGCTTGCAGTCCAATGCCGGGGGCGGTTCTCCATCCGTTACGGCACCAGGGGGCGGACTTCCTGGGCCGTGAAGCGGACGAAGGCCTCGGGGTCGGGGTCGTCGCCTGTGGGCTGGAGGATCACTCGGTCCGCGCCGGCCTCGGCCAGGCGTTGGACGGCCTTGGCTACGGTGGCCGCGTCTCCGGCGACGCCCAGGTCGGGGGTGTCTGCCAGGCCCTCTTCGGCCAGTTCGGCGCGTAGGCGGGCGGGGGCGTCGGGGCCGGTGGCGGTGAGGAGGTAGACGATGATCTCGTGCGGGTCGGTGCGGCCCGCCGACTTCCGGCCCTCGTCGATGAGTTGGCGGGCCTTGCGCACGCCGTCGGGCGTGGTGGAGGCCGTGAGGAGCGTGCCGTCGGCGGCCTCGCCGGAGAGGCGGAGGGAGCGGGGGCCCGTGGCGCCGGCCAGGACGGGGACGGGGGTCGGGTCGGCGGGGGGCCAGTCGAGGGCTACGCCGTCGAGATGGACGTAACGGCCGTCGGTGATCGTGAGGTGCTCGCCGCGCAGCAGGGCCCGGAGGGTTTGGAGGTGTTCCCGGAGGAGGGTGAGCGGGGATTCGACGCGGGCGCCGACCTGGGCCATCCAGCTCTGTACGCCGTGTCCGACGGCGATCACCGGGCGGCCCGGGAACATGCGGTGCAGTGCGGCCGTCTCCATCGCGGTGATGGCGACGTTGCGCAGGGGTACGGGGAGCAGGCCCACGCCGATGCGTACCCGTTCGGTCCAGGCCAGGGCGGCCGCGGCCGTGGAGATGCCGCCCTCGCGGAAGCAGTCCTCCCAGAGCCAGAGCTCCTCCAGACCGCTCTCGTCGGCGAGCCGGGCGACCTCGCGGAGCCGCTCGGGAGGGAGTTGGGGTCGGAACACCGCGCCGAGTCCAGTCATGGGCCCCTGTCTACCCGGGTGGTCGCGGCCGTTCAACGTCTTTATGGGGGTGTGGGTCGTCAGTCGGCCCGGCGGTCGTGGCGGAGCAGGACGACGCCGTTGGAGAAGGTGTGGCTCTCGATCAGGTCGAGGGAGGCGGCGATGTCTGCCTCGGGGAAGAGGCGGGTGCCGTGGCCGACGAGTGCGGGGTGGACGTAGGTCCGGAACTCGTCGACGAGGCCGAGGCGGAGGAACTCGCCGGCCACCTCCGACCCGCCGAGCCCCAGGTCGCCGGTGGCCGCCTCCTTGAGCGCCCGTACTTCCTCGGGTATGACCTCCCGTACCACCGTCGTGTTCCAGTCGGCCTTCTCCAGGGTGCGGGAGTAGACGACCTTCGGGATCTCACGCCAGATCCCGGCGAATTCGACGGTGGCGGGCGAGGCGTCGGGGTCGGCGTCGGCCGTGGGCCAGAAGGCGGCCATGTTCTCGTGGACGCGACGGCCGCTGAGCAGGCCGCCGAAGCGGCGGACGGTGTCGTTCATGTGCCGGTGGAGTTCCTCGTCGACCCGGTGCCAGCCGAGGTCGTGGCCGGGGCCCTCGATGTAGCCGTCCAGGGACACGGACATCATCAGGACGATCTTCGGCATCGGCGGCCTCGCTTCGGAAGTCGGACGGTCCTCGGGGTCGGCGGCGTCCACGCTACGCGTGCGGATACGTTCTGTTGAGGTGACTGACGGGCCGGTGTGGCGGATGCGGGAGGCGGGGCCGGGATGGGGCGGAGATGGCGGGACGGGCGGGGCACGCTGGTGGTGCTTCCCGGGGAGGGCTCCTCTGCGGTTTCGGTTCCGCTGGAGATCGCCGGCTCCTATCGGGCCCGTACGAAGGGGTTGCTCGGGCGCGACGCGGTCGAGGGCGCGCTGCTCCTGTCCCCCGCCAACAGCGTGCACACCTTCCGTATGCGGATTCCGATTGATGTCGCCTACCTCGACCGCCGCCTGAAGGTCGTCGCCGTACGCACCATGAAGCCGGGGCGCCTGGGGCTGCCTCGGCTGCGGGCCCGGCATGTGCTGGAGGCGGCGGCCGGGGCGATGGAGGGGTGGGGGCTGGGGGTCGGGGTGCGGGTGGAGGTCGAGGTGCTCAGCTCTCCGTCCGGGGGAACGTGACCTCCACTCGGCGGTTCTTCTTGCGGCCCGCTTCCGTGGAGTTGTCGGCGATGGGGTACTGCTCGCCGTAGCCGCGGACCTCGAAGGTGATGTCGGGGTCGTTCAGGTCCTGGTCCAGGACTCCCTGTACCGCGTCGGCTCGTTGCTTGGACAGGACGTCGCCGTGGGCCGAGGAGCCTAGGTTGTCGGTGAAGCCGAAGACTCGGACCTGGGTCGCGTTCTGCTTTTTGATTTCCTCGGCGATCGCCGCGATACGGGCCTTCGCCTCGGCGCTCAGTTTCGCGCTGTCCTTGCTGAAGAGGACCTCGGCCTGGAGCGCGAAGGTGACGCTGGTGTTGGTGTCCTCGCGGCGTTCGTCGCCGGACTGGTCCTCTACGACCGACTTGATGTCCAGCACCTTCGGGTCGGCGAGCGTGGCGCCCTCGGGGAGCTTGAGGTCGGGGTCGTTCGGGTCCACCTTCACGGGGGCAGCCGCGGAGGCCTCCGTGTCCGGGGGGAGGGGGGTGGGCGTCTCGTCGGCACGGGCCGTCGTGACGCCGACCAGGTTCGTGGCGATCAGGAGGGCGGCGGCCGTGAGGGCCAGGGGGAGGCGTGGAGTGGTCACGGTGGGCCTCACCCGGAGATCTGGATGGTGGCGGTGGCGAAGCCCGGCAGCTGGAAGTCGACCTCCGTGGTGCTGGTCGGTGGTGACGGGAACTGCATGAACACCGGGATGGACTCACCGGACTTCAGGGTCGGCAGGCCGGTTGTGGTCAGGGGGCGGCCGTCCGTGTCACGCAGGACGTAGTAGCGCTTCTTCCCCTTGGAGTCGACGAGGGTGGCGCCTCCGAGCGAGCTTCCGTTCTTGATGATCTCGGTCTCGTTGCCGCTCAGGTTGGAGGGGATCACGGCGGTGCTGCCACCGTCGTTCTTGATGATTCCGTTCACCGTGACGAACCCGCCGGAGTCGCGCTTGGCCGAGGTGATCTGGAGCAGCAGGTTCTGCGGGCCCTTGAGTTCGGCGAGCGGCTCCTCCGACTGCCCCTCCTGAGTGCTCGGCTCGGACCCGCTCTCCTTGGACGCGGAGGCCGACGTGTCCGGCTTCTTGTCGTCGCCACCGCCAGAGCCGCAGCCGGTCACCCCGAGGGCCAGACCAGCCGCAACGGTCAGCACGACCATCCCCCTGCGGGCCTTCGCAGTGAACCGAATGCTCATCTCTCTGTTTCCTTCTCCACTCGTCGTTCGCTTGTCAGTCGGCCAGGTGGACGTCGAAGAGGTCCTGCGGTTCCGGGAGATCGGCGAGATCGTCCGGGTCCAGGTCCCAGGTCTTGTCCTTGCAGGTGAGCTGCGGCAGCACGCCGTCCTCGCCCGGCGATTCGAATGTGCACAGCGGCTCGATCACGGCGGTGGCGGAGGCGTCCGACTTGATGTTCTCCGTACCGGGGACGACCGACTCCCCGACCGTCTTGTTGGTCGTCACCTCGACGTCGTAACGCAGACTGCCCGGATTGCAGGAATCGAGCGTCGCGTCGTTCTGAGCGGCGAGCTGACCGGCACGGTCGCAACCGTCGACCGCTCCGATCCCGTCGAAGATGTCCTGCCATTTGGTCGGGTCGAGTACGTCGTCGACCCAGTCACCTGCGAGTTGGTCCCGGGTCTTCTGTGCCGCCGCCAGCGCTGCCGCGTCGGCGGCCGTCTGTGCACCGTTCCGGTTGACCGCGGCCTGGCCGACCGCGAAGTAGGCGAACGCAAGGAAGAGCAGGCCCGCCACCACCGTGATGTAGATGGGGAAAGCCTGCCCTGCGTCACTGAACCTGCGCGACGGCCTCAGGTGATCTCGGCGATCTTCGCCTTGATCTTGTCGAGGATCGTCTGGCCGATGTCCGTGCCGGTGATGGCCAGCACGATCGCCACGACCACCGCGATGATCCCCAGGTACTCGACCGCCGTCTGCCCCTTGTCCCCCGCGCGCCTGCGCATCGCCTCGGCCGTCGTGTTCTTCCAGCCGTTCACGCGCACCTTGGCCGCGACGGCCTTCTTCAGCATCAGGTCGCTCATGGCGCTTCCCTCCGGGTTCGCTTCCGACCCGGGCACCGTAAGGCGCCGCGTCCTGGGCCCCCGAGGGCCCCTGGGCCCAAATCCGGGCCCAATTCGAGGCCCGGCCCGACTCCCGCCCCCTCACCGCGGCTCACCCCAGCCCTCGGTCCGGGCGCGGCGCGGTGCCGAGCCATTTGGCCGTTGCCTCGGAGCGGCTGGTGCTGTGGAGCTTGGCGAAGATGCGGTTGATGTGGTTCTTGACCGTCTTCTCGCTGATGAAGCAGGTGGCGGCGATCTGCTGGTTGTTCATGCCGGACGCGATGAGGTCCATGATCTCCGCCTCCCTCGTACTGAGTCTCCACGACTGTCCCACATCTGGTTGCAATCGCGAAAGGCCTTTCATAAAAATGCCTTCTGAGCGGGGTGTTGGGGGATCTTGTTTGTGTGCAGTTGCACTTCCGAGATCTTCGGGCAATGTCGTGCCGGCGCCTGCTGGCGTCTCCCGCAGCTGGGCCAGCAGTGCTCCTGCCGCCGTGGGTGTGAAGTGGGGCCGGCCTGCCGTGATGTCCCGTACCGCCGCCACCAGTTGGTCCGCCGTGAACTCGCCGTGGACCAGGTAGCCGCCGGCTCCCCGGCGCAGGGCCTCCTGGACGATCTGCGACTCCCTGCTGTACGTGAGCATCACGACCGGCGCGAGCGGCGCCAGGTAGGGCAGCGCGGAGATGCCGTCGACGCCGGGCATGCGGACGTCCAGCAGGACGACGTCGGGGTGGTGGTGGTTCGTCGCCTCGTAGGCCTCACGGCCGTCCGCCGCCTCCGCCACGACTGTTATGTCCGCTCGGCCGGAGAGGAGGGCCGTCAGGCCTGCCCGGACCACCGGGTTGTCGTCGGCCACCACCACGCGGAGGGGGGTCGCCGGTGCGGGCGGCGGGAAGTCCTCGAAGGGGTTCGGTGGCGGTGGCTGCGGGGAGCCGGGGTGGGGACTGGTCGGGTCCGGCATCGGCGGCCTCCTCTCGTCGGTGTGGGGGGAGTTGAGCGTCGGGGGCGGTGAAGTCGTCGTACTCATGCCGGGGCCGTGGTGCGAAGGGCCGCGAGCGGCAGTTCTAGGTGGACCTCCGTGCCGCGGGGGTGGGCGCCGCGGCCGATGCGGATTCGGGCGCCCACCGAGGCCGCGCGCTCGACCATGCCGACCAGGCCGAAGTGGCCCTCGCGGCGCAGTTGTTCGAGGGTCGTTCCGGGAGGCAGGCCGCGGCCGTCGTCGTGGACGGTGATGGTCAGGAGGCCGTTCTGGACTCCGGCGGTGACCTCTGCTCGGGTCGCCTCCGCGTGGCGGTGGGCGTTCTCCAGGGCTTCCGCGGCGATCGTGAGGAGCTGGCGCGCCACGGCCGGGGGAAGCAGCTGAGGGGCTGGGGGCTCCCCCGTCGGGCGGTAGGTGGTAGGGAGGCCCGTGCGGGTGGTGAAGTCGGCTGTGTGGGACGCCAGTTCGGTCAGCACGTCCGTGCCGTGGTCCGGGTCGTGTTCGCGGCGGAGGTCGGTGAGGAGTTCGCGGGACTCGGCGGCCGCGCGGCGGGCTGAGCGGGACACCAGTTCGGCCTGCTGTCTGATCAGGGGCGCGTCGATGCGGTCGGCGTCCGCCGAGGCCGCGAGGCCGTCCGCGGCCAGGGCCACTCCGTGCAGGGTCTTGGCCACCGAGTCGTGCATCTCGCGGGCCAGGCGGGCGCGTTCGGCGCTGACCGCCTCGGTGACCGCCAGGCGGGCCTGGACCTGGGTGAGGGCCTGGGTCGCGGTGCCGAAGCGGAGCATCAGGCCCCGGAGAGACGAGCCCACGGCGCCGGCGATGACACAGAGGCCGGGGAGGAGGAGCGACTCGGCCAGGTTTCCGTGCAGGTCGTGCCTGGTCGCGTAGACCAGGAGGAGGATCAGGGACTGGAGGGACGCGAAGCAGGCCGCGCCGCGCCAGCTGTAGACGATGCCCGCGAGCAGCGGGGTGCAGACGCCGACGTAGGCGAGGGTGGTGTCCGGGCCCGCCGAGATCAGGAGCAGGGAGCCGAACAGGGTGTCCGCCGCGAGAAGGGTGGGGTGGCGCAGGAGGAGGGGGCCGAAGCGTTCCCAGTCGCGGTAGAGGACGTACGAGCCCATGAACGTGACGACCACGGCGGCGCCGACCAGACGGGTGGGCACGCCGGGGGCGGCGTTGAGGAGGGCTGCGGGGGCCGCGAGCGCGATCATCGCCAGGCGGAAGGCGAAGACCTGGCGGCACATGGCCTGGAGGGCGTTGATCTGGAGGGGGATGGTCGGGGCCTCGGGCGCCTGCCCTTTGCTGAGCCTGAAGGGCCGCTTGGGCAGCCTCAGCCTCCTCCTGGTCGGTTCGGGCACGCTCTTCGGCTTCGGCGCCGGGGGTTCCTGTGGGGTCTCCAGGACGGGAGCCCGGTCGGCCGCCGTCGGCTCCGCCGCCCGTGTCCCCTGCCGCGGCACCCCCGGCAGCGGCTGCCGTTGCGGAACGTCCGCCGGTACCCAGCCCGGTGGCAGTGCCGGTGTCACCGAGGTCACCGGGACGTCGGGGGCGCCCGTTCGGGCGTGGTCCGGGAGGATCGTGCCGGCCGGCGGGGTGGTGATCTCGGGCGGCTTCGGGCGGCGCCACAGCAGCCCGCTGACTTCCCTCGTCGTCGCCATGGTCGTCGCCCTCCTCCGTCTACTTGCCCGTGATCGTGCCGAAGTCGGTGCCCGAGCCGAGCAGCAGTCCCGCGCCGAGCAGGAGCAGGGTGGCCGGGACCATGAACGTGGTGATCATGAGGGTGGCCCGGGGTACGGCCCGCGCGGCCTTGCGGCGGGCGTTCTGGGCGTCCGTGCGGCGCATGTCCTTGGCCAGCGAGACGAGGGTGTCGACGATGGGGGCGCCGAGTTCCTCGCCCTGCTGGAGGGCGGTGACGAACATGGCCACCTGCTCGGAGTCGTTGCGCCGGCGCAGTTCCGCGAAGGCCTGGCGGCGGCTCATGCCGAGGTCCATCTGGCGCAGGGTGATGCGGAGTTCGTCGGCCCACGGGCCCTCGTAGCGGGTGGCCACGCGGTCGAGGGCCTGGCGGAAGCCGAGGCCGGCGCTGACGACGACGGCGAGTACGTCGAGGAAGTCGGGGAGCGTCCGCTCGATCACGTCCTTGCGGATGCGGATCGCCGCCCAGATGCCGACCTCCGTCCAGAACGCGCCGAACGCGAGGAGGAGAAGGGCCACGAAGTACTGGCCGCGCATCAGGAAGACCAGGAAGCCGACCGCGCCGAGGAAGCCGTAGACCGCTCGGCGGGCCGCGTAGCGGTCGATGGTGAGGCCGCCGGGGTTGCCCGCCAGGTCGATCTTGCGGCGGTACTTGGCGACCATCTTGGGGCCCATGATGCGCAGGACCGCGGGGGCGTAGCGCATGCCCATGCGGTCGATGAGGGAGTCGACGGCGCCGGTGCGGGTGGCGCCGACCTCCAGGGCGAGGACCAGGTCGCTGGGCAGCTTGGCCTCGGACCGGTACATGCGGATGCCGGCGAAGACGCCCCAGACGCTGAGGCCCATCGCGAGGGCGAGCAGCAGTGCCATGTCGGTTTCCTCCTTCCTCAGACGTCGATGCGGGACATGCGGCGGATGAGGAAGAAGCCGACCGCGTAGAGCCCGAAGGCGATGAGCACGCAGGCCTGGCCGATCGGGGAACCGGTCATCCGGTCCAGGGCCCCTTCCTTGACGCCGTCCATCAGGAACAGGGCGCCCACGCCCATGACCGGCACGGCGTACGCGGTCATGTTGACCTGGGCGAGCTGGGTGCGGATCTCGCGCCGGGTCTCCTTGCGTTCCTCCAGCGTCTCGGTGAGGTTGCGCAGCGCGCCGACGACCTGGCCGCCGGCCCGGTTGGAGAGGACCAGCGTGGTGACCAGGACGACCAGTTCGCGCGAGGGCAGCCGGTCGGCGAGGTCGCCCAGCGCGTCGTCCATGGACTGGCCGATCGCCAGCTGGTTGGCGACCTTCTCCAGCTCCTCGCCGGCCGGGGCCTCCATCTCCTCGGCGGCCATGCTGATGGCGGTGCGCAGGGCGAGTCCGGCCTGGGTGGCGTTGGCCAGGATGCGGGCGAGTTCGGGGAGTTGGTTGATGAACTTCTCGATGCGCTTCTGGCGCTGCCAGTTGAGGAACTGCAGCGCCGCCCAGACGCCCAGCAGGCCGGCGATCGGGCCGAAGAAGGGCGCGAGGGAGGCCTGGCCGACGAGCCAGAGGGCGGCGACGGTGGCGAGCATGTAGACGAAGAACTCGCCCGGGGTGACGTCGAGTCCGGTCGCCGCGAGCCTCAGCTCCAGCTTCTTGCCGGCCTTGGTGCGGCGCAGTCGCCGGTCCAGCTTGCGGAAGCGGCGGGCGCGGCGGCCGGACGTGATCTGGCCGGTCTGCGAGAGCCGCTCGATGAGTGCCGCCCGCTCGGCCCGGCCCGCGGCGTAGGCGTGCAGGCCGGCGACGGCGAGGACGCAGGTCAGCAGCGTTATGCCGGTGGTGAGTTGGACGAGGGTGTGCAGCTCCATGGGGACTACCTGGCTTCTCGGAGGGCGAGCTGGTGGGTGGACTGGGCGACGCCGAAGGCCTGCGGGACGGGCTGGTTGGCCATGAAGAGGCGGTCGGCGGTGCGGCGGGTGAGCGGGAAGTGCTGGAAGGCGCCGTGGATGCGGCCGTCGGGGGTCATCGGCTGGGCGTTGAAACGGGCGACGGTCGCGAGGCGGTACGGCTCTCCGCCGTGGCTGTCGAGGAGGGCGATCTCGGTGATGCGGCGCATGCCGTCGGCGAACCGGGTGAGCTGGATGATGACGTCGACGGCGCTGTTGATCTGGTCGTGCAGGGCCACGAACGGGACCTCGACGTCGGACATCGAGGCGAGGGTCTGCAGGCGCATCAGGGCGTCCTCGGCGCTGTTGGCGTGCACGGTGGCGAGGGAGCCGTCGTGGCCGGTGGACATGGCCTGGAGCATGTCGAGGGACTCGCCGCCGCGGACCTCACCGACGACGATGCGGTCGGGGCGCATCCGCAGGGAGTTGCGGACCAGGTCGCGGATGGTGATCCGGCCCTGGCCCTCGACGTTCGGCGGGCGGGCCTCAAGCCGGACGACGTGGGACTGCTGGAGCTGGAGTTCGGCGGAGTCCTCGATGGTGATGATCCGCTCGCCCTCCGGGATGAGGCCGGAGAGGGCGTTGAGGAGTGTCGTCTTCCCGGTGCCGGTCGCGCCGGACACGATCACGTTGAAACGGGCCTGCACGAGCCCCGCGAGCAGGTAGAGGACGGGTTCGTCGAGCGAGCCGAGGCCGATCATCTCCTGGAGCGTGAAGGAGCGCGGGAAGCGGCGGATGGTGAGGGTCGCGCCGGTCAGGGACAGCGGCGGGATGATGACGTTGACGCGTTCGCCGGACGGGAGGCGGGCGTCGACCATCGGATTCGACTCGTCCACGCGGCGGTTGACCGTGGAGACGATGCGTTCGATGGTCTGCATCAGCTGGTCGTGGGAGGCGAAGCGGAGGGGCAGCTGTTCCACGCGGCCGCCCCGCTCGACGAAGATCGCGTCGGGGCCGTTGACCATGATCTCGGTGATCGACGCGTCTTCGAGGAGGGGTTCGAGGATGCCGAGGCCGAGTGCCTCGTCGACCACCCGGCGTATGAGCTGGGAGCGTTCGACGGTCGACAGGACCGGGCCCTCGCGGCTGATGATGTGGCCGAGGACGCGCTCCAGACGCGCCCGGCGCTCGGCGGCGGCCAGCGAGGACATCTCCGCGAGGTCGATCTCCTCCAGGAGCTTGGCCCGGTAGGAGGCGACCAGGTGGCCGTCCTCGCCCCGGTGGCCGTTCTCCTCCGGGGAGTTGATGCGTGCCCGCAGGCTCATGGTGCTCCTCGCTGTGCTCAGTGGTCGAGCGGCATGACCGCGGTCTTGCTGGCCTGGTAGTCGCCGAGTCCCGGGAACAGCACGGGGATACGGACGTGCGAGGTGACCTGCACCTCGGTGCCCAGGTCCGCCCGGTCGCAGGTGGCGTCCAGACTGACCGCGTTCGCGCAGTCCGCCGCGTAGTCCCGCTCCAGGGACGCGCTGCGCGCCCCGGCCCGCGCCGCCGTGCCGGCCTGCTGGGCGGCGTAGGCGATCAGCCCCAACTGCACCCCGGCCAGCGCGACCAGGAGCAGCACCGGGATGAACCCGAGATACTCGATGGCGACCTGCCCCCGGTCCCGGCGCCCACGGCGGCCCGGCCTCTCGGGGCGCTCTTCGATGTCGTACGACATCTCACTTCGCCTCCTCTACGGCGCCGGCGTGGGCGTCGACCGTGAACGGGAAGGCGATGGCGCCGGGGAAGAGGACGGGCACCTTGAGGTGTACGTCGGCGGTGACATAGCCGGTCCCCCCACAGGTCACGGTGGCATCGTCCCTCCACGCGGCCGACAGCTCCTTCAGCGCGGCCTGTTCGCAGGCGGCGGCTCGCTCCCCCGGCTCGGCCGCCGTGCCCGCCCGTACCGCCTCGTCGGCAGCATTCCCCGCGAGCGTGTACGTGTATCCCGCCAGCACGAACTGCCACAGCAGCACCAGCGTGACGATGATCAGCGGGGTCATGCCGAGGAACTCGATCGTGACCTGGCCGTCGTCGCGGCGCCGTATCGCCCCCGGCGCCCTCACGGCCCGAGCTCCCGTCGGCGCCGGAAGCTCACCGCGCCCCGGTCGCCGCGGAACCGGCCGCCGCGCTGGGCCGCTCCCTCGGCCGTCCTGACCAGGCCCAGTTCGGCCGCCAGCCCCCACAGGGCCTGCTTCACCGTGCCCTTGTTGTCCAGTTCGTGGATGCGGCCCGCGTCGACCGCGCCCTGCAGCTCCTTGAAGTTCGCCGGGATCACGGTCGCGGCCACCGCCGTGCCGGTGATCTTCTGGATCAGCGGGGGCTGGATCTCGGAGCCGCGCGAGAAGCGGTTGACGACCACCGTGGTCTCCTCCGCCTTGCGGATCTGCAGCCGGTCCCACATGCGCACGGTCCGTTTGGCGCCGCGCACGGCGAGCACGTCCGGGGTGGTGACCAGCAGGGCCAGGTCCGCCATCTCCACGGCCGCCGCGCCCGCGCCGCTCAGCTGCGCCCCGCAGTCGACGACCACGACCTCGTAGCGGGAGCGCAGGGCGCTGACGATCTGCCGGGCGGCCCGGTCGGTGACCTCCTCGCCGCGCTCGCCCTCGCCCGGCGCGAGCAGCAGCGCGACGCCGGTGTCGTGCCGGTAGACCGCGTCGGCCAGCACCCGCGGGGAGATGTCGGTGATGGCGGCCAGGTCGACGACCGAGCGGCGGAACTGGACGTCCAGGTAGGAGGCCACGTCGCCGGTCTGCAGGTCCATGTCGACCACGGCCGCGCTGCGCCCGGAGGCCTGCGCGGCCAGGGCCAGCTGGATCGCGGTGAGGGTCGCTCCGACCCCGCCCTTCGCGCCGCTCACGGTGACGACGGTGCCGCCGACGCCGGTGAACACGTCGAGGCCGGCGCCCGCGCCGAGGTGCCGCCGTACGCCCACCGACCACTGGGCGACCGCCTGGACGCGGCTCGCGAGCTCCTCGTAACTCAGCGGCAGGGCGACCAGGCCGCGGGCGCCGTAGTCCATGGCCGCCTGGAAGAGGCCGGGGCTCGCGTCGGAGGTGACGAGGATGACGCCCACGGCCGGGAAGCGCAGGGCGACTTCGCGGATGAGCTCCAGGGCCGGGACCGGGCCGATGCGTTCGTGGACGACGACGACCTCGGGCAGTTCGTCGACGGACTCGGCGGCCAGCCGCGCGAGGGTGTCGACGAGCTGGGTGGAGTCCACGACCGGCGTCACCGGCTCGGCGTCCGGGAGCTGGCTGAGCAGCGTCGTGATGGACCGTACGGCGTCCGCGTCGCCGACTGCCGGGAGGATCCTCGTGGGCATGGCGGCCTCTCACTTGTCCTTGGAGAGTTCGTACGTGCGGTCCTGCTCGGGAATGCTGCCGGTCTCGCCCGGCGCGACCAGTGCGAGCCGGACCCGCTTGGCGAAGGACTCGGCGTAGGTGAGGCGCTGGGCGTCGAGCGCGGAGAGCGCGAAGGTGATGGGGACGACCTCGGTGGCCTGCGTGCGGTCGCTCGAGTCGGGCTGGAGGGACTTGAGGTCGCCGACGTCCAGGACCCGGGCGTTCGTTACGATGATCTTGGACAGGTCGGGATCACCCTCCTTCTGTCCCTCGAAGGTGGCGTAGACGTTGACCCGCGAGTCCGGCGATATCTTGCCGGCGACGCCGGTCGCCGCATCGATCATGATGGCGACCTCCTGCTGCCCGGGCTGCAGAGCGGGCTGATCGGCGATCATGTCGCTCTGCAGCAGGGAGCCCTTCTTGAGGGTCGTCACGGCGACCTTGTCGCGGATCGCGTCCAGATCGGTGATCGCGGTGGCCGACAGCCAGCGCTTCGGCATCTTGGTCTTCTCGAACTGGGACGAGTTGAGGCTGGTGTACGGCTGGATGTCGCTCTTGATCTCGTACGCCGTCACCTCCGGTCCGACCTTGGACTTCACGTCGCTGATGACGGACAGGACGCCGGCGAAGGCGCCGATGGCGCAGATCACCGACACGATCAGCAGGAGCACGCCGCGGCGCTGACGGGAGTTCATGAACCGTACGACCTCATTGGGGGATGGGGGGTGGTGAGATACTTCTGCGAGCGGGTGGGTCAGGAGCCCCGTCCGGCGGGGAGTTCGTTGTTGACCAGGGGTGCGGTGGCGGAGCAGAAGACACAGCGGTCGCCGATGACGTCGATGCCGCACCAGTGGCAGCTGCTCTGCCGGACCGACGTCACCAGCTGGTAGAGGACGGAGAGGTCGGGCAGGAAGGCCGCGAACTCGACCAGCTTGTTCGTGCCCCACCACGCGGCCGACTCGGCGGGCGGCGCGATCTCCCTGAGGCCCTGCGCGCTCCACTGCTTGGCCAGTGTGGCGGTCACCCAGTCCGACTGGAGCTGGCCCTTGGCGACCAGCATCCAGGTGCCGAACTCCGGTCCGGCCAGGGACGCTCCCGGGCCGAGCTTCACCAGTTGCGGCTCGGGGTGCGCGAGGACCGCGAACTGGCTGCCGGGCACCCAGGACTTGGCGTGCGACCGGAGCCCGACGGGGATACGGTCGAGCCGGGCGACCGAGCCGAGCAGGGCGCCGGCGTGGATGTAGTGGGTGAGCAGCCGGCCCGCGGAGGCGAGGACGCCGGGGCTGAGGTCGCAGGAGGCGAGCTGCCTCAACTGGCGGGCCAGGACGGCGAGTCCGAGCGGGGGCAGATCGGGACGGAACAGGGCGATACGGTCGCTCTCCAGCAGGGAGCGGATGGTGTGCAGCCGCCGCTCCACTCCGGGCGGCGCGGCCTGCGAGCTCACGACGACGAGATGACCGTACTGATCGATGAGGGTCTGGACGGCGGACAGCGCCTGGTCGAGCGGCTGCCGGTCGAGGTCGCGCAGCACGACGGCGGGCAGGGTCCGCTCGTCCAGCGGCGGCAGCGCCATGTCGGCACTGGTCACGGCAATGGCAGTTGGCACGCGCGACTCCCCGTGTTACGCCGTCGATCCACCGGGGTCACTCCGGTGCACCGAGATGACTTCACTCCGTGACTACCTGAGCACTGTAACCACGCCTCTATGACCGGAGAACAGCGTTTCTGTAGCTGATGGGGAACTGTCGACTCACAAGACACGCCAAATCGGGGCAGGTTGAGCATCTTACCGATCCCCAATTTGGTCTGGACCTATTGACAGAAGAATTGGTCTGGACCAACTTATTGTCATGTCCCCTCAGAGACGATCAGCCCGGCTCTGGTCAGGAGCCGTCACCGCCGCCCTCGCCCTGTCCTTCCTGGGTGCGGGCCAGGCGTCCGCAGCGGACGTCAACAACGCCAAGAACGCCGGTTTCGAGTCCGGCCTGAGCAACTGGACCTGTTCCGCGAGCAGCGGTACGACGGTCTCCTCCCCCGTGCACGGCGGCTCGGCCGCGCTGAAGGCCACCCCGGCCGGGCAGGACAGCGCGCAGTGCAGCCAGACGGTCGCCGTGAAGCCCAGTTCGACGTACTCGCTGAGCGCGTGGGTGCAGGGCGGCTACGCGTTCCTGGGCGTCACCGGCACGGGCACCACGGACGTGTCGACATGGACGCCCGACTCCTCCTCCTGGAAGCAGCTGACGACGAGCTTCACCACCGGGTCCGCGACGACCTCGGTGACGGTCTACACGCACGGCTGGTACGGCCAGGCCGCCTACTACGCCGACGACATCTCGGTGTACGGCCCCGACGGGGGCGGCGGCACCGACCCGCTGCCGACGGTCCCGGCCACGCCGAGCGGCCTCGCCGTCTCCGGTACGACGTCCTCGTCGGTGTCGCTGGCCTGGAGCGCGGTCTCCGGCGCGACCGGCTACAACGTCTACCGCGACGGTACGAAGGTGACGGCGGTGACCGGCACTTCGGCGACCGTGACCGGCCTCGCCGCCTCCACCTCGTACTCCTTCCAGGTCACGGCGACGAACTCGGCCGGTGAGTCGGCGAAGTCGACGGCGGTGACGGGCACGACGACCACGGGGAGTTCCGGTGGCGGGGGTTCGGTGCCGAAGCACGCGGTGACCGGCTACTGGCAGAACTTCAACAACGGGGCCACGGTCCAGAAGATCTCGGACGTCTCCTCGCAGTACGACATCATCGCCGTGGCCTTCGCGGACGCGACGACGACGCCGGGCGCGGTGACCTTCAACCTGGACTCGGCGGGGCTCGGCGGCTACACGGTCGACCAGTTCAAGGCGGACATCAAGGCGAAGCAGGCGGCCGGCAAGAAGGTCATCGTCTCGGTGGGCGGCCAGAACGGCACCGTGTCGGTGAGCGACTCGACATCCGCGACGAACTTCGCCAACTCCGTCTACTCCCTGATGCAGACGTACGGCTTCGACGGCGTCGACATCGACCTGGAGAACGGCATCAACGCGACGTACATGAGCCAGGCGCTCAGGTCGCTCTCCTCGAAGGCGGGCTCGTCCCTCGTCATCACCATGGCCCCGCAGACGATCGACATGCAGTCGACGTCCAACGCCTACTTCCAGACGGCCCTGAACATCAAGGACATCCTCACGGTCGTCAACATGCAGTACTACAACAGCGGTTCGATGCTGGGCTGCGACGGCAAGGTGTACTCGCAGGGCTCGGTCGACTTCCTGACGGCCCTCGCCTGCATCCAGCTGGAGGGCGGCCTGTCCCCGTCCCAGGTGGGCCTCGGCCTGCCGGCCTCGACGAGCGGCGCGGGCAGCGGATACGTGTCGCCGACCGTGGTGAACAACGCCCTGGACTGCCTGGCCAAGGGCACCAACTGCGGTTCCTTCAAGCCGTCGAAGACCTATCCCGACCTGCGCGGCGCGATGACCTGGTCGACGAACTGGGACGCGGCGGCGGGAAGCGCGTGGTCCAACACGGTGGGGCCGCACGTGCACGCGCTGCCCTAGTCAGTTCCTGCGCAGCACACGGCTCGCGCCGGCCGCCACGGTGGTGGCCAGCAGCCAGCCGGTGCCGATGAGTACGATCCCCGCCCACTGCATGGCCCCGGACGGCTCGTACGCCCGCTCCTGGCCGAGGTCGACCAACGGCAACAGGAGGTCGAGCGTGTAGATGACCGGCTGGAAGCGGGGGTACGGGCCGCCGCCCACGGGTTCGGGCCGCCAGGTCCCGAACAGCACGGAGCCGGCGGCCAGCAGGCACAGCAGCAGCCATACCGCCCGCAGCGGGCGGTATCCGTAGCCGACCGTCGCGTCCTGCAGCAGGCTCCACAGCCGGGCGGGGGACGCGAGGGTCGGCCGCAGGCTGCGTTGTTCGGCGACGAGGACGGTGCGGGCGTCGGCGTCCCGGCCGTGGCTCTGGTAGACGGTCGCGAGTTGCTCGTACGGCTGGGGCGTGAACCCCTGCGGGTCGCGCGCCAGCCAGGGCAGGCGTTCCGTGGCCGGCAGGGCGGGGCGGAGGATGCCGTAGACGGTGCCGTCCAGGATCAGGGAGGCGGGCCAGGTGGCGGGCTCGTCCCAGATCAGTGCCGCCTTGGTACGGCTGAGGTCGACGACGCCCCTGGGAGGCTCCCGGAACTGGAGAAAGAGTGCGGCGGCCGTCGTGCTGCGGCAGACGAGGGCTTCCTCGGCAACGGCCGTGTCGAGGATCGCACCCTTGAAGGACAGGGAGCTGCGGACGGTGGCGTTGCTCATGCCGACCTTGCCGTGGACGGTGAACCCGCGGCTGAAGTGCGCGACGCCTCCGACGTCGATGCCGTGGGCGCTCAGGGCGGTCGGGCTGCTGTCGGGCGCGGTCAGTTCGGCGCCATCAAGCAGGAGCGAACCGCCGATCCGGGCGTCGCACAGGTCGACCGTGCCGTGCGCGGAGAAGCCGTCCCGGCAGTCGAGGTCGCCGCCGATGTGTGCGCGGGCCGCCGTGAGTGCCGTGCCCGAAGGATGGTTCAGGCGGGCGCCCTTGAGGACGACGCTGCCGCGTATCGACGTGTCCGCGAGGGTGATCGGTCCGTCGACGACGAGACCCCGTTCGGCCTGGATGTCGCCGCCGACCAGGGCACAGCCGAGGTGGAGGGCGTAGTCGCCCGCGTCCGGGCCCGGGCCGGTGAGGGTGGCGTCGAGGAGCTCCAGCGACGCCCCGATCGAGGCCCCGCAGAGGTTGACCGTTCCGGCACAGGAGAAGCCGCGGCCCATGTACAGGCCGCCGCCGACGGTGAGTTCGGACATCTGGAGATTGCCGCTGGGGGTGCTGATCGTCGCTCCCCGGAGTATGAGCAGGTCCTGCACGCGGGCGTTGGTCAGGTAGAAGGTGCCCGCGCAGTCCAGAGCGGTCGCCGACAGGGATTCGTCCACGGCGACGGACCGGGCGTCGATGGCTGCTTCCCCGGCGCCGGGGCGGACCTTGGTGCCGTCGAGGTGGAGATGGGTGCCGACGGTCAGTGAGCGCAGGTCCAGGGTGCCGTCCGCCGTGCAGCGGGTGACCTTGAACTCCCGGGCGGTCCGGGCGCTGTGGGCTCGCAGCCCGGGGAGCCGGCACTCGTCGAGTTCGAGCGCCTCCAACTGTGCGCCGTCCAGACGCGGCGCCTCGTCGAACCGGCACCGCCGCAGGCGCACGGCCCCGCGCACCACGGCCTCGGACAGGTCCAGCTCCCCGCGTATCCGCACGCCCCGCAGCCGGAGCCGGGCGAGGTGGCCGGGGTGCGCCGGCGGCGCGACCAGCAGCAGCCGGCGCACGGCCGACCCGCGCACCTCCGACGGCCCCTCGCACCACTCGCCGCGGCGGTACGCCTCCCACATCCGGCACTCGCCCTCGTCCCAGCCGGCCGGTGGGCCGTCGTCGTCCGTCATGCCGATCCCCCCTCTCATGAAACATTTCCCCGGGCCCATCGCATCAATGAAGTGAGGACGGCGTCGCGGACAGGGGGAACGGTATGAGACAGGCTCGCGCGGACGAATACGCGGAGTTCGCGGCGGTGCGCGCCGGTCATCTCTACCGTTCCGCCTGTCTGCTGACCGCCGGGGACACGCATCTCGCCGAGGACCTGGTGCAGGAGACCCTCGGGCGGCTGTACGTGAGCTGGGGGCGGATGTCGCGGGTCGGCAACCCCGCCGCGTACGCGCAGACCGTGCTGACGCGGACCTTCCTCGCGCATCAGCGCCGGCGCTCCAGCACCGAGCGCGCCACCGACGTACTGCCCGAACGCCCCGCCGACGGCGGTGACACGCCCCTGCGGCTCACTCTCCTGGAGGCCCTGTCCCGGCTGCCCGCCAAGGACCGCGCCGTGGTCGTCCTGCGCTACTGGGAGGACCGCTCCATCGAGGAGACCGCCGACGTCATGCACGTCAGCTCGGCCGCCGTGCGGACGCGGTGCGTCCGTGCGCTGGGGCGGCTGCGGGAGCTGCTCGGCGAGGACCTCGGCGAGTACGCGCGTCCCTGAAAGCTCGTCCCATCCCACCCTTCCCTCTCATTTCAGCGATCTTCCACGAACTTCACGAATTTCACGAACTTCCACGAAACGGTGGTCCGTCATGCCCGTCGAACAGCACAGCGATCCCTTCGAGGAGCGGCTCTCCGCCGGCCTGCGCGACACCGGCGCCGTCTTCGAGACCGACCGGGCCGCGCTCGTCACGGCCGGTGCGCTCAAGGGCCGCCGACGGCTGCTGCGGCGCCGGGCCGCCGTCGCGGGCGGGGCCGCCTCCCTCGCGCTGGTCGGCCTGGGCGGCGCGCTGCTGCTGCCCGGGGCCGGCTCCGCGGACCGGGACGAGTCCTCGGTCGGCACGAGCAGGCCCAGCGCCACCGCACCCGCCCCCTCCCCCGTCTCCGGCGCCGAACTGATCCGCACGCTCGAAAAGCTGCTCCCCGAGGGCAAGTTCAGCCAGGCCGAGGCACGGGGCACGAACGAGGAGCCGGGGCCGTACGTGCATCTCGTGTACGACGACGGGAAGGGCGCCGCCGCCGTCGGCGTGAGCCTCGGGCGGGTGGAGCCGGGCAGCGACGAGGCGCGGCAGGTCACCCAGTGCCCCGGCAAGGTCTACTCCCACTACGACGCCTGCACCCGGACCCGGCTGCCGGACGGCTCGTTGGTGATGGTGCTGCAGGGGTACGAGTATCCGGACCGCCGCGTGGACACCAAGTGGTGGAACGCCGAACTCGTCTCGCCGGAGGGGCAGCACGTCAGCGTCAGCGAGTGGAACGCGGCGGCCGAGAAGGACGCGCCGATCACCCGGCCCGAACCACCGCTCTCCGCGAGTGAGTTGAGGAAGCTCGCCGCGGCGAGGCCCTGGCGGGACGCGATCGACGCGATGCCCGAGGACACGGCCAAGCCGAGCGCGGAGCCGACCGGGTCCACGCCGGTCTCGACCGCGTCGGCGCGCACCACGCTCAAGTCCCTGCTGCCGAAGGGGATCAAGGCGACCAGCGACGACAGCGGCGACGACCCCGGCTTCGGTTACCTGGTCCTCGACGACGGCAAGGGCAAGAGCCTGGTCCAGGTCAATGTGCAGGCCGACATGTCGGACGTGGCCGGGGACCTCTTCGGCGCGGACTCGGAGACCCTGGCCGACGGGACGAAGGTCGCCGTGCGCAAGGGGCCCGGGGAGAAGGGCGGTTCGGGGGTCGTGATGTGGACCGTCGACACCCTGCGCAGCGACGGTCGGCGCGTGGTGGTCAGCGCCTTCAACCCCGGCGCCCAGGACACGGCGGCGACCCGCGGCACTCCGGCACTGACCATCGAGCAGCTCCGCACGATCGCCCTCAGCCCCAAGTGGTGGTCCTAGGAAGATCCTGGGGACGATCCTAGGACGAGGCGTTGGCCGCCCGGCGTCTGGGCGAACCCCGGACGGCCAACTCCAGCGGAGCGTTACGGCTGTCGCCGACCGCAGCCGTCCAGCCCGCAGGTGCCGAGCTCGAACCACACGGTCTTGCCCGGCCCGTCCTGGTGGCAGCCCCAGCGCAGCGCCAGCGCGTCCACCAGGAACATTCCGCGTCCGCTCTCCGAGGTTCCCGCCTCCACCACTCGCGGAATACGGCGCCCCGAGTCGGTCACCTCGCAGCGCAGGACGCCGTGCGCGGCCGACAGGGTGAGCCGGAAGCGGCTGCGCGAGTGCAGCAGGGCGTTGGTGACCAGCTCGCTGACCAGCAGTTCGGTCACGTCGACGAGGTCACCGCCGGCCCCGTCGCCGGCCCCCGCCGCGTCCCGCTCGGCCAGACCCCAGCGCTCCAGCTGTCTGCGGACCTCCACGCGGGCCTCGCGGGCGGCGGTGGGACGGGGGTCGTACTCGACGCTCAAGTAGCCCGCTCCCAGGGGCGGTTCGGGGTAGCCGGCGTGCTGAGGGTCGGGGTCCGGGTGGGGGCTCCCGGAAAGTTGCAGCATGGGAGAAGCCTGGCCTCCCCGCGGGTGCGGGGCACGGGGAGGACTACCCGATTCCATACCTGCGTAGGTCCCCACGGGCTACCCGAACTGCAGCCGTACGGTCGCCCCGTGGGCGTCGTCGCGGATGTCGACGTACGCGCAGACCTGGCGGGTGAACCACAGGCCCTGGTCCGGTTCGAGGTCGGGGACGGGTGGTGGGACGAAGCCGGCCAGCGGGTTGTCGACCCGGCGCGGCAGGCGCAGTTCGACGACGCAGGCGGGTGCCTCGCCCCACAGCAGGGCGCCGGTGACCGGCCCGTACGCGTCGGCCGCGGCGGTGACGGCCTCGGTGAACAGCTCGGCGTCCACCCGGGACAGCCCGTGCGCGGCGGCCCGCGAGCGCACGGCGTCGGCGTACGGCTCGGCGAGCGGCTCCGCGTCGTACGGGGGCGGTGCCAGGGGTACGGCGTCCAGCTCGGCGGTGAGCCGGACCGGGTCCTCGTACACGCCGGTGTTGGGGTGGGCGCGGCGGGCGGCCTCGACGATGGCGGTGCCGGCGGTGCGGGTGTCGTAGGCGCACAGGACGGTGGTGGCCATGGGCGCGAAGAGGAGGTTGGCGAGGGCCTCGTAGCGGATCCACTCGGTGGTCTCGCGCGCCGATCGGCCGGCCCGGCCGTCCCACTCGGGTTCCATGAGGAGGTGGATACGGCCGCCGGGGCCGGCGTGAGCGGCGAGGTAACCGGCGCCCTGGGCCACGGCGTTGGCGGCGGAGCCGGTGTACCACTCGGTGTGCGGCATGAGCCCGACGTCCTTGGCGTCGCTGCCGAGGGCGTCCCGCAGCAGGTCCAGCTTGTCGGGGGCGGCGATGGCGACGGGCGGGGGTTCCCCGGGCATGCCGAGGCCTTCGGCGAGGAAGGGCAGCGCGGCGGCCACGAACTCGTCGTCGGCGCCGAAGACGGCCATGCGGTGGTCGAACGGGGCGGCGTGGGGGGCGGGTTGAACGGTCATGACTCCTCCGTGGTCTTGACCCTCCGGCGGGAGGGCGTGGTGCCGACTCCGATGGGGGGCGGGGTTCCGGCTCTCCCGGGGGAGGGCGCGGCGCCCGGCTCCCCGACGGGAAGGCGCGGTTCCGGCTCCCCGACGGCAGGCGTGGTCCTGGCTCTCCGGTGGGAGGGCGCGGCCCCGGCTCCCCCGCGGGAAGACGCGGCCCCGGCTCCCCCGCGGGAAGACGCGGCGCCGGCTCCCCGATGGGGGGCCTGGTGCCAGCTCCCTCGATCGGAGGGCGCGGCGCCGATTCTCCGGCGGGAAGGCGCGGTCCCGGCTCCCCCGCGGAAAGGCGCGGCGCCCGCTCCCCCGCGGGAAGGCGCGGCGCCGGCTCCCCGATGGGAGGGCGCGGGTGGTTTCGGCCGCGGGGAGGGTTGGTGTTCTCCGGTGCGGCGTGTGTGGCCGGTGCTTCAGCGTTGGGCCGTCACCCAGGAGGCGATCTGGCTGCGGTTGCTGAAGCCGAGCTTACTGAGGATGCGTTCCACATGGCCTTCGGCGGTTCGGCGGGCGATGACGAGTCGGTCGGCGATCTGCTGGTTGGCGAGGCCCTCGGCGACGAGCTGGGCGACCTCGGTCTCACGACGGGTGAGCCGGACGCCGTCGGTGGGTTTCCCCTCGGCGGCCGACTCGGCTTCCGGAAGCGGCCGTTGGCCCCCGGTGTCCGCTTCGACGGCGTATCCGACGGCCCCTTCCATCCCGAGCGCGGCACCGCACTCGTACGCCTTCTCGAAGACGGTCGGTTCCATGGCCGCCCGCGCCCGGACCTCGCTGTCGCGGCGGGTGGCGCCGAGGTTCTTCGAGCCCCAGCGGAAGCGGTCGACGTCGGACCAGACCCGGTCGGCCCCGCCGAGCAGCACGGCCGCCCGCTCGAACGCGCCGCGCCGCGCGGCGGTCTGGGCGAGCAGGTCGAGGGTGAGCCCGATGCCGATGACGTCGGACACGGCGAGCTTGAGGCGCAGGGCGTCGCGGGCGTGCCGTTCGGCCTCCTCCCAGTCCTCTTTGACGGCGTGGGCGAGGGCGAGTTGGCGCAGTACATAGGAGAGCACCCACTCCTCGCCGTGCTCCTCGCACAGCCGGCGGGTCTCGGCGCACACGGCGGCGGCCTGGTCGGGCTCGTCCAGGAAGTTGAGGGCGCAGGCGAGTTCGACCCGGTCGAGGCCGACGAGGCTGAGGTGCTGCCCGGGGACGCGGCCGCGGGCGACGCTCGCACGGTAGTGCTCCAGCGCGCCGCGGACGTCGTTGTTGAACAGGCGCAGTACGCCGATGACGTACTCGGCGTGCGCGGCCTCGGCCTCGTCGCCGAGCGAACGGGCCAGGACCCGGGCCTCCTCGGCGCGTCCGAGGCCCAGGGTGAGGTCCTCCGCGGAGCCGGCGAGCAGCCCGACGATCCACAGGGCGCGGGCCCGCTCCCTGGTCGGGCCGGGACTGGCGGCCAGGGCCCGGTCGAGCCAGTAGCGGCCCTCGCGGGGCGCCCCGCAGGCATGCCAGTAGAACCACAGGGTGCCCGCGAGGCGCAGCCCGGCGAGGGCCTCGCCCGGCGCGGTGAGGCTGAAGTCGAGAGCGGCACGGAGGTTGTCCTGGTCGGCGCGGAGCCGGGCGACGATCTCCCGCTGCCCCGGCCCGAACCAGGCCCGCTCGAAGCCGGCCGCCCGCCGCTGCATCCACTCCCGCTGCCGCCGCCGGGCCGCGGCCTCCTCGCCGTCCCACTGCCGCAGCCGGTCGAGCCCGTAGTGGCGCAGGGTGTCGAGCAGCCGGTAGCGCACCCCGTCCGGCCCCTCCTCCCGCCCCAGCACGGACTTGTCGACGAGCCCGGCGACGGCTTCCAGCACCTCGTACGACGAGACCCTCTCCCCGTCCGCGCACACCGCCTCGGCGGCCTCCGCGTCGAAGCTGCCGGCCAGCACGGAGGCCCGCGCCCACACCAACTGCTCCTGTTCGGTGCAGAGTTCGTGGCTCCAGTCGACGGCGGCGCGCAGCGTCTGATGGCGGGGCAGGGCCGCGCTGGAGCCCCCGGTGAGAAGGCGGTAGCGGTCGTCGAGGCGCTCCAGAAGCTGTTCGACACCGAGGACGCGCATCCGGACGGCGGCCAGTTCGATGGCGAGCGGGAGCCCGTCGAGGCGGCGGCACAGCCGGGCCACTGCGGCACGGTTGGCGGCGGTCACCTCGAAGCCGGGGACGACGGCGGCGGCCCGGTCGGCGAAGAGGGCGAGGGCCGGGTAGCCGTCGGCGGCGCTGAGATCGCCGTCCGGGTCGGGGACGGGTAACGGCCGTACCTCCAGCAGGTGTTCCTCGGTCAGGCCCAGGCGGTGGCGGCTGGTGGCGAGGACGCGGACGCCGGTGGTGCCGCGCAGCAGGGCGGCGGCCAGGTCGGCGCAGGCCTGGAGCAGGTGCTCGCAGTTGTCGATGACGAGGAGCAGCCTGCGGTCGCGTACCTGTTCGACCAGGGCGTCCAGCGGGGGCTGGCGGGAGTGGTCGTGCAGGCCGAGCGCGTCGGCGGCGGCGACCGGGACGAGCGCCGGGTCGTGCAGCCCGGCCAGCTGTACGAAGCGCACGCCGTCCGGGAAGGTGCGCTCGACGCGGGCCGCGATACGCATGGCGAGACGCGTCTTGCCGACGCCGCCCGGTCCGGTCAGCGTCACCAGGCGTGCCCTGGTGAGCAGTTCCCGGCCCTCGGTCTGTTCGCCGCGCCGATCGACGAAACTGGTGGTCTCGACCGGCAGATGACGGTCCCGTCGCGGCGCTGATCCGCCCATGATCAGCCTCCCCTGGCAACGGAACCCAACTCTCCTCCCGGCCCGGCATATATGCACGTGCCGCTCACACGGGCGGGTGCACTTTGCCGGAGGTCGATGCGGGGGGTGCGAGCACGCGTACACTGCGCGGCCGGTTTTCGCTATCTTGACCTGTCCATGCCATTCCCTGACCATGGGGCGCACCGCACCCGCACACGTACGTCGCGCTGAACCACCCCCACCTCCCACTAGGAGACTTCATGCGACTTCGGATACGAGGCTCCGGCGCCCGTGGCGGCAGACGCACCGCCGCCCTGGCCACCCTCCTGGCCCTCGCCCTCGCGGCGCCCCTCTCGGCGAACGCCGACAGCGCGCGGGCCACGGCCCCGTCCGCCGACGACGTCCGGCAGTACGAGATCAACGTCGACCACAACACGCCGGTGACGCGTACCGCGATCGCGGCGGCCGGGGTCACGGTGGACGAGGCCGACGAGGAGACGGTGGTCGTCTCCGGGCGGGCCGCGCAGATCGCCAAACTGCGCCAACAGGGATACGACGTCTCGCTGTTGGGCTCGGCCCCGGACCGCTCGTCCGGCGCGGGCGACGTACGGCTCTACGACTTCCCGTCGGCCGACTCGAAGTACCACAACTACGCCGAGATGAACACGGAGATCGACCAGCGGCTGGCCGCCTACCCGAGCATCATGAGCAAGCGGGTGATCGGCAAGTCGTACCAGGGCCGGGACATCGTGGCCATCAAGGTCAGCGACAACGTGGCGACGGACGAGAACGAGCCGGAGGTCCTGTTCACCTTCCACCAGCACGCGCGCGAGCATCTCACCGTGGAGATGGCGCTGTACCTGCTGCGGGAGTTGGGGGCTGGATACGGGAGCGACTCCCGGATCACCGACATGGTGAACGGGCGGGAGATCTGGATCGTGCCGGATCTCAACCCGGACGGCGGGGAGTACGACATCGCGACGGGTTCGTACCGCTCCTGGCGGAAGAACCGGCAGCCCAACTCCGGGTCCTCGTACGTCGGTACGGACCTGAACCGGAACTGGAACTACAAGTGGGGCTGCTGCGGCGGGTCTTCGGGGTCCACGTCCTCCGAAACGTACCGTGGTGCCGCCGCCGAGTCCGCGCCCGAGGTGAAGGTCGTCGCCGACTTCGTGCGCGGCCGGGTGGTGGGCGGCAAGCAGCAGATCACCGCCGGGATCGACTTCCACACGTACAGCGAGCTGGTGTTGTGGCCGTTCGGGTACACGTACTCGGACACGGCGACCGGGATGACGGCGGACGACGCGGCCGCGTTCAAGGCCGTGGGGCAGAAGATGGCCGCGAGCAACGGGTACACCGCCGAGCAGTCCAGTGACCTGTACATCACGGACGGGTCGATCGACGACTATCTCTGGGGTACGCAGAAGATCTTCTCGTACACCTTCGAGATGTATCCGACGTCCAGTTCCGGGGGTGGGTTCTACCCGCCCGACGAGGTGATCGAGCGGGAGACCTCCCGGAACCGGGACGCGGTGCTGCAGTTGCTGGAGAACGCGGACTGCATGTACCGGTCGATCGGGAAGGCCGCCCAGTACTGCGGCTAGTCGGCGTCCTCGGCGTCTTCTTCGAAGTAGGCGTCGAGTACCGCGTCCAACTCCTTCTCCCACTCGCTGAAGCGGGCCCTGGCCGTCGCCTCGATCTCGATCGGGTACCAGCGGCGGTCAGGGGTGTGGACCGTGATGGTGAAACGCTTGCCGAAGCGGGGGGACTCCGTCTCCACCGCGCCGATCTCGTCCCAGCGGAACTCGCAGGCCTGGTCGTCGAGGGCGAGGCGGACGCCGTCGCGGTCGGCGACGATCCTCGCGCGCCGGTCGGAGGCCTCGAAGACGGGGCCCTCGGGGCCGTCGCCCTCCTCGGAGTCGTCGTCGGCCTCGTCAGCGGCCTCGGCCTCGTCGGCCTCCGCGTCCAGGGCCTCGGCCTCGTCATCGACCTCGTCCTCGACCTCCGGCTTCGCGTCCTCCGGGGCCTCGGTCACGGGTGAGGTGAGCCCGGGGATGAAGGCCGGGTCGAAACCGGCACCCTTCACGGGCTCGCCCTTCAGGGGCTGGCTGCTCGAACCTATGCGCTGCTCCACAGCGGGCAGTATGGTCGACGATCCTGTGTCGAACACAGCCAGCCCCTACTTCGTTATCAGACGCCTACACGCGCCTTACACGAACACACTGAGCAAACCAGCCACCACGAACCCCACCACCGACAGCACCGTCTCCAGCACGGTCCACGTCTTCAGGGTGTCGCGTTCGCTGATGCCGAAGTACTTCGCCACCATCCAGAAACCCCCGTCGTTCACATGGGACGCGAAGATCGAGCCTGCCGAGATGGCCATGATGACCAAGGCCACGAAGGCCTGGGAGTGGTGGCCCTCCGTGAGGAGGGGGGCGACGATGCCGGCCGTCGTGACGATCGCGACCGTGGCCGAGCCCTGGGCGACCCGGAGGACCACCGAGATCAGGTAGGAGAGGACGATCACCGGGAGGCCCACGTCGTGGAAGGTGTCGGAGAGGGCCTGGGCCACGCCGCTCGCCTTCAGGATCGCGCCGAAGATGCCGCCCGCACCGACCACCAGCAGGATGTTGCCGACCGGCTTCAGGGACGCCGTCGACACCGTCTCCAGCGACTTGCGGGACCAGCCGCGGCGGATGCCGAGCAGGTAGTACGCCAGGAGCAGCGCGATCGTCAGGGCCACGAAGGGGTGGCCGAAGAACTCGATCACGGAGCGGCCCGTGGACGGGTCCAGCGCGATGGAGGAGAAGGTCGCGGCGAGGATGAGGACCAGCGGGGTGCCGATGATGCCGAGGACCGTCGCCAGCGGGACCGGCTGCTCGCGCGGCTCCACTCCCGACTCACGCTGCTCGTTGATGACCGCCAGCTTGGCCTCCGCCGCCGCCTCCACCATGTCCTGCGGTACGGCGACGAAGATGCGGTTGCCGACCCACGCCGAGTAGGCCCAGGCCGCGAGCACCGCCGGGATGCCGCAGACGATGCCCATCAGGATGACCCAGCCGAGGTCCACGTGGAGCAGGCCGGCCGCGGCCACCGGGCCCGGGTGCGGCGGCAGGAACGCGTGGGTCATGGACAGACCCGCGAGCAGGGGCAGGCAGTACAGGAGGATCGACTTGCCGCCCCGCTTCGCCGCCGCGTACACGATCGGCGCGAGCACGAAGATGCCGACGTCGAAGAAGACCGGGATGCCGAAGATCAGGCCCGTGAGACCCATGGCCAGCGGCGCTCGCTTCTCGCCGAACAGGTTCAGCAAACGGGACGCCAACACCTCCGCGCCGCCGCTGACTTCGAGGATCGCGCCCAGCATCGTGCCCAGGCCGATGATGATCGCGACATGGCCGAGGATACCGCCCATGCCGGTCTCGATGGTGGACACGGCGTCCGACCGCTGGACCGTGCCGAAGAGTTCGGTCACCGAGAGGCCGGCCATCAGGCCGACGGCTATGGACACGGCGAGCAGTGCCACGAACGGCTGGAGTCTGACCTTGATGATCAGGAAGAGGAGGAGCGCGATGCCGATGGCGGCGACGGTCAGGAGACCGGCCGTACCGTCGACCAGGAGGAGCAGTCCGCCGGTGTGGGGTGGGGTCGTGACGGCGGGGGCTGTTGCGGCGAGCGGATAGGACAATTGGGGGTCCTCTGGGTAAGTACATGGAGCTTTCGGGCAGGGGGGACCGCGGCATGGCCCATGCAGCGGCCATGCCGGTTACGGCGTGCGGGAGTTGAGGGGGCGTCAGCCGAGTACGGCCAGCGCGTCGATCTCGATGAGGAGGCCGGCGGGGAGGCCGACGTACACCGTCGTGCGGGCGGCCGGGGGCGCGGTGAGGCCCTGCTCCTCGAAGTAGGTGTTGTAGATGCCGTTCATCTCGGCGAAGTGGTCGACGTCGGTCAGGTAGACGCGGATCATCATCACGTCGTCCCAGCTCGCGCCGCCCTCCTCCAGGATCGCCTTGACGTTGGCGAGGGTCTGCAGGGTCTGCTCGCGCAGGGTCGGGCCGGCCGGCGTGGGCGGCCTGCCCTCCTCGGCGGGGAGGAAGCCGACCTGGCCGGCGACCTGGAGGACGTTCCCCTTCTTCACGCCGTGCGAGAACTTCGCGGGCGGAGTGGTGTGGGTCTTCGGGGTGAGGGCGATCTTCTCGGTCATGAGGTGACTTCCTTGACGGGGGTCTTGCCGGAGTACTCCCCGCTGATCGCGTCGGCCGTGCGGCGCACCAGCGGGAGCAGGGTGAGGAGTTCGTCGGCGGTGACGACGACGTTGGGCGCGGAGACCGACATGGCGGCGACCACCCGGCCGTCGGCGCCGCGGATGGGGGCGGCGACGCAGTTGATGGACTCCTCGTGGCCGCCGAGGTCGGTGGCCCAGCCCTGTTCGCGCACCTTGTCCAACTCCCGCAGGAAAGCAGGGGCGTTGGGGGTCGAACGGGATGTGTACATGGGGTAGTCGAGCTTGTCGGCGAGCGTCCGCCGCTCGCCCGCCGGGAGGTCGGCGAGGAGCAGCTTCGCCACCGCCGCGACGGTGATGGCGACGGGCTTGCCGATCCGCGAGTACATCCGTACCGGGTAGCGGCTCTCCACCTTGTCGATGTAGAGCACCTCGTCCTCCTCGTATACCGCGAGGTGGACGGTGTGTCCGCACTGCTCGTTGAGGCGTACGAGGTGGGGGTGGGCGATCTCGCGGATGTCGAGGTTCTCCATCGCCTCCTGGGCGAGGGCGATGAGGCGGGCGCCGAGGCGGTAGCGCTGGTCGGACTGGCGGTAGACCATGCCGTGTTCGTGCAGGGTGCGCAGGAGGCGGAGGGCCGTGGACTTGTGCACGCCGAGGCGGGCGGCGACCTGGCCGAGGTCGGCGGGGCCCTCGGCGAGCAGCGGCAGGATGCTCAGCGCGCGGTCGACGGTCTGGCTCATGGGGTACGTACCTCCTCCGGGGCCTGCTCGGCTTGCGTCCAGCCGGGGCCGAGTCGAAGTGTCTCCCACGTGTCGTCGTCGAGGGCGGCGAGGCGGTCGGCGTGTGCGCGGGCGGGGGGCGGGGCGAGGTCGCCGGGGACGGTGAGCGCGGCGGCAGCGGTGAGGTGTCCGTGCCTCACACGGGCCTTCATGGGCAGTCCGCGGAGGGTGGCGGAGAGGAAGCCGGCGGCGAAGGCGTCCCCCGCACCGACGGCGGCGACGACGTCGACCCGCGGCGCGGGGACGAAGGTGACGTCGCCCTTGGCGAAGACGGTGGCGCCTCGCCCGCCCTGCTTGACGACGAGGGTCTCGGGGTCGGGGAAGGCGGCACGGACGGCGTGGGCGCCGTGCAGGCCCCAGACCTCCTCGGCCTCGTCCTCCCCGACGAACACGAGGTCGGCGCGGCGGGCCAGTTCCAGCAGCGCCTGCGGGCCGTCGCCGTCCAGCCACAGGCCGGGCCGGTGGTTGACGTCGAAGGAGACCAGCGGCCGGCCGGCGCGCAGCGCGGTCAGCTCGCGCATCAGCCGCAGGCAGCTCTCGGACAGTGCCGCAGTGATCCCGGACAGGTGCAGCACCCGCCCCGCGCGCACGGCGTCGAGGTCGGTGTTGCCCACGGCCATCGCGGAGGCGGCGGATCCGGCCCGGTAGTAGGCGACCTCGTGCGCGTCGGTGGCCCGGTCGCCGGCCGTGCGGAAGTAGATGCCGGTCGGGCGTGCCGGGTCGCGGCGGACGGCGGTGACGTCGACGCCGTAGGAGCCGATGGTCTCGACGAGGTGGTCGCCGAACCCGTCGGCCCCGACCCGGCTGACCCAGCGCACGGAGTGCCCGGCCGCCGCGAGCACGCAGGCCACATTGGACTCCGCGCCGCCGATCCCGCGCTCGAACGACGGAACGTCGGCGAGGCGCCCCGGCCTGGTCGGCAGGAACGTGACCATGGACTCGCCGAGCGCGACGACGTCCACGCCGTCGGGGGCATTGCGCTGTCCGTCGGTGGTCACGATCGTCGTAGCTCCCGGGTGCGGTGCGAGGTGGCGGCTCCGTTGACCCCGCGTTGGCCGAGATGTTAGACAGCAGTAAGCGACATACGCAATGGATGTTGCAGAGAATGCAACAGTCCAGATCAGGGAGGCTCCATGTCAGCCGACAGCCCCGCCGAGGCTCTCGCCCGCCTTGCCGCCGAACGCGTCGACCACCGCTTCAAGGGCCTCCCCCCGGACGCCGACGGCCACACCGTCGCCGAGCTGGCCGCCCAGCGCCGCAACCTCTTCACCGGCGGCTTCGCCACGCCCGTGCTCGCGCTGTCCGCCGGGCGCCTGGAGCACAACCTCGCGCTGATGGAGACGTACGCGACCCGGCACGGTCTCGCCTTCGCCCCGCACGGCAAGACGACCATGGCGCCGCAGCTCTTCCACCGGCAGATCGAACGCGGCGCCTGGGGCATCACCCTCGCCGTCCCGCACCAGGTGCGCGTGGCCCGGGCGTTCGGCGTCCAGCGCGTCTTCCTCGCCAACGAACTCGTCGACCCGGCGGCCCTGCGCTGGATCTCCCGCGAACTCGACGCCGACCCCGGCTTCCGCTTCATCTGTTACGTCGACTCCGTGCGCGGGGTCGAGCTGATGGACACGGCGCTGCAAGGGGCCGCCCGCCCCCTCGACGTCGTCGTCGAGCTCGGCGCCGGTGAGGGGGCCCGTACCGGCGTCCGTACGGAGGCGGAGTGCGCGGCGGTCGCCGATGCCGTGGCCGGCACCCGCAGCCTGCGGCTCGCGGGCGTCGCCGGTTACGAGGGCGAGGTCCCGCAGGCCGACCCGGAGCGCGTGCACGCGTGGCTGCGTCGACTCGTCGGTCTCGCCGTCGACTTCGACAAGGCGGGGCGGTTCGCGGGGCTGGAGGAGATCGTGGTCAGCGCGGGCGGCAGCGCCTGGTTCGACGCGGTGGCCGACGTGTTCGCGGAGATTCCCGAACTGTCCGCGCCCGTACTGAAGTTGCTGCGCTCCGGCGCCTACGTCTCGCACGACGACGGCCACTACCGGAAGGTCACGCCCTTCAACCGCGTCCCCGAGGAGGGCGCGCTGGAGCCGGCGTTCCGCCTCTGGGCGCAGGTCGTCTCCCGCCCCTCCGCCGAGCAGGCCTTCGCCAACGCGGGCAAGCGGGACGCGGCGTACGACCTCGACCTCCCGTTCGCCCAGGTGGTGCACCGGGACGGCGTCGAGCGGCCGGCGACGGGGGTGTCGGTGACCGGCCTGTCCGACCAGCACGCCTGGCTGCGCACGACCGGGGAGGCGGACCTGGAGGTCGGGGACTGGCTGGGCATGGGGCTGTCGCACCCGTGCACGTCCTTCGACAAGTGGCCGCTGATCCCGCTGGTCGAGGCGGACGGCACGGTCGTCGACTACATCCGTACCTTCTTTTAGGAGGCAGGCCGTGGAAGAACTCGTCATCCGGGACGCGGACGTGGTGGACGGCAGCGGGGAGCCGTCGTACCGCGCGGACGTGGTCGTCGACGGCGGCCGGATCGTCTCGATCGTGCAGGAGGCCGCGGCGGCCGGGTGTCAACGCCCCGAGGCGCGGCGCGAGTTGGACGCGGAGGGCCTGGTCCTCTCCCCCGGCTTCATCGACATGCACGCGCACAGCGACCTCGCGCTGCTCCGCGACCCCGACCACAGCGCGAAGGCCGCGCAGGGGGTCACCCTCGAAGTCCTGGGCCAGGACGGGCTGTCGTACGCCCCCGTCGACGACCGCACGCTCGCCGAGGTCCGCCGCGCGATCACCGGGTGGAACGGCTACGGGGACGACATCGACTTCGACTGGCGTTCGGTGGGCGAGTACCTGGACCGGCTGGACCGGGGCATCGCCGTCAACGCGGCCTATCTCATCCCCCAGGGCACGGTCCGGATGCTGGCCGTGGGGTGGGAGGACCGGGAGGCGACGCCCGAAGAGCTGGACCGTATGCGGCAGTTGGTCGCGGAGGGCATGCAGCAGGGCGCGGTCGGCATGTCGTCCGGGCTGACGTACACGCCCGGCATGTACGCGAAGGACGCCGAACTCACCGAGCTGTGCCGGGTGGTGGCCTCGTACGACGGCTACTACTGCCCCCACCACCGCTCGTACGGCGCCGGCGCGCTGGAGGCGTACGACGAGATGGTGGCCCTCACCCGGGAGGCGGGCTGCTCCCTGCATCTGGCCCACGCCACCATGAACTTCGGCGTGAACGAGGGCCGGGCGCCGGAGCTGCTGTCGCTGCTGGACAAGGCGCTGGCGGAGGGTGCCGACATCAGCCTCGACACCTACCCCTACACGCCCGGCTGCACAACTCTCGTGGCGATGCTGCCGAGTTGGGCGAGCGAGGGCGGGCCGGAGGCGATCCTCCGGCGGCTCGCGGACGAGGAGACGGCCGAGCGGATCCGGCACCACATGGAGGTGGTCGGCGCGGACGGCTGCCACGGGGTGCCCATCGACTGGGACACGATCGAGATCTCCGGGGTGACCCGGCCCGAGCTCGCGGACTTCGTCGGCCGTACGGTCCGGCAGTCGGCGGACGCGCGCGGCGAGGCCCCCTGGACGACCGCCCGGCGGCTGCTCCTTGACGACCGGCTGGGCTCGACGATCCTCCAGCACGTGGGCCACGAGGAGAACGTGCGGCAGATCATGCGGCACCGGGTCCACACCGGCGGCTCGGACGGCATCCTGCAGGGCACGAAGCCGCATCCGCGCGCGTACGGCACGTTCCCGCAGTATCTCGGCCATTACGTGCGCGAGTTGGGCGTCCTGTCCCTGGAGGAGTGCGTCGCGCACCTCACCTCCCGCCCGGCGGCGCGCCTGCGTCTTCCCGACCGGGGTCTGGTCCGCGAGGGTTACCGGGCCGACCTGGTCCTGTTCGACCCGGCGACGGTGGCGGCCGGAGCGACGTACGAGAACCCGCGCACACTCCCGACGGGCATCCCGCACGTCCTGATCGACGGCCGTTTCGTGATCGAGGACGGGCGCAGGACGGACGTGCTGGCGGGCAGGGCGGTCCGTCGCAGTCCCGTGCGACGGAGCGCCGGCCGCCCCTGAGTTACGGCTTGGGCAGGGTGCAACCGCTCGCGCTGAGGTTCAGTGCGTTGCCGGTGGTGAAGCAGGCCGGGATGTTGTACGTCTCCTCGGCGTAGTTGATTCCCTGGCGGACGGTGACGTTGCCGCTCTCGTCGACCTCGCAGGGGTTGTTCTCGGTGCAGCGCTCGCCGTCCTCGTTGCCGGTGTTGTTGACGGCGACGACCTTGCCGGTGGCGTTGTCGATCACGGGCGAGCCCGAGGTGCCGCCGATGGTCTGGCAGGCGGAGGTGTAGCGGACCGAGTCCTTCCAGGTCCAGTCGCCCTCCTTGAGGCGGTAGACGAAGCCGTCGATGTTGCAGGCGTAGGTCCGCTTCCAGTAGCCGGACACGACCGTGATCGCGGTGCCGGCGGTCGGGTGGGTGTCCTGCACGGTGAGCGGGCTGATGCCGTAGGAGCTCTTGATGGCGGAGTACGTGGTCGTCAGCCGGTAGATGGTGACGTCCGTGTCGGTCATGGTCGAGTAGACGACCTGGTTGGCCCGGAGCGTGGCGACCCGGGTGGCGGAGGCGTTGAGCAGGCCGAAGGTACGGCTGGAGGACTGGCCGGTGATGACCTCGCCGGGCTCCGGGAAGCCGGTCTCCAGGCAGTGGCCGTTGGTCAGGACCAGCGCCGGGTCGGTGTCGGCGGAGTTGGGGAAGCGGATGACCGAGCCGGAGCAGTTGCTGAGCGAGACGGTGCCGGCGAAGTTGACGGCCTGGATCGTCGGTGCGGCCGCGGTGTCCTGCACGGGCGCCGCGACCGCTGGTGCCGCGCCGGCCCCGGCGAGTACCAGGGCGGTGACGACGGCGCCGAGAGGCTTCTTCATGTGGGGGTCCCCTCTTGCGAGTTGAGCGACCGGAGATCTTCCGGCCGCCCACTTTTTTGACATGTGCATTGTGAGGGGAGGGGGGTGGTTGAGCAAGGAGTTGTTTCCGGCCGCGGGTTGGGGCGGGGTCGGGATCTGGGGCGGCGAGGGCTCCGCCTGCGGGCTCTAAGCGGACCGAGTGAAGTCCGCTACCGGTTCGGCAGCGCCCCAAAGGGGCGCGGGGAACTGCGCGACCAGCCACGACGATGCCGCAGACGCTCGACGGCCCGCCGCCGCACTTCCCGCGGAGCGCCTAGCCCGCGCGGCTCACTTGGGTCGCTTGGTGCGGCCCTGTCCCCGGCCGGGGTGCCCACCTGAACCGTCCGACGCGGACGGGCTCGCGGTCGGGGCGGTGGTTGCCGTCGTGGCCGACGCGCTCGCGGCATCCCGGAGCACGGACGGGCTCGACGCGGCGCCGGGCGTCGTGGACGTCGTATCCGAAGATGCGCCGGTGTCCGACGAGTTCTCCCCCGGGGCCCCGCCCGAGGGGTCCGCCGACACACCCGCCGCCTCTCCGGGCGCCGCGGAATCGGACGCCGTGGCCGACGGTCCCGGCCGACCCTCCTTGCCCTCCGCCCCGTCCGGCGAAGACGATCCGGACAGCGACAGCCCGGCGATCACCGCGGCCAGCGACACCGCACCCACCGCGCCGGCGACCGCCAGCGGCCGCCGCGACCGCCGGACGGCACGTCGGCGCCGGCCCCGACCGCCGGCGACGGGGCGTCCGCCCAGAGCCGTAGGCACCTCACCCGCGGCACCCGCCGATTCACGCGCCCCTTCGCCGCCCCCGTCGACCACCGCCGGCAGCTCCGCCGTCGCGTCGTACGCGTTGTCCGCCCACCCGTGCGCCGCCGCCGGATCCGCGTACGCGTCGTAGGAGGGAGCCGCCTCCACTCGCGGGTGGTACACGTTCGGCGGACCTTGACGGTCGCCGCCCTCCGCGCCCGCGCCGGGCATGCCATACGAGCCCGCCGCACCCAGCGTCGCATTCGCGTCGTACGTCCCGTTTTCGTGGTCAGCTCGTCTCGGCATGGCCGCGCATTGTAGGGACGGGCGGGGCGGGTGGGACAGCTACCGGCGATAACAGGTCAAACCGCCGCGTCTCGCGTGGTGGAAAACACGGTCCGGGAAGCGTTACCGGGCCGTAAGCTCCCAGACATGCAGGTGATCCAGTCGACGAAGCTCGCCAACGTCTGTTACGAGATCCGGGGCCCGGTGCTCGAGGAGGCGATGCGGCTCGAGGCGGCCGGGCATCGGATCCTCAAGCTGAACACCGGCAACCCGGCGGCGTTCGGCTTCGAGTGCCCGCCCGAGATCCTGGAGGACATCCTCCGCAACGTGTCGAGCGCCCACGGGTACGGCGACGCGAAGGGACTGCTCGCGGCCCGCCGCGCGGTCGTCATGCACAACCAGACCCTCGGCATCGAGACGGACGTCGAGCACGTCTTCGTCGGCAACGGCGTCTCCGAGCTGATCGTCATGGCCATGCAGGGGCTGCTCGACGACGGGGACGAGGTCCTCGTACCCTCCCCCGACTATCCGCTGTGGACCGCCGCCGTCTCCCTCTCCGGCGGCACCGCCGTGCACTACCGCTGCGACGAGCAGTCCGACTGGATGCCCGACCTCGCCGACGTCGAGCGCAAGGTCACCGACCGCACCAAGGCCATCGTCATCATCAACCCCAACAACCCGACGGGGGCCGTCTACGAAGAGGCGATGATCAAGGGGCTCACCGACATCGCGCGGCGGCACAACCTGCTCGTGTGCTCCGACGAGATCTACGACAAGATCCTTTACGACGGCGCCACGCACACGCCCACCGCCGCCGTCGCCCCGGACCTGCTCACCCTCACCTTCAACGGCATGTCGAAGGCGTACCGGGTGGCCGGTTACCGGGTGGGGTGGATGTCGATCTCCGGGCCGCGGGCACACGCCGACTCGTACATCGAGGGGCTCACCGTCCTCGCCAACATGCGGCTGTGCGCGAACATGCCGGGGCAGCACGGGGTGGTCGCCGCGCTGAGCGGGCGGCAGACCATCAACGACCTGGTGCTGCCGGGCGGGCGGCTGAAGGAGCAGCGGGACGTCGCGTACGAGCTGCTCACCCAGATCCCGGGCGTGACCTGCGTGAAGCCCAAGGGCGCGCTGTATCTCTTCCCGCGGCTCGACCCCAAGGTGTTCAAGATCAGGGACGACCGGCGGATGGTCCTGGACCTGCTGCGCCGCGAGAAGATCATGGTGGTGCAGGGGACGGGGTTCAACTGGCCCGAGCCCGACCACTTCCGCGTCGTGACCCTGCCGACGGTCGGGGATCTGCGGGACGCGGTCACCCGGATCGGGAACTTCCTGGACGGATACAGCCAGCCGTAGATCTTTTTGGTTTGCTCAACTTTAGACGGAATCTAAGCTAGGATGGTTTCCTGATAGCTCAGGAGGCCATCCCATGTACGAACCGATCCGCACCAAGTCGGTCCACAGCACGATGGCCGGCACCACCTCCGACTTCCCCCACCGGTCGCGCGAGGAGGAGCTGGACATCCAGCTCGCGGGGCATCTCGCGGCGCTGCTCGCGGTGACCGACGAGCTGCGGGCGCTGGCCCCGGCAGCGGAACTGGACACCGCGGCCGAGCGGCTCGCCGAGCAGGTGTCCCGCCTCCGGGGTGGTACGACGCCGGTCCGCATGTCCGTGGTGCCGGCCGACGACGACCCCCTGGCCCTGCACGAGCGGGCCCACGCCCTGGCCGGCCGCGCCCTGGTGGTGGCGGCGTCCCGGGCGGACACGGCGGCGGCGATCCTCGCCGCGGAGCAGATGGACGTACACGCGGCGGCGCTGGAGCCGCACACTGCGTTGGCTTGAGCCGCGGCGCCCAGTCGCCGTAGGGGTGCGTGTCGTGGTGCGGGTGCGGGTCCGTTGTGGTTGATCGCGCAGTTCCCCGCGCCCCTTAGGGGCGTGGCTGGTTCCGTTGGGTTCCGGGACCGTTGCTTCATCGTCCGTTCACCGAGGGAACCCTGGAACATGGGGTTCCGTGAGCACGCTCCTCGGCGTGAGACGTATCGCAGGGATCGTCCTCGCGGTTCTGTTGATGGGTGGCGTGGTGGCCGCCGTCTTCGCGGGCCGGGAAACGGACGACAAGGGCACGGCAACGAAGACCGTGCGTATGGTGATCGGGTCGGAGAAGGCCGAGTACTTCTCGGATCCGGCTGTGGTGAAGGCCCTCGCCGCCAAGGGCTACACCGTGAAGGCCGAGACCTCCGGGTCCTGGGCCATGGAGGGGCTCGACCTCAAGGGGTACGACCTCGCGTTCCCTTCCAGCCAGGCCCCGGCCGTCGAACTGGCCTCCCGCTACAAGGTGCACGGCACCCTCCCGCGGCCCTTCTACTCGCCGCTCGTCGTGGTGGCCCACCGCAGCGCCGCCCAGGTGCTCGCGGCGAACGGCCTCGCCACGCTCGACACCGAGCACCGCGGCGTCCTGAAGATGAGCGCCTATGTGGACGCCGCCGAGCACGATCGCACCTGGCAGCAGCTCAAGGGGGCCGGTAAGTACGGGGAGTTGGGCGGGACGCTGTTCATCTCCAGCACCGATCCCGAGTCCTCCAACTCCGGCGCCCTCTACCTCGCCGCCGCCTCCTACGTGGCGAACGGCGGCAAGGTGGTCGCGGACAAGGCCGAACTCGACCGTACCGAGCCGCTGTTGAAGAAGCTCGTCAGCGTCCAGGGTGCCCAGCAGTCCAGCTCGGACGCCGTGTTCCGGGACTTCGTCAGCGGGGCCGGCAATCCGCTGGTCTGGGTGTACGAGTCCCAGGTCGCCTCGCTGCTGACGGGCGGGCAGAAGCCCGACGACGTTGCTGATCTCGTGACGCTGTACCCGGACACCACGGTCAACAGCGACCACACCGTCGTACCGCTGACCGAGAACGGCAAGGCGCTCGCCGAACTCCTGTCCACCGACCCGCAGTTGCGGAAGCTCGCGGTGCGGCACGGGTTCCGGCCGCAGGGGGCCGCGTCCGAGTTCGCCTCGGACACCACCTATCTCAAGCAGGAACTGACCGGTGTCCGGCAGGCGCCCGTGCCCACCTCCGCGGTGCTGCACGAGATGGCGCGCCGGGCGCGCGGCTGAAACGGGGGGATCCAACATGACCAGCAGCTTCAACACCAGTCAGAACAGTCACCAGAACACCCTCAGCGGGGACGACGTCTTCACGCTCACCCCGCCCGAGGCCGTCGCGCCGGTGCCTCGGGAGAAGGCCGGCGGGCTCGTCCCGGTCGACGACAGCGTGCGCACGGACATGAGCCGGAAGGCTTCGGCCTACGTCGCCGATCTCGCCGCCCTGGACGCCCGCTCGCCCGAGTTCGCGGGCAAGGTCGGCGAGATCACCGGTCTCGGCGCCGGCGAGATGCGCACCGCGGCCGCGCAGTCCAACCGGATGCTGGAGCGGACCGTCAACTCGCTGCCGAGCAGGGGCGGGGACGCGCAGTCGAAGGTCGCGGGCTCGCTCGTCGAACTCCGGCGTGTGGTCGAGGATCTGGACCCGCGTGACCTGCCCGCCAACAAGGGGCGGAAGTTCCTCTCCCGGCTGCCCGGCGGGAACAAGCTGCGCGACCACGTCGCCAAGTACGCCTCCGCGCAGGGCACTTTGAACAAGATCGTGGGCTCGCTGCGCGGCGGGCAGGACGAACTGCGGCGCGACAACGCCGCGTTGCAGACCGAGCGGGTGCGCCTGTGGGAGACCATGGGCAAGCTGCAGGAGTACGTCGTGCTGACCGAGGCGCTGGACGGGGCGGTCGAGCAGCACATCGCCGGGGTCGCCGACCCGCAGGCGGCCGACTCGCTCCGCGCCGACGTGCTCTTCCCGGTCCGGCAGAAGCACCAGGACCTGCTCACCCAGCTCGCGGTGTGCGCCCAGGGCTACCTCGCCATGGACGTCGTACGCCGCAACAACGACGAGCTGATCAAGGGCGTCGACCGGGCGGCCACGACGACTGTGTCGGCCCTGCGGATCTCCGTGATGCTGGCCTCCGCCCTCGACAACCAGAAGAAGGTCGTAGAGCAGGTCAACGCCCTGCGCGGGACGACCGAGGACCTCATCCGGGGCAACGCCGAGATGCTCGCCGCGCAGAGCGGGGAGATCCAGCGGATCGCCGCGGACCCGGCCGTGGGGGCCGAGACCCTGCGCTCCGCGTTCCAGCAGATCTACCGGACGCTGGACGCGATCGACACGTACAAGGTGCAGGCGACCGAGGCGATGGCGTCCACCGTCGAGTCGCTCACGGTCGAACTCCGGTCCGCGAGCGCGTACTTGGAGCGCAGCCGCTCCCGGGGCGCCCTGGAAGGGGGCCTCGGATGAGACGGAGCCTCACGGCGGTGGTCGCGGTCTCGGCCGCCCTGCTCACCGCGTGCAGTACGGCGAAGAAGCCCGCCGACCCCGCCGCCCCCACACCGGGCACCCTCCGCATCCTCGCCTCCAGCGAACTCGCCGACATGGCACCGGTGTTGGAGCAGGTCCGCAAGGACTCCGGCATCACGGTCCGCCCCACCTACCTGGGCACCCTGGACGCGGTGAACCTGCTCGCGGCCGGAAAGGCCGACGGCCGCTACGACGCCGTGTGGCTGTCCTCGGACGACTATCTGCGGCTGCGTCCGGAGGCGGCGAAGAAGATCGTCTCGGAGACGCCGATCATGTCGAGTCCGGTCGCGGTGGGAGTGAAGACGGCCACCGTCCGCGAACTGGGCTGGCAGCCGGACGACGTCACCTGGTCGCAGGTCGAGCAGGCCGTGCAGGACGGCAGGCTGACGTACGGCATGACCGACCCGGCGCGCTCCAACTCCGGCTTTTCCACCCTCGTTTCCGTGGCCTCGGCGCTCTCCGGCGCGCAGTCCGCGCTCACCGACGCGGACGTGGCGAAGGCGACGCCCCGGCTGAAGGAGTTCTTCAAGGGCCAGAAGCTCACGTCGGGTTCGTCGGGCTGGCTGGCGACGGCGTACAAACGGCGCGGGAACGTCGACGCCCTCCTCAACTACGAGTCCGTCCTCAAGGGCATCCCGGGCCTGACCGTGATCCGTCCCAAGGACGGCGTGGTCACCGCCGACTACCCGCTCTCCTCGCTCGCCGGCACCTCCGCCGCGACCCGCGAGGACGTCCGCCGGCTGACCGAGGCCCTGCGCACGGCGAAGGTCCAGCGCGCGATCACCACGAGCACGTACCGCCGCCCGGTGATCCCCTCCGTGGCCCCGGCGGCCGGCCTCGACACCACGCGCCGGCGCGAACTCCCCTTCCCCGGCACCCGATCCGTCGCCGACGGCCTGCTCGACTCGTACGAGAACGAGCTGCGCCGCCCCTCGCGGACCGTCTACGTCCTGGACACCTCCGGCTCGATGCGGGGCGACCGCCTGAGCCGCCTGAAGAAGGCCCTCACCGACCTCACCGGCGACTTCCGCGACCGCGAGGAGGTGACGCTGATGCCGTTCGGCTCCGATGTGAAGAGCGTCCGGGCGCACGTCGTCGACCCGGCCGATCCGCAAGCCGGCCTCGCGGCCATCCGCAAGGACACCAAGGCACTGTCCGCGGACGGCGGCACCGCGATCTACACCTCGCTGGAGAAGGCGTACGACCATCTCGGCACCGACCGCGACACGTTCACGTCGATCGTGCTGATGACGGACGGCGAGAACACCGAGGGCGCGAAGGCCGGGGAGTTCGACTCCTTCTACCGCTCCCTCGGCGCCGGGCAGCGCGAGATCCCGGTCTTCCCGATCCTCTTCGGCGACTCCGACCGCAGTGAGCTGTCCCACATCGCCGACCTGACCGGCGGCCGCCTCTTCGACGCCCGACAGGGCTCGCTGGACGGCGCCTTCGAGGAGATCCGTGGCTATCAGTAAGTACCTCGAGTCGCGCAAGAACATCGCGGGCAGCGCGTGCGGACTGCTCGGCCTCGTCCTCACCTTCACCGGTGTGGCGGGACCGTACTGGCCCGTCGTGGTGGCCGGCCTCTACGGCGCGGGCGCCCTGATCGCCCCGCCGGAACGCCCTCCGCTGCCCGACTTCCCGACGCCGTCGGCCCAACTCGACGAGCTGCGCGAGGACTTCGGGAAGCTGGGTGACTATCTGCTGGAGGTGGACCTGCCGCGCGCGGCCAAGCACCAGGAGACCGACCTGATGCTCGTGCTGGCCGCGCTGCTGGAGCCCGGCTGGGTCGCCGAGGCCCTCGCCCAGGACCCGGAGGCCGTGCACACCCTGTCGCGGCTCGTACGGCAGGACCTTCCCGAGGCCGTCGACAGCTTCGTACGAACGCGGTGGTGGACCCGGATGACACCGGGCGCGGAGCCGCCGGAACGGCACCTGGAGCGGCAGTTGGCCCTGCTCCAGGAGGAGGCGGAACGGCTGGCCGCGGCCCTGCGGGAGACGGAGGCGCGGCGGCAGGAGTCGCACACGCGGTATCTGGAGGACCGGTCGAAGTGAGGCGGGCGGTCACAGGAGCGGTGCGACGATCACGATGATCAGCAGGAGCGCGACCAGCAGCGCGACACCCACCAGCGGGCTGAACCGGCGTGCGGCGGGCGGCTGTTGAGGTGGAGCCGGGGCCGGTACGGGGACCGGTCGCCGGCCGTTGAAGACGTCGTGGCCCGTCGTCGCCGTCCGGGTGCACCACGGGCAGGTCGGCAGGTGGGAGCCGTAGGTGTGCAGGGGGCGTGCGGGGCACACCCGTACCTGGGCGCGTTCCTTGTCGAGGGCGCGCAGCCAGGCCTCCGCCGAGGGGCGGGCCGCGGGGGCGTGGACGCCGGGGCCGAAGGCCGAGCGGGCCAGGGTGAGGAGTTCGGGCGGGAGGACGGAGGGGTCGACGGTGCCGCGCGGGACGACGACGAGTTCGGGGCGGACCACGTAGGAGACGCTGGCGGCGATGTTGTCCTTGACCGTCGACTCGGAGGTGCTCTCGTGCGGGACGCCGCCGAAGGGATGGTTGCCGGCGGTGAGCAGCTGGTAGACGAGGACGGCGAGGGCGAAGTCGTCGCTGGCGCGGGTCGCCGGGCCGCCCGCCTGCCGCTCGGGCGAGGAGTAGTCGGTGGTGTGCATCAGACAGGGGAAGGCCTCGCCGGTCACCGGGTCGGTGAAGGCGATGGAGTCGCAGTCGAGGAAGGTGACGAAGCCGTTGGCGTCGACGACCACGTTGCTGCTGGAGAAGTCGCCGATGACGAGGTTGTCGTGGTGCATGCGCGCGGTCATGAAGGCGAGGTTCCAGGAGACGCCGAGCAGGAACCGCCAGTCCGCGCGGTCCGGGAAGAGGCGCAGCCGCTGGGCGCGGGTGAACAGGCCGACGAGCTGGACGTGTCCGGGTTCGCCGAAGCGGTGCATGGCGTAGCCGAGGAACTCGCCCTCGGGGCCCCGGGCCAGTGCGGTGGGCCAGGCCAGTTCGGGCGGCTGGGAGGCGTCGGTGGGGCGGGCGGCGAGCGGGGACATGGCGAGCATCCGGGTGAGCCGGCGTTCCTGGTCGGGGCCCGGGGGGTCGCGGTAGAGCTTGACGACGGTGTGGTCGTCGCCCTCGACGGGGAAGACGGCGGCCTGTCCGCCGCCCTTGAGGGGCAGCTCGGCGAGCGTGACGCGCTTGCCGTCCAGGAACACCTTGCGGCCGCTCATGGGCGCACCTTGCGCACGGCCCGCAGGAGTGTCTTGTCGTCGGCGTTCAGTGCGGTCAGCCGGTCCGACCTGAGCAGCGCGGTGAGGCTCTCGTGGGCGCTCTCGGAGACGGGTCCGGGGGCGTCGAGGGAGCGGAACACGGCGTCGGCGAAGGAGGAGTTGGGGATCGGCGGGCCCGCGGCGGAGCGGGAGAGCGCGGCCTGGGCGAGCCCGTCGGTGGACAGCAGTACGCCGTCGACGCCGGGGTCGGAGACACAGTCGGTGTGGACCCAGCGGGCCGCGTCCGGTGAGGTGAGGAAGACGGTCTCGTTGCTGTACTCACCGGCGGCGTCCGGCTGCGGCAGCAGATGGAACTGCCGCTCGCCGTCCTCCGTACCCGCCCGCAGGACGACGAAGCCGTCGCCGACGCTGAGGTGGCCCAGCCAGCCGGGGGCGAGGACGACGACGGTGAGGGTGGTGGCGAAGTCGTCGGCCTCGGCGCCGGTGCGGTCCAGGAAGATCTTGCTGACGTCCCGGTAGGCCTGCGTGAGCAGTTCGTGGACGCCTTTGCCCGGCTCACAGTCGTGGGCGGCGGCCGCCCGGCGCCCGAAGTGCTCGACGGCCAGCTCCACGGCGAGCCGCGAGCCCTGGCCGGACCGCTGCCGGCTGCCCGCGCCGTCGGCGACGGCGAGCACCGCGACGGACGCCGACGAACCGTACGTACAGGCGTCCTGGCCGGGCATGCCGGCCCGGTGGTGGCGGTAGCCGGTGACGCTGACGCCGTGGATGCGCCACGGGGAGTCCCGGTCGTCGTCGCCCCGCAGGGCGGTTCCTTCGCCCATCGCCGGCCGCCTCAGGATTCCCAGGCCGGCCGCTGGGTCTTGAACTGGCTGAAGATCTTCTCGAAGACCTCGTCTCCGGCGCCCTTCTGCTCGGCGTTGGCGCTGGCGGACATCATCTGCAGCAGCTCGCGGAACGGGAAGCCCTGGATGCGGGCGTTGAAGGTGGGCGCGAAGGCGCGCAGGACCTGTTCGCCGAGGTCGGTGATGCCGCCGACGCCGATGGCGTAGAGCCGGAAGCGCCGGGCGCGCTGCTCCTCCTCCAGGACGGGGACGAGGCGGTGCCAGGAGTCGGTGCGGTGGCCGGTGCCGTCGGTGGGCAGGCCGTCGGTGACGAGGCAGATCTGCGGGCGGTAGTACTGCAGCCCGGAGGCGCGCAGTTCGGCTTTCCGCGCGGCCACGATGTGCATCGACAGCTCCAGGGCCTCCGTCATCAGGGTCACGCCTGCGGCGCCGAGCTGGGGCGGGCTGAACATGTGGGCGGGCACGAAGGGGCTCACCGGGGCGCCGGGGGCGAGGGGCTGGGGACCGCGCCAGGCGGCGACGCCCTGCCCGCCGAAGGTGACGACGGCGACCTCGACGCTGTAGCTGAGGGCGACGTCGTCGTGCAGCTCTCGGGTCCATTCCACGAGGGCGTTGTTGAGGGTCTGGATGGGCGGGCCGGCCATGGAGCTGGAGGTGTCGAGGCAGAGCACCAGCGGCAGCCGCTGGGCGTTGTTCTCGAACTCGATGTCGGCGTACTCCGCCGGCAGGGTGGGCGGGTATTCGCTGGACATGGCTACTCCTGAAGAACCGGTGCGTTCAGTGGGCACGGGCGTGCCGGGCGGGGGCGGGCGGATAGGCGTACAGCACGTCGGAGCCGGGGTCGGGCGGATCGGCGACATCGACACGGGAGCCGGGCGGGGGCGGCGCCTCGGCGGACTCGGCCCACACGGCGCGATAGAGGACCCGGTCGAGCTCGACGTAGCCCTGGGGGTGGAGGGGGGTGCGGAGGGTGGCGGGGTGGGTGGGGCCGACGCGGCGCGAGGGAGCGCGGGAGGTGCGCAGGGCGCGGGTGGGTTCGTCGGCGGTGCGGGCAGCCGGGACGGCGGGGGCGGCAGGGGCGGCGGGGGCTGTGCGGGTGCGGCGTACGACGAGGACGAAGGCGGCGAGAAGGAGGATGAGGGCGGTGGCGGTGCCGAAGAGGAGCCACTGGTCACGGCCGTTGTCGTCGCCGGTGGAGCCCACGGCGTAGGCGTGGTGACGGGTCGCCACACCCTTGCCGACCAGGTCCTCACCGGTGAGCGTGCCCTTGCCGTCGACCGCGTCACAGAACGACTGCCTCTGCTTGCAGACGTTGTCCAGCTCCGTGCGCGTGCCGGGCGACAACGGCGTGATCACGGCTTTCGGGTCGACGAGCCTGTGGTTCTGTGCCACCAGCATGAGAAGGACCGTGCCGCCCTCGCCGGTGGTGACTCCGGCCGGTACCTGGACTTCCAGGTTCTCGCTCTGCTTCAGGACGCCGTCGATGATGGTCGCGCGGCCGGCCTTGCTGCCGTCGAGCGGGAGCTCCCGTCTGAGGGTGACGCCGACGAGCCCGTCGCTCAGCCCCGACTTCCAGCACGCCAGCCTCGCCCGAAAGTCCCCGCCGCACTTCTCATCCGCACTCGCCGGTGTCACCGCCCCCAAAACGGCGACCACCCCGAGCAGCACCGCACAACACACCCAACGCCTCATGGGCGACCCCCCGTGGCCCGAAAACCCCCGCCCATAATGGCGGCAACCAGCCCTTAGCCGAAAGGGTTTGAAGGCACTCTCGCAATTCACTTCTACAGCTTGAAAACCTCGTGGCAGCGCAGGAACATCTGTCGCGCCCGTTCCACCCAGTCACTGGCCAGCGCGTCGAAGTCCGCCTGGGTGACCCGGCAGGTCAGCGGCAGATCGCACACCCCCGCGAGGCACGGACGCGGCCCCCGTACGTCCCACACGGAAAGCATGGGGTTCAATTGTTCGGTATTCCACGCGTTCGACGCCGCCGCCGCAACAGCCAGCTGATCGTGGCGCAGAGAATGACCGTCCGTGACAAAAGCGACAAGCAGCCGTTTCGTGGTCATGAATCTGACCGTGAGCGTCCGCCCCGTTTCCTCCAGATCGAATTGGAGGGACACCGAATCCGTGTCGGCGGCGGCACGGTAATTCCGCCCGTCCCCCCAATTCCGCACCAACTCCCGCCAGTGCGTCCCGATTTCGAGTACCGCACCGGACCGCGACTCAGACGCTGCCACGGCCCACCGCCCGCACGACCATCCCGTCGGTGAGCCCGGCGTCCAGCAGCGCCTGGGCGTGCAGCAGCAGACAGGACGGCACGGACACGCTCGTACCGGCCTTGCGGCGCGCGGCGAGTTCGTCGACCCGTATCTCGATCGTCCGTCTCACCTTCGCCGGCGGCCAGGCCGGCGCCCGCGGCGTCTCCTCCAGCAGCGCGGCGAGGAGTTCGTCCAGCCGCGGCCGGTCCTCGGGCCGCTTGGCGAGGCAGTGCGCGATCAGCGGACGCATCTCCGCGGGTACGGCGTCGAGGTCGGGCTCGCCGAGCACGACCCGGTAGCGCACCGCCTCCCCCGTGCCGTGCGGCGGCTTCCCGGTCAGCGCGTACACCAGCACCCCGCCGAGGGAGAACACGTCGCTCGGCGGACCGACCGCCGCCCCCTTCATCTGTTCCGGCGACATGAACGGCGGCGTGCCGACCACGATTCCGGCCTGGGTGAGTCCGGGCGCCCCGTCGACGTGGGAGATCCCGAAGTCGATGACGCGCGGACCGTCGGACGCGAGCAGCACGTTGGCCGGCTTGAGGTCGCGGTGCACCACCCCCGCGCCGTGGATGGCCTGCAGCGCCTCGACCAGGAAGGCGCCCAGCCGGCGCACCTGCGGTTCGGGCAGCGGACCGTCCGTGCGGACCGCCTCCGCGAGCGAGGGGCCGGGCACGTACAGCGTGGCCAGCCAGGGCAGTTCGGCCTCGGGGTCGGCGTCGACCACGGCCGCGGTGTAGGCGCCGCTGACCACCCGCGCGGCCGCGACCTCGCGGGCGAAACGCTCCCGGAACTCCTGCTCGGCGGCCAGTTCGGGCCGTACGACCTTCACGGCGACCTCGCGCCCGGCGGGCGAGCGGCCGAGATACACCCAGCCCATACCGCCCGAGCCCAGGCGCCCGACGACGCGGTACGGCCCCACCTTCAGGGGATCGCTGACCGGTGTGCGCACCCCGCTCACCTCATTTCGGGGTTCGTTGCAGGATGTCCCGAGTGTGCCGCGAAATCCCGGTCCGTACAGAGGTGATGGCGGAAAAATCCGCACAGAGGTGACGGCCGGGAAGTCCGTACGGAAGCGACGGCGGAAAAGACGAAGGCCTGCCGTCGCCTTCCCGTCGGGGCGGACGGAACAGCGACGGCAGGCCCACAGCCCCGTACGCCGTTGTACGGGACCTCGTCGGTTCGCACCGCGGCCGGCCGTGACGATCACTGGTCAGGGCATCCCAACCGGCCGCGGAGTCTTTCGGGTGCTCAGCCCAGGCGCTGCACCAGCGCCCGGTACTCGTCCCACAGCTCCTTCGGGGTGTGCTCGCCGAAGGTGCCCAGGTGCTCGGGTACCAGCGCGGCCTCCTCGCGCCAGACCTCCTTGTCGACGGTGAGCAGGAAGTCGAGGTCGGACTCGGAGAGTTCGAGGCCCTTGGTGTCGAGGGCGTCCTTGGTCGGCAGGATGCCGATCGGGGTCTCGACGCCCTCCGCCCTGCCGTCGAGGCGGTCGACGATCCACTTCAGGACGCGGCTGTTCTCGCCGAAGCCGGGCCAGACGAACTTGCCCTCGTCGTTCTTGCGGAACCAGTTGACGTAGTAGATCTTCGGGAGCTTCGACTGGTCCCTGCCCTTGGCGACGTCGACCCAGTGGCCCATGTAGTCGCCCATGTTGTAGCCGCAGAAGGGGAGCATCGCGAAGGGGTCGCGGCGCAGTTCGCCGACCTTGCCCTCCGCCGCGGCCGTCTTCTCGCTCGCCACGTTGGCGCCGAGGAAGACGCCGTGGTTCCAGTCGAAGGACTCCGTCACCAGCGGTACGGCGCTGGCGCGGCGCCCGCCGAAGAGGATCGCCGAGATCGGCACGCCCTTCGGGTCCTCCCACTCCGGCGCGATGATCGGGCACTGCGCGGCCGGGGTGGTGAAGCGGGCGTTGGGGTGGGCGGCCGGAGTCCCGGACGCGGGCGTCCAGTCGTTGCCCTTCCAGTCGGTGAGGTGGGCCGGGGTCTCCTCCGTCATGCCCTCCCACCACACGTCGTTGTCGTCCGTCAGCGCCACGTTGGTGAAGACCGAGTTGCCCCACAGGGTCTTCATCGCGTTGGCGTTGGTGTGCTCACCGGTGCCGGGCGCGACGCCGAAGAAGCCGGCCTCGGGGTTGATGGCGTAGAGGCGGCCGTCCTCGCCGAAGCGCATCCAGGCGATGTCGTCGCCGATCGTCTCGACCGTCCAGCCGGAGACCGTGGGCTCCAGCATGGCGAGGTTGGTCTTGCCGCAGGCGGACGGGAAGGCGGCGGCGACGTACTTCGACTCGCCCTGCGGGGGCGTCAGTTTGAGGATCAGCATGTGCTCGGCGAGCCAGCCCTCGTCGCGCGCCATGACGGAGGCGATGCGCAGGGCGTAGCACTTCTTGCCGAGCAGCGCGTTGCCGCCGTAACCGGAACCGTAGGACCAGATCTCGCGGGTCTCCGGGAAGTGCGAGATGTACTTGGTGGAGTTGCACGGCCACGGGACGTCCGCCTCGCCCTCGGCGAGGGGCGCGCCCAGGGTGTGCACGGCCTTCACGAAGAAGCCGTCGGAGCCGAGCTCGTCGAGGACCGGCTGCCCCATGCGCGTCATCGTGCGCATGGAGACCGCGACATAGGCGGAGTCGGTGATCTCTACACCGATCGCGGAGAGGTCCGAGCCGAGCGGGCCCATGCAGAACGGGACGACGTACATCGTCCGGCCCTTCATCGAGCCGCGGAAGACGCCCTTCTCGCCCTGGAAGATCTCCCGCATCTCCGCGGGGGCCTTCCAGTGATTGGTCGGGCCGGCGTCCTCCTCCTTCTCGGAGCAGATGAAGGTGCGGTCCTCGACGCGCGCGACGTCGGTCGGGTCGGAGGCCGCGTAGTAGGAGTTGGGGCGCTTGATCGGGTCGAGCTTCTTGAAGGTGCCCTTCGCGACGAGCTCCTCGCACAGGCGCTCGTACTCGGCCTCGGATCCGTCACACCAGACCACGCTGTCCGGCTGCGTCAGTTCTGCGATCTCGTTGACCCACGAGACCAGTTCCTTGTGGTTGGTGGGAACGACGGAGGGAGCCGCGATGTCGCGCGCCACGATTGCTCCTAAGTGAGGGATTTGTTGTTGGAGGCCCCGTGGGGGCTGCGGCCCGGACGCTTCGTGGCTGGATCTTCAGCGCTCATCCGGTGCCGACCGCACTCATTTGATCATCCGACGCCTCCGCCCATATGTCCAGAGGGCCGCACAGGTGAGCGGAGTGGGGATCGTCACGTGCCTTTCGTGTACGACGCGTTTATTTGCGTGCACGTAGGGTTCAAGTGACCGTTTCTTTGCGCGGGAATCCTGAGTGGTCAACTGCCGTGAGATGATGGCCACTCTTCGCCGGTTCTCAGCCCGCACTAATCCGTAACTTACGGTTCCGTAGGTACGATGCCGGGCATGACTGCGCCCGTCCCCGACGCACGAACGGACACGCCGGCCGCCGGCCGCGGTCCCAGCGCGCCCTCCCTGCCGCACCAGTTGAAGCAGCACGCACAGCACCTCGCCGAGCCGATCAAACCGAAGCTCCGCGGCTGGCTGCACCTGGGCATGTTCCCCGCCGTGCTCGTCTCCGGCCTGGTCCTCACGGCCCTCGCGGACTCCTCCCGGGGCCGGATCGCCTGCGGGATCTACGTCCTGACGGCCTGCCTGCTCTTCGGCGTGAGCGCGCTGTACCACCGGGGCAACTGGAGCCCGCGGATGGACGGCATCCTGCGCAGGCTGGATCACGCCAACATCTTCCTGATCATCGCGGGCACCTACACGCCCCTGACGATGCTGCTGCTGCCCGGCGCGAAGGGGCAGTGGCTGCTGTGGGGCATCTGGGGTGCCGCGGCGGCGGGCATCGTCTTCCGGGTCTTCTGGGTCGGCGCCCCGCGCTGGCTCTACACCCCCTGCTACATCGCGATGGGCTGGGCGGCGGTCTTCTTCCTGCCCGACTTCATGCGCACCGGCGGCATCGCGGTCCTCGTCCTGGTGATCGTCGGCGGCCTCCTCTACAGCGCGGGCGGCGTGATCTACGGCATCAAGCGGCCGAACCCGTCACCGCGCTGGTTCGGCTTCCACGAGGTCTTCCACTCCTTCACGCTGGCCGCCTTCGTCGTCCACTACGTGGGGATCTCGCTGGTCGCCTACCAGCACGCGTAGCGCCTCACGGGCACACCTTCAGGGCCACGGCTGCTCAGCCGTGGCCCTTTTCGCATGCCCGAAGCAGATTGAGAGCCCAACCCGATTGACAGCAACCATATTTTGAGAGCTACTCTCATTTAATGGTTACTACCACCTTGAACCCACGGCGCTGGTGGGCCCTCGGGGCCCTGGTCGCGAGCATGCTCACGCTCGGCTTCGACACGACGATCCTCAACGTGGCGCTGCCGACGATGGCTGCCGACCTGGGCGCCAGCACCGGCCAGCAGCAGTGGATGGCGGACGCGTACGTCATCGTCTTCGCGGCGCTGATGCTCCCCGCCGGACTCCTCGGCGACCGCTTCGGACGGCGCCGGATGCTGATCGCCGGACTCGGCGTCTTCCTCGCCGGCTCGCTGCTCGGCGCCCTGGCCGGGGACGTCAACCAGGTCATCGCGGCCCGCGCCCTGATGGGCGTCGGCGCCGCCCTGATCACCCCGCTCGCGCTCTCCGTGCTGCCCACGATGTTCGACACCGACGAGCAGCCCAAGGCCACCGCCATCGTCACCGCGGCCTCCGCGCTCGGCCTGCCGCTCGGCCCGATCATCGGCGGCTGGCTGCTGAACAACTTCTGGTGGGGCTCGGTCTTCCTGGTCAACGTCCCGATGGCCGCGATCGGCATCGTCGCCTGCGTCTTCCTGCTCCCCGAGACCCGCGACCCCGCCTCCCCCAAGGTCGACTCCCTCTCCACCGCGCTCACCGCGACCGGCCTCGGCGCCCTGGTCTACGCGATCATCGAGGCGCCCACCCGCGGCTGGGGCGACCCGCTGGTCCTGGGCATGCTCGCCGCAGCGGTCGTACTCATCGCCGCTCTGGTCGTGCGGGAACGCCGGGTCGAGCGCCCCATGCTGGACATGACCCTGCTCGCCCACCGCGGCTTCCTCTTCAACACCATCGCCGCGACCCTGGTGATGTTCGTCCTGTCCGGCCTGCTGTTCGTGCTGCCGCCCTATCTCCAGGCCGTCCTCGGCAACGACGCCCTCGGCACCGGGGTCCGGCTGCTGCCGATGATGGGCGGCCTCCTGATCGCCTCCCGCACCGCCCCGCAGGCCGCCGTGCGCTTCGGCGGACGCGCCACGGTGAGCGCGGGCCTGGTGGTCCTGGCCTTCGCGGCCTTCCTCGGCAGCCGTACGAGCGTCGACTACGGCTACGGCTACACCGCGCTCTGGCTCTCCGTCACCGGTCTCGGCTTCGGCTTCGCGCTCATGCCGGCCATGGGCAACGCCCTCGGCGCCCTGCCCCGCGACCGCGCCGGCAGCGGCTCCGGGCTGCTGATGACGCTCCGACAGGTCGGCGGCGCGATCGGCATCGCCCTGCTCGGCAGCCTGCTCTCCAGCACCTTCCAGGACCGGCTCGACGTGACCGGGCTGCCCGCCCAGGCCGCCGACACCGCCGGGGAGTCCGTGGTCGCGGCGCACCTCGTCGCCGAGAAGACCGGCTCGGCGGATCTGCTGGCCTCCGCCAACAGCGCGTACGTGCACGGCATGGGCCTGGTGCTGCTGGTGTGCGGTGTCGCGGCACTCGTATCGGCACTCCTGTCGGCGGCGTTCCTGCCGGGCGGCCGGACCGCGCCGGCCGCCGCGACGCCGGCCGAGACCCCGGAGATGGCCGCCGAGCAGGCGGATGCCTGACAATGACCGGCATGACGGCCGCACATACCCCCTTCTCCCCCGCCGACCGACCCGGGCTCGGCCTGCGCGAACGCAAGAAGATCAAGACCCGCGAGGCGATCCGTACCGCGACCTACGGGCTGATCAAGGAGCAGGGCTACGACTCCACGACGATCGAGCAGATCGCCGAGCGCGCCGAGGTGTCGCCGTCGACCGTCTTCCGGTACTTCCCCACCAAGGAGGACATCGTCCTCACGGACGAGTACGACCCGGTGATGCTGGAGGAGTTGCGCAAGCGGCCCGCCGACGAGTCGTGGATGGACTCCATGCGGTACGTGCTGCACCGCTCCCACGAGCTGATGATGGTGGAGGACCCCGAGGTGATCCGGTTGCGGACGCACCTGGTGGGGCAGGTCCCCGCCGTCCGCTCCCGGATGGTCGAGAGCATGTCGGCGACCGGGTCGCTGCTGCGCGAGGCCCTCGCCGCGCGCACCGGCCTGGACGCCGACAGCCTGGAGGTCCGGGTCTACGCGATGTCCCTCACCGGCGGCCTCCTGGAGGCCTACATGTACTGGGCGGACAACGACTGCAAGGGCGAACTCAGCGACATCGTGGACCGGACGCTCACCATCCTGGAACACGGCTTCCCCGCCGAAAACCCCTGAGCCCGGCCTCCCCTCCCGTGACATCCTGACCGGGTGAACGGTCCCGAGATCCACGTCGAGTTCGCCCCCGAGCTGACCCTGTTCGTGCAGCGCGCCCCGCGCCGGACCGTCGTCACCGACGGCGTCTCCTCCCTCGGCCATGTCGTCGAGTCGACCGGCGTCCCGCTCACCGAGGTCGGGGCGCTGTGGGTCGACGGCCGTGAGGTGCCCACGTCGTACGTCCCCGCCGCCGGCGACTCGGTCGAGGTGCGATCCGTCGACCGCCCCCAGCAGGTCCCCGGCGCTCCCCTGCGCTTCCTGCTCGACGTCCATCTCGGCACCCTGGCCCGCCGGCTGCGGCTGCTCGGCGTGGACACGGCGTACGAGTCGACGGACATCGGCGACCCGGCCCTCGCCTCCCGCTCGGCCGCCGAGAAGCGCGTGATGCTCAGCCGCGACCGGGGGCTGCTGCGCCGCCGCGAACTGTGGGCCGGCGCCTACGTCTACAGCACCCGCCCCGAGGACCAGCTCCGCGACATCCTGGACCGGTTCCGCCCCGAACTGCGGCCCTGGACCCGCTGCACCGCCTGCAACGGCCTGCTGAAGGAGGCCACCCTGGAGGAGGTCGCGGACCAGCTGCACGGCGGGACGCAGCGGTCGTACGACGTCTTCGCGCAGTGCCAGGACTGCGGGCGCGCCTACTGGAAGGGCGCGCACCACGAACAGCTGGTGGCCATCGTGGAGCGCGCCCTGGAGGACTTCGCGAGTTAGCTCTTGCGGAGGTCCGCCTTTCCGCAGGCGACGCCGTCCCCGCTCGGGTCGAGGCCCAGTGGGTCGTCCTTGCCGTTGACCTTGAGCCGGCCGTAGTCGTTCTTCTTCAGCCAGGCGCAGCGTGAGGCCGTGGTCTTCTTCACGCCCTTCGGGAAGGCCGTCGGCACGCAGACGTTGATGGTGCCGTAGTGCCGGTCGCAGCCGGAGATGGTGACGGAGACCTTCTGCGACTTCCGCTGCTTGCCGGGCTCGACCACCTTGCCCGACAGGGAGTCCGCGAAGGAGTGGACGTGTGCGTCGGCGGTCTCGGCGCTGAGGGCCTGCGGGCCCGCCAGGTGCACCCACTTGGCCACCGACGGAACACCGTTGGCGTCGACCGCGAAGAGCATGTACCAGCCGGGCGGGGCCACGTTCGGGTTGCTCGTCACGTTCAGGTCGACGTTGTTGCCGTCGACGGACAGCGGCAGGTCCACGAACCGCTGGTTCGGGTCCGAGGAGTGCGTGACCGCGGCCGGGCGGATCAACTCGGCCTTGGCGATGGGCCGGTCGACGGTGATCCGCTGGGTGTCGCCGTAGTTCCACTCGGTGTCGATCACCGAAGTGATCGTCGGCCGCGTGCCCTTGAGGAGATAGGGCGGGGTGTAGATCGACACGTTGTGGTTCCAGGTGCCGTTGCCCGGGTTGTCACCGGTGGCCATCACCCGGCCGTCCGGCAGCAGGAACGCGGACGAGTGGTAGCCGCGGGCCTCGGGGTCGGCGGCGACGGGATCGAAGGTGTTGGAGTCAGGGTCGTAGATCGACGCCTCGAAGACCGGGTTGGCCCGGTTGTGCAGACCGCCGCCGGTCTCCAGCACCTTGCCGTCGGGCAGCAGTACGGCGGAGACGTACATCTTGCCCTGGTTGCCGGTCTCCGCCACCGGCCCGTTGCCCAGGTCCACCGTTCCCTGCGGGATCAACGGGCCCGCCGTGTAGGCCGGGTTGGCCTGCTTGAGGTCGATGACGTCGGTGAGGCGGTTGCCCTCCGGGTTGGAGTCGATGTTGCCGCCGCCGATGGTGAGGACCTTCTGGTCCTGCGCCGGAGGCAGCAGCACGCTCGCGGACTGGTCGCGCTGGTCCTTGTTCTGCAGCCCCGGGACCTGCGTGATCGTGTTCGCGCCGTAGTCGTAGATCGCCGAGCCGGTGCCCGGGATGTTGTTGCCGAAGACATGGCTGCCCGAGTAGAAGAGCCGGCCGTCCTGCATCAGGATCATCGACGGGTACAGACCCCAGTACGACCAGGTCTGGTTGACCTGCCACAGCGCCAGCCACTTCTGCTCGGCGTCCGACCAGTACTCGGCGGTCACCGACCCGGTCGAGTCCTCGCGCAGCCCGCCGAAGGAGATGACGTCACCGTTGCCGAGCTCGGTCGCCGACGGGTACCAGTGGCCGTCGTTGAGGTCGTTCGTCTTGCTGTACGTCTCGGTGACCGGATCGAAGATGTACGAGTCCTTGTAGCCCTCGTAACCGTGCGAACCGTCCGCCGCCGGGAACGCCTTGTTGCCGCTCAGCACCAGCACCCGGCCGTCCTGGAGCTGGATGTGCCCGGAGCAGAACATGTCCTTCGGGGTCGGGATGACCTTGTAGGAGCCGTCGGCCGGGTTGTAGACGGCACTCGTGAAGGTGCCCGCGTTGAAGTTCTCCTCGCTGTTGCCGGAGCCGGCGATCAGCAGGACCTTGCCGTTGTTGAGGACGACGGAGTGCATGGAGCGCACCGGGTTCTGCGTGGGCAGCACGTCCCAGCGGCCGTTGGCGCACTCGTCCGCCGTGCCCGTGCAGGTCGCGGGCGGGGTGACGTCGGGGACCTGGTCCATCGTGTAGTCGTCGGTGGTCGCCGAGCCGGTGCCGTAGACGGAGACGCCCCAGGTGATGCGGTCGGTACCGGCCGGGACCTCGGGTGTGCGGACCGTGGCCTGGGTCCAACTGCCCTGCATCTCCAGCGTCTTGAGGTCGGTCCAGTACTGCCAGCCGGCCGTGGTGTCGTGCCGGAACAGGGTGATGTTGGCGTCCGGTGTGGTCGTCTTGTACCAGAGCGAGAGGTCGTACTGCTTGCCGACCGCCACGGCCGGCGCGCAGTCCGAGGTCTCCAGGATCATGGCCTTGCGGTCGCCCTCGACCCGCCGGGTCAGCGTGACCTTCATGGCCTTGGACCCGGAGTGGGCGTCCGAGGTGGTCTCGAAGCTGAAGTCGTTGTCACCCCACCCGGACTTCTCCCAGCAGTACGGCATGTCGCCCGAACCGGCCGTCTCGAAGCCCGGGTTGACCACGAGGTTGGCGGCCTGCGCCGACTGGGGCGAGGTGAGCAGCAGACCGGCGGTCAGGGCACCCACCCCGACCAGCGCCGTTCTCCTACGGGATCTGTTCACGCGGCTCTCCTTGCTTCCGTGCGTCCCCCGCGCCCCCTGCGCGGGAGATAGACCAGCGCTTCGGTCCCGACGAAGCGCAGTACGAACGTCGTCACCAGCGCGAGCGCGGTGGCGGACAGGGCCCCCATCCCCAGCCGGTCCACGAACAGCGCGATCAGCGGGATGCGCAGCACGAGGTCGGCGTTGGCGAGCAGCGCGAACCGGCCCGCGCGGTCCCACCGGTTGCGGTGCTGCCGGCGGTCGCGGAACAGCAGATGCTCGACGAGGACGAAGTTCCAGGCCACGCCGAGCTGGTTGGCGAGGATCTCGGCCGGTACGTAGTGCAGGCCGAGGGCCATCAGGGCCCACAGGCCGACCAGGTTCGGCAGGAATCCGCTCGCGCCGATCAGGCCGAAGCCCACCATGCGGGCGATCGGCGAGGCGGTGCGCAGGCCGACCAGGTGGCGCAGGAAGCGGAAGCCCTCCTGCGCGCTCGACTTGGACTCCCCGGCGAACCGGTCCTGGAAGACGAACGGCACCTCGGTGACCTGGCGCGGGCGGCTGCGGACCGCCAGCTCCAGGAGGATCTTGTAGCCGAGCGGCTTGAGGGCGTCGGCGGTGATGTCGCTGCGCCGGATCGCGAAGAAGCCGGACATCGGGTCGCTGATGCCGTGCAGTCTGCGCGGGAAGAGGGACTTGGTCAGCCAGGTCGCCCCGCGGCTGACGGCCACCCGGTAGCTGCCCGCGAGCCCCGCGCGGCTGCCGCCCTTGATGTACCGGGAGGCGACCACGAGCCCGGCGTGCGCGCGCTCGCCGGTGGCCACCAACTCCGGTACCAGCGACGGCGGATGCTGGCAGTCGCCGTCCATGACGACGATCCAGTCCGACCCGGCCGCCCGCATGCCCTCGACGACCGCACCGCCGAGCCCGCCGACGGGCTCCTCTCGGTGCAGCACGGTCACCGGGAACGGACAGTCCTTGGCCGCCTCGTGGATCACCTCGGGGGTGTCGTCGGTGGAGTCGTCGACGAAGACGACCTCGCAGGGCAGCCGGGACGGCACCGACTCGGTGATCTGGTGCAGGAGTTGACGGATGTTCGCGGATTCGTTGTACGTCGGTACGACGATGGTGACGGCACCCGGCTCGGCGACTTCCGCGCCGCGTACGGCGGGATCGCCCAGCTTTCCGGGGGCGGTGTACTCGTGGGTCATCGCAGGCCTCCGTCAGCCGTACCGGTCGTCTGGACGTGCCGGATCTCGATGCGGTCGGGACCGGTGCCGAAGGTGGCGACCGGGGTGGAGTGCTCGATGGCCGCCTTCACGTTGGGCAGGTCCACCGCGTCGCGCCGCACGGTCGGGGAGGCGACGACGTAGTCGATGTCCTTCCAGCCGTTCGGCATGGTCTTGGTGACGGCCGGGTCGAGGTCGGCCTTGTAGAACCAGATGGCGCCGAGCCCGGGCCGGTACCCGTCGTGCACCAGGTCCAGCCAGAGCGCGTCGTCGACCAGGACGCGGGTGTCCTTGGGGTCGGCGACCTCGGTGGTGAGCCACTTGGAGGCGGCCCGGTAGGGGGCGTTGGCGTCGGCGGTGACGGCGGTGTGATCACCGTCGTACCACTTCGGTACGACGTACGCGCCGGCGGCGAGCGCGAGGACGGCGGCGAGGCTGTAGCGGCCGTACGTCATCCATTTGTGCTCGTCGGGCCGCCGCCACCTGCGCAGGACGCCGTGGGCGACGGAGGCGGTGCCCGCGGCGAGGACCAGGGCGAGGAAGGGCAGCGCCTGGATGACGTACATCGCGGGCAGATAGCCGTTCGGGCGCAGGGCGAGCGCGGTGAGGATCGCGACCGTGAGGGCCGGGCCGGCGAGGGCGCGGGCGGTGACGGACCAGCGCCAGGTGGCGATCAGCAGGAGGGCGCCCGCGAGGCCGCCGAGCGGCAGGACACGGTCGTAGTAGAGCCAGGAGTGGAGCACGCCGTACGAGCCGGAGGACTGGTCGAGGATGAAGCCCGAACCGGGCCTGGTCATCTGGTACTTGATGCCGTCCCAGAGGGACACGTGTCCGCCGCCGGGGAGCAGCTCGCCCTTGAGCAGGGCGAAGAGGGGGTAGCTGAAGCCGATCAGGGCGCAGGCGGTGACGGCTCCGGTGACCGCGAACTTGCGGGTGTCGCGGTGGCTGTGGCGCCACATGGTGACGAACAGGGCGGGCAGGACGACGAGCATCGTCTCCTTGGTGAGCACGGCCGTGGCGGCCGCGAGGCCCGCGCCGAAGTGGTGCCACAGGTGCCGGCTCGGCGAGGCGGCGAGGGTGAACGCGACCAGCGTCCACATCACCGCGAGGTTGTCCAGGAAGATCTCCCGCTGGAGCACGACCGAGAGCGGCGAGAGGCCGAACAGGGCCATCGCGAGACCGGCGGCCCAGCGGGGCAGCGACAGGCGGCGGCCGAGGACGTAGACGAGGACGGCGCTGACCGCGGAGACCAGCAGCATGACGACGCGCATGGAGCCGACGGTCATCGAGCCGGGGCTCAGCAATGACGGGATCCAGGTCAGCACGGCTATCTGGATCCAGCCGAGCGGCGGATGGTCGTACCAGTACGTGTAGTGGGCCAGGCCCCGGTCCTGCTGGACCGCCCAGGCCTGGGCGAGGTAGGTGCCCTCGTCGTCGCTGAGCGTCGGGTAGTCGGCGATGTTCCAGGCCTGCACGACGAGGATCGCCACGAGGAGCGTGCCGCACAGGATGAGGTCGGGGCGGGAGGAGCGGAGGCGCCCGGACGGCGTCGTTCGACCGGTCGAACGGGCTTCAGGCACAGGCTGGCGCTGCGCGGGGACCGTCGGGGTGGTCACCGCGGGAAGGGTGGAGGTCACGCAGGGACGTCCTCTCGGATTACCGCTGTGTCGTTGAGATGTGCGCCGACATGGCTGGTCAACTCCCAGTCGTTGCGGCCGCGTTGCTCACGCCAGACGGCGCGGATGGCGGCCCCGGCCAGGAGGACCTGGTAGAAGGGGCCGCCCACGACGAGCTTGAGGTAGTGGACGAGCCGGACACGGAGTCCGTACTGCTTGCCGAAGTCGTGCAGTCCGACGACTTCGAAGACGAAGGTGACGGCCGCCGTGACCAGCGGCAGGAAGGTGAGGAAGGCGATCCCGACGGGCACGTCGAGGAAGAGCGCGACCGCCGCGTTCAGCGGGATGATCACGCCGGAGAAGGCCTGCAGGAACGGTGTCATCAGGGTGTAGCGTGCGAGCAACCGCTGCCCGAAGCCCGGGAGTTGCTTCCAGTCCTTCTTCCGGTAGACCTGAAGGAAGCCCTGGTTCCAGCGGGTTCGCTGCTTGAGCAGCGACATGAGGCTTCCGGGTGTCTCCTCCCGGGTCACCATGTCGGAGTCGTAGGCGACGACGACCTTCTTGCCGACGGACGACAGCCGTACGCCCAGATCGCAGTCCTCGGCGAGGCAGTTGGGATCCCAGCCGTCGGCTTCCCGCAGTACGTCGGTCCGGACGAAGACGGTGTTGCCGCCGAGCGGGATGAACCCCTTCTGCGCGTGCAGATGGAGTCGCGAGCGGAACCAGAAGAAGTACTCCAGGCAGTTGCGCAGGGAGTACCAGCTGGAGTGGAAGTTGATCAGCTGGACACCGCCCTGCACGACGTCGGCGCCGGTGGTCCGGAAGGCGTGGTCGACGTGGGCGAGGAGCTCCGGGTGGACCTGGTCCTCGGCGTCGAAGACCCCGACGACATCGCCGCGGCAGTGCGGCAGCGCCGTGTTCATGGCCTTCGGCTTGTTCTTCTTCTCGTGGGTGTCGACCACGACCCGCACGCGCGGGTCGCGTTCGGCGGCCGCCTCGGCCACCGCCGTGGTCTCGGGGTCGTCGTGCCCCACGATCACGATGATCTCGAAGTCGGTGTGGGTGGACTCCAGCAGCCGCTGGATGGTGTGGTCGAGGACGGCTTGCTCATGCCGCGCCGGCAGCAGCAGCGAGAACGAGACATGTTCGTTCCCGTCCGGTCTGCTGAACCGGGTGGAGGCGAGCACTTCCGGCGTGCGCCATGCGTGCATCTGCCACCACAAAGTGAAGGCGGCCATCCAGAAAAGGGCCAGTGAAACGGCAGCGATGAAGACAGACGTAAGCAACAGATCCCCCCAGATCCCCAATGCCCCCTGCCGCGACCGTGTGTCACACCTGTCGCGTTACTGTGTAGACATTAGGGGCGATCTGTGAAGCCCGCAGGCCGTTTGGATGAAGAGCGCGTTTCGTCACAACGGGACCATAGAGTGAACAATTCGAACACCGGCTGCGTGCGGGTTCGTTACGCCCTTGTCGTTTCAGCTGTTCAGCGCGGTCCGCAGGCGCTCGGCATCGGTGGTCGGCGCGTCGCAGGTGAAGTTACGGCAGACGTACGCGGTGGGCTCGCCGCCGACGAGCGGCCGGTCGGCGAGGAGCGGGAACTCATCACTCTCCGGCACCCCCACGGCGACGACCGCACCCGGGGCGGTGCCCAGAAGTGCCGTACGGTGCAAGGCCCTTGTCGCCTCGTCGTCCAGCGCGGGCCCGACGATCGCGACCTCGCGCGGCCCGTCGAGCAGCGCCTCGGCGACCGCCAGCCCCCACCCGATGAACCGCGGCACGCGCGGCCCCAGCGCCTTCACGACACCCAACGCCCGCTCGGCGGCGGCGCGATGAGGCTCGGCGCCGGTCTGCGCGGCATAGCTCAGCAGCGCGCCCGCTGCGGCGGTCCACCCGGAGGGCGTCGCGTTGTCGGTCGGGTCCTGCGGCCGGCGGATCAACCGCTCTGCGTCCGCTGCGGTGTCGTACAGCGCCCCCGACTCGGCATCGACGAACCGCGCGAGCACATGGTCGAGCAGGAACCCCGCGAATTCCAGCCACACCCCCTCCCCCGTGACGGCCCCGAGCGCGAGGAACCCCTCGGCCACATCAGCGTAGTCCTCCAACACCCCCGCATTCGCGCCGACTTGCCCGTCCTTGCTCGTACGCGAGAGGCGGGCCTGCTCATCCAGATGCAGTCGTACGAGGAGGTCGGCGGCGCCGGTCGCGGCCTCGACCAGGTCGGGGCGGCCGAAGTAGGCGCCGGTCTCGGCGAGCGCGGCGACGGCGAGCCCGTTCCAGGCGGCGACGACCTTGTCGTCCCGGCCGGGGGCGTGGCGTTCGGCCCGCTTCTCCAGCAGGCGCTCACGGACGGAGGCGATCTTCCCGGCGTCGAACAGCCCGTCCTGCTGCGGGAGTTGGAGGACGGACTGCCCGTGTTCGAAGGTGCCCTCCTCGGTGACGCCGAAGTAGTGGGCGGCGAGTTCGGCGTCGTCGTCCCCGAGCACCTCCCGGAGCTGCTGCGGAGTCCACACGTAATAGGCGCCCTCGACGTGCCTGCCACTCCCGTCGTCGCTGTCGGCGTCGAGCGCGGAGGCGAACCCGCCCTCGTTCGTGCGCAGTTCGCGGACCATGAAGTCGGCGGTCTCCAAGGCGACCCGGCGGGCGAGCTCGGAGCCGGTGGCACGCCAGAGGTGGGCGTAGACGCGGCAGAGCAGGGCGTTGTCGTACAGCATCTTCTCGAAGTGCGGCACCACCCACTCCCGGTCGACGGAGTAGCGGGCGAAGCCGCCGCCGAGCTGGTCGTAGATGCCGCCGCGGGCCATCCGCTCGCAGGTGTCGGCGGCCATCTGGAGGGCGCCCTCGGCACCGGTGCGGGCGTGGTGGCGCAGCAGGAACTCGATCACCATGGACGGCGGGAACTTGGGGGCGCCGCCGAAGCCGCCGCGCTGCGGGTCGTACTCGCGGGTGAGCCCGAGCAGGGCGCGCGCGAGCTCCTCGTCGCCGGGGACCTGGGCGTCGCCGTAGGAGATCTCCCGCTGCGCGAGGTCGCGCACGATCTTGCCGGCGACCTCGGCGACCTCGTCCCGCCGGTCGGCCCAGGCGGCGCGGACACCCTCCAGGACCTGCCGGAAGGAGGGCGAGCCGTGGCGGGGGGCGGGCGGGAAGTAGGTGCCGAAGTAGAAGGGTTCGGCGTCCGGGGTGAGGAACACGGTCATGGGCCAGCCGCCCTGCCCGGTGGCGGCCTGCACGGCCTCCATATAAACGGCGTCGACATCGGGCCGCTCCTCGCGGTCGACCTTGACGCTGACGAAGTGCTCGTTGAGGAAGCCGGCGGTGTCCTGGTCCTCGAAGGACTCGTGAGCCATGACGTGGCACCAGTGGCAGCTGGAGTATCCGACGCTCAGCAGGACGGGCTTGTTCGTCTTGCGGGCTTCCTCGAAGGCCTCGGTCGACCAGGGCCACCAGTCGACGGGGTTGTCTGCGTGCTGGAGGAGGTACGGGGACGTCTCATGGGCCAGTCGGTTCACTGTTCCACTCTCCCACGGGCTCGGGAGCCGCGTAGAAGCGCAGGAACATGTGGCGCGCCCCCTCCGGGGCGTCTTCCGGGCTGTGGCCGTACCGGTCGAGCAGCTCCTGGTAGGCGTGGACGAACTCGATGAGGTCTTCCCTGGTCATCCAGGTGCCGGTGCGCTGGACCTGGGCCCAGCCCTCGGGGCCGCGGTACTCCTGGTGGGCGCGGCGGAACAGGCGGGTGTCCATCTCGATCTTCAGCAGGGCGAGTTGCTCGGCCGCCGCGTACTCCTCGGGGCCCATCGTCGCCGGGTCGGGCGTGGTGTGGCTGAACGGCAGCGTCCGCCACCACCGCTCCCGGCCGCCGGACTTCTCCGGGATCTCCTCGATGAGCTTCTGCTCGGCGAGTTTGCGCAGGTGGTAGCTGGTGGTGCCGGAGCTCTCGCCGAGCTCGCGGGCGAGCACGGTGGAGTTGGCCTCACCGTGCCGGCCGAGGTAGTCGAGGATCCGGCGGCGCAGGGGGTTGCCGAGGGATTTGTAGAGGGCGGTGCGTTCGAGGCCGGTCAGCTCGGTGCGCTCGGCGCCGGTCGTCGGGGCGGGCGTGCCGTCGGTCATGCGGCCCACGGTAACCCTGAGAACCCTGACTCATCCCTGATGTCTGCCGAGTTTTCTTTGCAGAATTTTCTCTGCGGTCTAGCGTGGAGGCATGGGAACGGAGAAGCGGCACTGCAGGAAGCGGTTCATGGGGTGGACGCTGCTGTTACTGGGCGTGGCGGTCGGCGCGTCGGTCGTGGCGCTGCGGAGATGGTCGCTGGTCCTGCTGGGCGCCGCGGCGGTGCTGCTCGTGCCGTGGATGGTCGTGCTGGGCCTGACTCTCCCGGCCGACACCGAGGCGCGGAACTGGTCGGTGGCCTGGATCGGCCTCGACGTCCTGATGGCGGCGGGCTGCGCGGCAACGGCCCTGCTCGGTCTGCGCGGCGACGCCCGTGCCCGCCTCACGGCCTCGGCTACGGCGGCGGTCGCCGTACTGGACGCGTGGTTCGACATGACGACGGCCCGCCCCGGCACCGAGCTGACCCGGGCGGTCGCTTGCGCGGCGGCGGAGGCGGCGCTGGCCGCGGTCTGCGTCCGGCTCGCCGTCAGGGACCGCCGCGCCCCTCGCGAGTGCCAGCCACCCGGTCGCTCCAGGCCCCACCCGTGATCGCCGCCCTCTGTCGCTCGCGGCTCCCCCGAAGGACACTCGTAGGCAAAGGAGTTGACGCCGGAGGGGGACGTGACATGCGGGACAGCCACCGGGCCGACGCCGAACGGCTGTTGGCCCGGGCCGTGGAGGAGGAGGTGCGGCGCTCCGGCGGACGTACCGACGGAGCCGTGCTGCTGTCGCGGTCGCGCGCCGCGCTGGACGCGATGGCGGAGACGGCCGCCGAGGAGTACGAGGCCTACGCGCGGGCGCTGGACGAGACGGAGGCCGGCCGCCTCACCTTCGGACAGCGGTACGCCAAGGAGGGCGCCGGAACTCCCCTGCTGGTGGCGGTCGTCGCCGCGGTCGCGGCCGTGGCCGCCGACCTCGCGTTCGGCACCGACACGGGCACGGCGTTCGGCGTGGGCGCGACGGTCGCTGTCGTCGGCGCCGCCGCGACCGTGGTGAAGGTGGCCGGCTCCCATCTGCCCGCCGCACATCACCGCGCGGGCGCGGCGAGCCAGCCGGGCGGTCCCGAGCAGCTGCGGCTGCAGTGGCTGACGGCGCTGGAGGTACGCGGCATCCGTCCGTTCCTCGACCAGCAGCGGGTGCTGACGGCCGCGACCAGGACGCCGAAGAAGGCGGGCGGACCACAGCTGAAGGGCGCGGACAAGAGCGCGGCGGCCCGGGGGCGCAGCGTGCTGGCCCAGTCGTTCGGGCAACTCCCGGATCCGGAGGGCGCGTTCGCGGGCCGGCGGGAGGAGATGGCGCGGATCCGGCAGTGGGTGCAGGCCTCGCGGGCGAGCACGGAGACCCGGCCGACGGTCGTGGTGCTGCACGGAGAGCCCGGCAGCGGCCGTACCACCCTGGCGGTGCGTGCCACGCACGACCTGAAGGACTACTTCCGCGGCGCCTGCGTGGTCGACCTGCGCGGCGACCTCAGCGAGGAGCAGCCGCTGTCCACCCGGGACGCCCTGCTGCACCTGCTGAACCGGCTGGGCGCGCCGCGGGAGCAGCTGCTGTTCCGTGAGCGTTCCTCCCCCGACCAGCAGGTCAAGAGGCTGAGCGAGCTGTACCACCAGCATCTGACGGGCCTGCCGGTCACGATCGTGCTGGACGACGCCCGGGACCCCGAGCAGGTGCGCACACTGGTCCCGGAGCGCTCCGACAGCCTGGTCCTGGTGACCGCCCGGCAACCGCTGGAGCTGCCGTCCGATCTCCCGGCCCAGGTGCACCAGTTGGCGGTGGAGGCGCTGGACGCGGCGGGCGCCGAGGAGCTGCTGGACGCTGCGGCGCAGGACAGTACGGGCCCGTACGACGCGGATTCCGCGGACCGGATCAGGGAGCTGTGCGGCGGGCTGCCGCTCGCGCTGAGCATCGCCGGTTCCTCGCTGGGCCCGCGCTCACCGCGCCAACTGGCCACGGATCTTGGGGTGTACGGCCCGGTCGAGCCGATCGAGCGCGTGCTGTGGCTGCGTTACACCGACCAGTCGGACACGGCCCGCCGGCTGCTGCGCCGCCTCGCCCTCGCGGGCCGCGCCTCCCTCGGTGCCGCCGCGGCCGCCTCGCTGCTGGCGACCGACGAGACCGAGGCGACCCGGCAGCTGGTCGCCCTCTCCCGCGCGGGCCTGATCGACCACGTCCGCGGCAACCGGTACCGGCTGCACGACCTGGTGCGGGCGTTCGCGCAGGCCCGGCTGCTCGACGAGGAGGAGCCGGCCGAGCGCACGGCGGCGCAGGAGCGGCTGATCGTCAACTACGGCGGCCTCGCCGACTCCGTGCTGCGGCTGGTGGACGGCAACATGTCGACGCGTTCGGACCGGTTCAGTCCGCACGGTTTCACGTCCCTGGACGAGGCGCTGCGCTGGCTCGACGACGAGTCGAGCTTCATCACCTCGACGCTGCGGCACGCGGAGGGCGTGAACCAGGCGGCGGTGCTGAACCTGCTCGGCGCCCTGTGCGACTACTGCCTGCTGCGCGGCGACCTCTACCGCCTGGGCGAGATCAGCGAGCTGGCGCAGGCCGTCGACCAGGGGCTCCTGGTCCGCTCGGTGCAGTGGCGCACGGGTATCGCGGCCCGGCAGCTGGGCGAGCTGGACAAGGCGCGCACGACGCTGACCTCGGTGGTCGACCTCTACATGGAGGCCCATCACGACGCCGGCGCGGCCCGCGCCCTGTGTTCCCTCGGCATCACGCTCCACCACCAGGGCAACCTCACCGAGGCCGCGGCGAAACTCCGCGAGGCCCTGGACCTGCAGGCCGCACCCGAACTGGCGACGGACCGCGCCTGGACGATGCACGCCCTGGCGGCGGTGGAGCGGGACCGCGCCCACCTCTCGGAGGCGATGCGGCTGCTCACCCAGTCCCTGGTGCTGCACCGGGCGGGCGAGTCCGTGCACGGCGAGGCCTGGGCGCACTTCCAGCTCGGCCAGCTGGGGCTGCGCATGGGCGACGTATCGCGCGCGGAGCAGGAGCTGAGCGCGGCCCTCGACCGTTACGCCCGTACGCGTGACGCCCGTGGCGAGGCCTGGGCACTGACCCAGCTGGCCCGCGCCCGCCTGGTGGCCGGCGACCCGTCCCCGGCGGTGGACGGCCTGCGCCAGGCGGCGGCCCGGCACCGGGAGAACGAGGACGCGCGCGGCGAGGCCTGGACCGTCTACTACCTGGGCCAGGCCCTGGAGGAGACGGGCAACCTCGACCACGCGGTCCGCGAACTGGAACGTTCCCGCACGATGTTCTCCCGCATGCGCGACGTCTACGGCCTGGCCTGCGCCCGCCACCACTCGGCCAGAGTCACCCGCGACCAGCGAGCGGCCCAGACGGGCTCCCTGAGGAACTCGGGATTCGCCCGCCAGCTCCTGGTCGACGCCCGCGCCGACTTCCAGCGCATCGGCGTCGCCCACGGCGAGGCCTGGACCTGCCTGGAACTCGCGGTCGTGGACGCCGGCAACGCCCGCGTCCAGCAGGCACTGGCCCTGTGCGACGACGCGACGACCCTGTTCGCCTCGTACGGCGACCGCCGCGGCGAGGACTGGTCCCGCTTCCTGCGCTCCACCCTGCTCCCGTACGCGGCCCCGGGCGGCGTGGACGTCGGCACGGCGGTCGCCCAGGAGGAACTCCTCCAGCTCTCCCGCACGGGCCACCCACTGCGGGACGAGAAGCTGGACGAGTACGTGGAGGCGTACCAGCTGCTGCTGGAGCGGGGCGTGAACCTGGAGGCGGGCTGGCAGGCCTGGCGGCTGGGCATGGTGCCGAACCGGCATGCGCGGGAGGTGATGGGAGTCACGCTGACGGTGCAGGCGTGACCCACGGCATGACCCCATGGCACCCGACGGGTGTCACGGGGTCATGCCGGTGAACCTGTGCCCGGCGCTCAGTCCTTGGAGCCCGTGGACGCCTTGGTGTCCGTGGACGTCTTGGTGTCCGTGGACGACTTGGTGTCCGTGGACGGCTTGGCGTCGGTGGGCTCCTCGGTGGTGGACTCCGCCCTCGGGTCCGGGACCTCGGTGAACTCGACCTTGTTCATGTGTCGGCTCATCGACTTCATCAGCCACCACACCGCCAGCGCCATCGCCGCGAAGACGATGAAGCCGAGGACGCCGGGGGTGACCTTGTTCTCGTCCACCTCCTTGGCGAGGGGGACGAGGTTCGTCAGTGCCAGGCTCACGCTTGCGCTCATGTCAGGCATTGTCGCGGATGCCCGCGAAGAGGTCGTCCTCGGGGAGGGAGGTGTCCACGAGCGACTTCGCGAGCTCGTACTCCTCCGTCGGCCAGACCTCCTTCTGGATCTCCATCGGGACCTTGAACCAGCCGCCGTCGGGGTCGATCTGGGTGGCGTGGGCGATCAGGGCCTTGTCGCGGATCTCGAAGAAGTCGGCGCACGGGACATGCGTGGTCAGCGTGCGCTCGGTGCGCTCGAACTCGCTCCAGCGCTTCAGCCAGTCCCCGTACGGCGACTCCAGACCGCGCTCGAGCAGAGCGTTGTGCAGCGCCTCGGTGCGCGGGCGGTTGAAGCCCTGGTTGTAGTACAGCTTCTGCGGCTGGTACGCGGGGCCGTACTCGGACTCCGGGAACTTCTCGGTGTCCGCCGCGCCCTCGAACGCCACCATCGAGATCTTGTGGGTCATGATGTGGTCGGGGTGCGGGTACCCGCCGTTCTCGTCGTAGGTGGTGATCACCTGCGGGCGGAAGGCGCGGATCTGCTTGACCAGCTCGCCGGCCGCCTTGTCGACGTCCTCCAGCGCGAAGCAGCCCTCGGGGAGCGGGGGCAGCGGGTCGCCCTCCGGGAGCCCGGAGTCGACGAAGCCGAGCCACTCCTGCTTGATGCCCAGGATCTCCCGGGCCTCGTCCATCTCCTTCTTGCGTACCTCGTGGATGTGCTCCTCGATGTACTTGTCGCCCTGGAGCTTCGGATTGAGGATGGAGCCGCGCTCCCCGCCCGTGCAGGTCACGACCAGCACGTCCACCCCCTCGGACACGTACTTCGCCATGGTGGCCGCGCCCTTGCTCGACTCGTCGTCGGGGTGGGCGTGCACGGCCATCAGTCGCAGCTGGTCAGTCAAGACTCAATCCTTGGTAAGTCGGCGCCCCGGTGACTTAGGGGGCGATCGGCGGCTTCTATAGTGACCGAATCGGGGGGCGAATAATTCCGGGGTCCGGCTCCGGAAGCCTTTTGCCGAGAGGACGATCATGAGTACGGCGAGCACGAAGCTGCCCGAGGGCCGCTACGGCCGCTCCTCGGACGAGCGCGCCGACCACAGGCTCAAGGTCGCCGGAGCCGTGCTCGGGGCCCTGCTTCTCGCCCTGATCGGCTACTTCGCCTACCACTACGTCGGCCAGAACAAGATCAGCGGCGAGGTGATCACGTTCGAGCCGCACAAGAACTCGGTCTCGATCCACCTCGAGGTCCGCAAGGACTCCGGCACCTCCGGCTACTGCACCGTGCGCTCCCAGGCGGCGGACCAGTCCGAGGTGGGCCGGGCGGACTTCCGCTTCGACGGGAAGGCGACCCGGATCGACAAGGTCGTCACGCTCCGCACGACGGCCCCCGGCACCACGGCCGAGCTCCTCGGCTGCCACGCGGACTGACTTCACCCCGATCCTGCCGGGCTGACCTGCGTTGACGTAATTCTGATGGCTTATGTCCTCCCCCTTGGGCCGCTGAATTGTTAGGCTCGTGGTTTCGCCCTTCCGTGAAGGAACATTCTTCTGGGTAGGGCGATGCTTTGTATTCCCAGTACCTACGAGGAGCACCTGTGACCCAGACCAGCGAAGACGTCACCTGGCTTACGCAGGAGGCGTACACCAAGCTCAAGGAAGAGCTGGCGTACCTGTCTGGTCCCGCGCGCGAGGAAGTGACCGCGAAGATCGCGGCCGCGCGCGAGGAGGGCGACCTGCGCGAGAACGGCGGGTACCACGCGGCCAAGGAGGAGCAGGGCAAGCAGGAGCTCCGCATCCGCCAGCTGACCCAGCTCCTGGAGAAGGCCAAGGTCGGCGAGGCCCCGGCGTCCGCGGACGGCGCGGTGGCACCCGGCATGGTCGTGACGATCGCCTTCGACGGCGACGAGGACGACACGACGACCTTCCTGCTCGCCTCGCGCGAGTACGCCAGCGCCGACATCGAGACCTACTCGCCGCAGTCCCCGCTGGGCTCCGGCGTGATCGGCCACAAGGTCGGCGAGGACGCGGAGTACGAGCTGCCGAACGGCAGGAAGGCCTCCGTGAAGATCCTCAAGGCCGAGCCCTACAACGGCTGAGCCCACCCGGTCCGGCCGCCTCGGCCGAAGCGCCCTTGACGAGCCCCCGGTGTCCTGGTGACGCCGGGGGCGTCGTCATGCCCGGCCCGTCAGCGCCGCGAGCGCCTCACGCCGTCGCCGAGCGGTACTTGCGCACCGCCAGCGTCCTGAATATGACGATGATCAGGGCCGAGTAGATCAGCGAGGCCCAGACCGGATGCACCATCGGCCAGGCGTCGGACGGTGACTGGCCCGGGTTCCCGAACAGCACCCGGGCCGCCTGGACGGTGGCGCTGAAGGGGTTCCACTCGGCGATGTGGCGCAGCCACGGGGTCATGTGGCTGGTGTCCACGAAGGCGTTCGAGATGAACGTCACGGGGAAGAGCCAGATCAGCCCGCTGGACGTGGCCGCCTCGGGGGTCCGTACGGACATGCCGATCAGGGCGCCGATCCAGGTGAAGGCATAGCCGAGCAGGAGCAGCAGGGCGAAGGCGCCGATAACCTTCCCGGCGTTGGTGTCGCCGTCCGTCCCGACCCGCCAGCCGACCAGCAGCGCGACCACGGCGAGGACGACCAGGGTCAGCGCCGTCTGCACCAGGTCCGCGAGGGTCCGCCCGGTCAGCACGGCGCCGCGCGCCATGGGCAGGGAGCGGAACCGGTCGATGAGGCCCTTGTGCATGTCGTCGGCGATGCCCGCACCCGAGCTCGCGGTGGCGAACGTGACGGTCTGCGCGAAGATGCCGGCCATCAGGAAGTTCTTGTAGTCGGTGGCGCTGGTGCTGCCGCCGATCTGCATGGAACCGCCGAAGACGTAGGTGAACAGCACCACGAACATGATGGGCTGGATCAGCCCGTAGATGATCATCTCGGGGATCCGGCTCATGCGGATCAGGTTGCGTTTCGCGACGACCATCGAGTCCCGGAAGGACTGGCTGACGGGGTTTCCGGTCGGCGCTACCCGCACCGCGTCGGTGACGGCGCTCACTGGGCGGTCTCCTTCTTGTACTTGCGGTCCTTGGCGGGGGCGTCCGCCGTCTCGCCGTTCTCCTCCGGCTTCACCTCGGCCACGTGTCCGGTCAGGGAGAGGAACACGTCGTCGAGGGTGGGGCGGCGCAGGCCGATGTCGTCTATCTCGATGCCACGGGCGTCCAGCTCCCGGATGACCTCGGCGAGCAGCTTGGCGCCGCCGGTGACGGGCACGGTGAGCTTGCGGGTGTGCTCCTCGACGGTGAGCTCGCCCTTGCCGAAGCCGGCGAGGACCTCGCGGGCGGTGGGGATGTGCTCGCGCTCGTGCACCACGACCTCGACGCGCTCGCCGCCGGTGCGGGCCTTGAGCTGGTCGGAGGTGCCGCGGGCGATGACCTTGCCGTGGTCGACGACCGCGATGTCGTGCGCGAGGTGGTCGGCCTCCTCCAGATACTGCGTGGTCAGCAGCAGTGTCGTACCGCCGGAGACGAGCTGTTTGATGACCTCCCACAGCAGCTGGCGGTTGCGCGGGTCGAGGCCGGTCGTCGGCTCGTCCATGAACATCACGGGCGGCGAGACGACCAGGGCGGCCGCGAGGTCGAGCCGGCGACGCATGCCTCCGGAGTAGGTCTTCGCGGTACGGTCGGCGGCGTCCGCGAGGTCGAACTGGTCGAGCAGCTCGGCGGCCCTGGCCTTCGCGGCCTTGGCCTTCATCTGGTAGAGCTGCCCGACCATCTGGAGGTTCTCGCGGCCGGTCAGGTATTCGTCGACCGCGGCGAACTGGCCGGACAGACCGATCGAGCGGCGCACCTCGTTCGGATGCTTGAGCACGTCGAGGCCGGCCACGACCGCCTTGCCGCTATCCGGTTGCAGCAGGGTGGTCAGACAGCGGACAGTGGTCGTCTTGCCCGCGCCGTTCGGCCCGAGCAGGCCCAGCACGGTGCCCTCGGGGACATCGAGGTCGACGCCGTCCAGAGCCTTTACGTCACCGAAGGTCTTCACGAGACCTTCGGCATAGATGGCGCCTGGCATGTGAGTCTCCACGTCGTCGGGGATTCTTCGGAAAGCCTAGATTTGTGCGTTTTGTTCCGCCGGATGGATGACGATGGCGGGGGCACTGGACACACCATAACGCGATGTATCGCGTCTCTCAACGGATTTCCCCGAACGAGTGACACAGGCCCCCTGAACTGGGGATTCCGCTTTCTGCCCGGCCGTCCGGCGCCTCAGTCGGACGCCTCAGTCGATGACCGTGTAGCCCGCTTCGCGCAGGGCCCGGCCGACCTCGGCGCAGTGCTCCGGCCCCTTCGTCTCCAGGTGCAGCTCAACCTCCGCCTCCGTGAGCCCGAGCCGGGGATCGGTCCGTACGTGACTCACGTCGAGCACGTTAGCGTCGACCACTGACAACGCCCCCAGCAGCGAGGCGAGAGCCCCCGGCCGGTCCGTCAGCCGCAGCCGTACGGCCAGGTAGCGGCCCTGCGCGGCCATGCCGTGGCGCAGGACGCGCTGCATCAGCAGCGGGTCGACGTTGCCGCCGGACAGCACCGCGACGACCGGGCCCTCGAAGCTGCCCGGATCGCCCATCAGCGCCGCCACCGGGCTCGCGCCGGCCGGCTCCACGACCAGCTTGGCCCGCTCCAGGCACAGCAGCAGGGCGGTGGAGAGCTGGTCCTCGGTGACCGTGCGGACCTCGTCCACCAGCTCGCTGACGATCCCGAACGGCACGTCGCCGGGCCGCCCGACCTTGATGCCGTCCGCCATCGTCGCCGGGTTCTCGATCGACACCGGGCGGCCGGCCCGGAGCGAGGGCGGGTACGCGGCCGCGCCCTCCGCCTGCACGCCCACGATCCGCACGTCCGGCCGCAGGGCCTTCACCGCGACGGCGATACCGGCCGCGACGCCTCCGCCGCCGATGCCGACGACGATCGTGCGCACCTCGGGGCACTGCTCCAGGATCTCCAGGCCGACCGTGCCCTGGCCCGCGATGATGTCGGGGTGGTCGAAGGGGTGGATGAACACCGCGCCCGTCTCGGCCGCGTACGCCTGCGCGGCGGCCAGCGTCTCGTCGACGACCTGGCCGTGCAGGCGCACCTCGGCGCCGTACTCGCGGGTGGCGCTGATCTTCGGCAGCGGGGCGCCCCTCGGCATGAACACCGTCGCCCGCACGCCGAGCAGGGAGGACGCGAGGGCGACGCCCTGCGCGTGGTTGCCGGCGCTCGCGGCGACGACCCCGGCGGCCCGCTCCTCGGGCAGCAGTCCGGCGATACGGACGTACGCGCCGCGCAGTTTGAAGGAGCCCGTGCGCTGGAGGTTCTCGCACTTGAAGTGCACCGGCGCGCCGACCAGCTGGGACAGGTGCCTGCTGCCCTCCATCGCCGTCACCCGTGCCACGCCCGAGAGCATCTTCTGGGCGCCCCGTACGTCGTCGAGGGTCACGGGCCGCAAGGAGTCAGCCGTGCTGTAGCTCATGACTCAAGCATCGCAGTTCACAGGGGCACACGAGCGGTGTGACCAACCTCCGAGACTGGTTTGCGCAGCGCCGGTACGGCCCGCCTTCCGGCCGCGTACTCTGTCCCCCATTCCAGACCACCCTCATGAAGCGAGCCTCCGGCCATGCCCACAACACCTGAAATGTCGATGGACATGACGACCGTCGGTGACACCGGTCTCCTCGACACGCTGCAGCACGAGGTGGCGGTCTTCGCCCGTCGTGCCGAACAGACCCGGCTCGGCGGGGTCGGGCAGGTGCGCAACTCCATGGACCGCGCCGCGTATCTGCTGCTCAACCGCCTCGACAAGGAAGGCCCCATGGGCGTCAAGGCGCTCGCGGCCAGCATGGGCATCGACTCCTCGACGGTGACACGGCAGGTGGCCCCGCTCGTCGACACCGGGCTCGTCAAGCGCACCTCGCACCCCGAGGACGGGCGTGCGGTGGTGCTTCAGCTGTCCCCGCGCGGGATGTCGCGCCTTGAGGAAGTGCGCTCGTCCAGGCGTCAGTTGATGGCCGAGCTGACACACGACTGGGCGCCGGAGGAGCGCGAGGCGTTCTGCACGCTCCTCACGCGCTTCAACACCGCGCTGTCCACGCGCATGGCCGCCCAGGGCGTCCCCGGACCGGAGGCGTCGTCGCCGTCGTAGGCGCAATGCACGCGCGTGTACGTATCGGGTCCCGCACGCGCGTGTGGCCGTCTGCCGCGCGGCTCTTGACCGAAAGGCCACCCCTGCCCTCATATGAGATCGGGCCCCCGTCGTACGCGGTTCCGGATGCCGTACGCGGCCGGGTCCCGCATCCTCGGGGCCGCGTCAGGCGGGAGGCTCGGTGCGATCACGGCAGGCGTCACAGGGCGTCCGCCGGGCCCGTGAGTTCGAGGCGTTCGTCGCGGGCGCGGCAGGACGGCTGCTGCATGCCGCCACGCTGCTCACAGCGGAGGCGCCGGACGACAACCCGCGCGCGCGACGCCTGCTGACGCTCGCGCTCGGGCACACGTACGCGTGCTGGGACCGGCTGCGCGGCGAGGACCCGTACAACCGCACCCGCCAGTACCTGGCCACCCGTTTCGCGCGGACGGCCTGGCACCAGTACGGCGCTTTCGGCCGCGGCCGCCCGCACCCCGGCGCCGCCCTGGCCGGCCTGGGCCCGCAGGAGCGCCTGATCCTGGTCCTGCGGCTGTACGAGGGGGTCGCCGAGGAGCAGACCGCGGCGCTGCTCGGCCTGCCGCCGGACCGCGTCCGTGCGATCTGCGACCGCGCGACGACGAACCTGCTGCATCCGCGGCCGGAGCGGCCACGGAGGGCGCTCGGGGCGAAGGTGGCGCACCCGTGACGGGCGGGGCGAGAGCCGTCGGCACGTCGTCCGAGGGGGCGGGCGACGGTCGGCATGCGGCGAGGACAAACGGACGGTGGGCACGCGCGCGTAGACATGCGGACGGTGGCCACGCGCGCGTAGGCATTGGGCATGCGGATGGCGGCCACACACGCGGTCAAGCGGATGGGGGCCGCACACGCGTGGCCGAGCCGGTCGCGGCCACGAACGCGTGGACAAGGGGATGGCGGCCACACACGCGTGGACGAGCCGATCGGGCCACGCGCGCGCGGACAAGGGGGATGGCGGCCATGTGCGTACGGGCACAGGGAAGCGGCCACGCGTGTGTGCGTGAGGGGAGGTGGTGGCGGTGAATCGGCCTGAGCGTGAGGCCTCGGCGCGGCGGATCATGGAGCGGGTGCCGCCGCCCGTGCCGCCCGAACTGTACGCCGAGGTGATGCGGCGTGGTGCCCGGATGCTGCGGCGGCGGGTGCTCGCCCGGCGCCTGATGTGGCTGCTGCTGTGCGCCGCTGCCGTGACGTTCGTGGTGTGGGCCCTGATGGCCCGCCCGTGGGTGGAGCCGCCCTCGCAGACGACTCCCCCGTACACGGGCTGGTGAGCTCGCGACCGCTCGCGGTCGGCTAGCCGAGCGCCTGCTGCAGGTCCTCCAGGAGATCCTCGACGTTCTCGATGCCCACGGAGAGGCGCACCAGGTCGGCCGGCACCTCCAGGGCCGAGCCTGCGGCGGACGCGTGCGTCATCCGGCCGGGGTGCTCGATCAGCGACTCGACGCCGCCAAGGGACTCGCCGAGCGTGAACACCTTGGCACGGTTGCACACCTCGACGGCCGCCTCCTCGCCGCCCTCGACCTGGAACGACACCATGCCGCCGAAGGCCCGCATCTGCTTGGCGGCGACCTCGTGACCCGGGTGGTCCTCCAGGCCCGGGTACAGGACGTTCGTCACGCGCGCGTGCCGGGTGAGCATCTCGGCGACCTTGGTGGCGTTCTCGCTGTGCCGGTCCATGCGCACCGACAGCGTCTTGGTGCCGCGCAGCACCAGCCAGGAGTCGAAGGGCCCGGCGACCGCGCCCATCGCGTTCTGGTGGTACGCCAGTTCCTCGCCGAGCGCCTCGTCGGAGACGACCAGGGCGCCGCCGACGACGTCGGAGTGGCCGCCCATGTACTTGGTCAGGGAGTGCACTACGACGTCCGCGCCGAGCGCCAGCGGCTGCTGGAGGTAGGGCGTGGCGAAGGTGTTGTCGACGACGAGCTTCGCGCCAGCGTCCCGGGCGATCTGCGCGACGACGGCGATGTCGGTGATGCCGAGCAGCGGGTTGGAGGGGGTCTCCACCCACACGGCCTTGGTCTTCGGGGTGAGGGCGGCCCGTACGGCGGACGGATCGCTGGTGTCGGCGACCGACCACTCCACGCCCCACCGGGAGACGACCTTCGCGAACAGCCGGAAGGTGCCGCCGTACGCGTCGTTGGGGATGACCACGTGGTCGCCGGGGCTGAGCAGCGTACGCAACAGGCAGTCCTCGGCCGCCAGTCCGGACGCGAACGCGAGCCCGCGGCGGCCGCCCTCGAGCGCTGCGAGGTTCTCTTCCAGGGCGGTCCTGGTGGGGTTGGCGCTACGGCTGTACTCGTAGCCCCCGCGCAGGCCGCCCACGCCGTCCTGCTTGTAGGTCGAGACCTGGTAGATCGGCGGGACGACCGCGCCGGTCAGGGGATCGGCGGTGTTGCCCGCGTGGATCGCGAGGGTCTCGAAGTGCTGACTGATGTGCCTGTCGCTCATGGGCACCGAGGGTAGTGCGCTCGCGGGGCGGGCGTCGGACGGCGGGGCTCGGGCGGCCGCACTGCCGGGTTTTCCCTCGGTCCGGGCGGGTCCCGGCGGGGTGCCCCGCGGGTCGCGGAGGTGCTTCACGGGGTTTTCCACAGGTGTGCCGGTCGGTTTTCCACAGGTCCGGGACCGGGTTCGCCAATTGTCGGAGGCGTCTGGAACGCTTGAGGCATGGAAATCCTCTGGGTCCTGGTCGCGGCGGTCATGCTCGGCTTCGTGCTGCTCCCGTTCCTGCGGCGGCGACGGGGCATGATCGAGCAGGTCCCGCCCGGCCACCCCGACGCCGCCGACCCCGCGAACTACGGCTCCGTGCGCGAGGAGGAGCTGGACGTCCGGATGCCCGGCCCCGACCAGGATCTCCTCGACGTACTGGACCTGGTGCAGCGCACGCAGGACTACCGTGCGGCCTCCCAGCTGCTGGCCGGCACCGAGGCGGAGGGCGAGCTGCGCTGGCAGCGCGTGCAGGCCTTCGCGGGCGCCGCGTCGCTGGAGCTGCAGCAGCGGCCGGGCGGGGTCAGCGAGTCGCCGGGCGGGCAGTGGCTGCGGGTGTGGCGGGCCGAGCAGCCCAAGGACGCGGGCGGTGCGGCGGTGCACGCGGAGTTCCTGGTCCAGCAGGCGTGGCGGACGTCGACGCCGGGCACGGACGAGTTCCGGATCATCATGGAGGAGGCGAGGTCGGCCTGCGGCGAGGCGGCGCTGCTCGCCCCGGGCGACCCGGTCCCGTACATCGTCGAGCTCTCGGTGGCCCGTGGCCTCACCTACTCCCAGCCAGAGTTCGAGCAGCTGTGGCTGAAGATCCTGGACCGCGCCCCGTCCCACATGGGGGCGCACCTGGCGGCCCTGCACTACTGGTGCGAGAAGTGGCACGGCTCGCGCGAACTGGCGTACTCCTTCGCGGAGGCGGCGGCCGCCCGTGCCCCCCAGGGCTCGCTCCTCGCGGCGATGCCCCTCTTCGCGGTCTTCGAGCACCTCCCCGAGGTGAACCTGGTCAGCAGCTTCTACCAGAGCGAAGTGGTGACCAAGGCGATCCACGGCGCCCTCCACGCGGTCCACTCGGCCCGCCCGGAGGACCCGATGCTGGCGCACGTCCGCCACCTCCTGGTCTTCTTCCTGGTACGCGCCGAGCGCTGGTCGGAGGCGATGAACCAGCTCATACACATCGACGGCCATGTCGGCGCCCTGCCGTGGACTCTGAACGCGGACCCGGCGGGGGCGTTCGCGGTCTATCGCGCGCTGGCGGTGGCGGGGTACGAGGCGAACGGGGGGAGTCCGGCGACGTTGCCGCAGTAGCCGAGGCGGATCGCGGGGGGCCGGGGGCCCGGAATTCCAGACGACGTCCGTGAGTTGACGAGGCAGCCCCCGCCCCGCCCGTCCCCTTCCCTCCTGGAGAGCGCATGTTCCTGTACAGCCGTTCGCCTCAGTTGCCGACGCCCGAGCAGGCTCTGCAGGGTCGCGCGGAGCCGGTGTTCTCGGTCCCCGAGCGCCACACGGTCCTCGGGAACGCTCTCCTGGGCCCCTACCCCGAGGGCCTGGAGGTCGCGGACTTCGCGCTGGGCTGCTTCTGGGGCGCGGAACGCAAGTTCTGGCAGCTCCCGGCAGGTGTGTGGACAACCCTGGTGGGTTACCAGGGCGGCTACACGGAGCACCCCACGTACGAGGAGGTCTGCTCGGGCCTGACGGGTCACACGGAGGTGGTCCGCGTGGTGTACGACCCGAGGCTGATCTCGTACGACCGCCTCCTGAAGACCTTCTGGGAGTCCCACGACCCCACCCAGGGCTTCCGCCAGGGCAACGACGTAGGCACGCAGTACCGCTCGGCGATCTACACCCACACCCCCGCCCAGGCGGCCACCGCGGACTCCTCCCGCGCGACCTACCAGAAGCTCCTGACAGGCTCGGGCCACGGCACGATCACGACGGAAATCCTCCCGGCCGAGGGCAGGACCTTCTACCCGGCGGAGGGCTACCACCAGCAGTACCTCTCGGGCAGCAAAAACCCGGATGGGTACTGCGGGTTGGGCGGGACGGGTGTCTCCTGCCCGGTCGGTGTGGCCAAGGCCGAAGGCTGACGTCAAGGGTGGCCTTCGGAACGTACGCCCGCAGAGTGCGTGACGAACGTTTGCCGCTCGTCAGACGGCACGCGGCGCTGAGGTGTGCCGTCGGCGACTACGGCCCGCTCGGCTTCAACGCGACCTGGGCGTATCTGAGCGCGACGGCGTGCCCCGCCCCCGATCTGCGCAGGGATTCGGCGGCGTTGTTGCGCGCGCTGGGCACCCTGGAGGAGAGCCGGGCCGCGCACCTCGCCGAGATGGACGCCTTCGCCGGCCGCCGCCGGGTGGAGAAGGCGGTCGGCCGCCGAACTCCACGGGCTTGCGACACGACCGCTCTGCGCTTTCCGCGCTGGCCGGGTTCGGCACCCCCTTCCCGCCTGGGGCTGATCGCCGCCGTCGCCAACCGGCACTCGGCGTTCCAGCGCATGTCCTACCCCGACGAGACGCTCTCCCCCGACACCGAGGTACGCCAACTCGTCACCCTGCACGCCCGGCTGGAAGACTGCGCCGCCTCCTACCTCAAGGCCCTCGGTCGCCCCGACCGCCGAACGGCCGCGGAACTGACCGACACCGTCCACGGCATCCGCAGCCTGACCCGGCCGGGCTACTCGCCTTTGAACGTATACCTGCTCCAGTGGCTGCGCTTCGCGAACCTACTCACGTACGCAGGCGGTGCGTCCTTCGCCGTCGAGGACTGACACCTTCCTTAGCTTTCGGGCAGCAACAACCCAGCCGACTACTGCGGGTTGAGCGGGACCGGGGTGTCCTGCCCGATTGCCGTGGCCCAGGCGGATGACTGAGGCCCTGCCACCCAACATGTCAGCATCGCTCAGATGCCTTGCGCGTCCTGGAGTGCAGTCACAGGTATCGGGCCGGTGCAACTGACCCCGCATAGTCGTCGACCTGTTGGTTTGAAACCTTAAGGCAGTTGTCAGTGCCAGGCGCCAGAATCGTGCCTGTGGATGTGAGATCTGACTTTGCGCTGAAGCTGCAACTGAAGCATGTCGCCGCACATACCGTAGATTCTGCGGTCAAGGACGCGCTTGCAGCGGTCGTCAAGCACATGACCAGCGGCAGAAGCTCCTACAGGGGAGGCCAGGCACTCGTCACACTGCTGAAGGACGTGCGCTCAACCGCGGCAGCAGTGGATGAATGGCAAGTCGTGCGACTGATACAAGATTCCTTGGACTACGCGGAAGGACGAATCCTCCGACCGGACTTCGAAGAGCGATACCGGCTCTTTCAACGGTCGACAGAACCGTTGAGCTCGCATCAGGACTATCTGGCACGAACGCTCTCTGCGAGTCTGGCCTACTTCATGCAACTCGGCGACCAGTACCTCCAGCAACATCCTGACGCAAGTCCGAGCGAGCTGATCACCCATGTGGAAGCCATTGCGCGGGACGCTCGTTACATGCAGCAGTCGCAGGAGCGGCCCGGCCGCTATCGGATCCTTCGCGGCAGCGCCGAGGTAGCGGCGTGGCTTGAGCAGGTCTTCCATGAGCGGGTGGACGTGGAAGATCCGGAAGGCACTGCCCGCCGCATCGTGATGTCCCCCGAGTCCCTCGCCGTTTTGGCAGCGGACAGGGAGGGACAACTGCTGTTGCGGGCCGCGGAGGTTCAGCGCCGCCGGCGGGGCCTCAAAGCGCTGCGCATGGCAGTAGAAGATCCCGAAGCGAACGAGAGAGATCTGCAACGTGCACTGGACGGTCAGTACTGGATCTTCGGCGGCCAATTTGCAAGCCAGGCAATCCAGCGCAGGTTGGTTCCGGGAGACGAGGTCGACATCCCGCTGATTCGGGGGGACGGCGCACTACACATCGTGGAGTTGAAGCGCTCAATGAGCCTCCACGGCTCCCTGGTCAAGAGACACAGAGGTTGTTGGGTGCCGACGGCGGAAGTGCACGATGCGATGAGCCAAGCGGTGAACTACTTGGTCGGTTTGGACGAGCATCGACTCCGGATACGAGACGAACTAGGCATCGAGACTCGAAGGGCGAGCGCTCTCGTTCTGATCGGACACCCATCGGTACAGCCGGACGTGGCTGAGGAAGACATCAATGAAGCCCTGCGCACGCTCAACACGCACATGAGCAGGGTGGAGGCCGTCACCTACAAGGAATTGGTTGACAACGCAGAGCGTGCACTTAGTGGCTGGCGCTAGGACGTGTCGACCTTGCAATGCTCACTGGAACTGAGGCACCAGCAGTACCTGGACAAGAACCCGGCGGGTTACTGCGGCATAGGCGGGACGGGCGTCTCCTGTCCGATCGGCGTTGCCAAGGCGGACGGCTGATCCGACGTGACGGACACGGACACGGAGAACCTCGCCCGCCTGTTCGCCGCGCTCGGCGCCGACGATCCGCGGGGATGGGCGGAGTCGGAAGTGGAGGAGGACCTTCCTCAGCTGGCTCGGTACCGGCTCCTGCGGGCGCTGTCGCAGGACATCCAGGCCTGGGACACCACCGCGACCGACCCCCCTCGCGCCGTCGCCCGGGAAACGGCCTTCGGCATCCTGTACCGACTGGCGGACCCGGACAGCGACGACCTCCCCGCCGACCTCCGGCGCCAACTGCCCGGCTGGACGCTCATGGAGACAACACCCGCCGACGAGCTGACGCACCGGAGGTTGGACGCGCTGCACGAGGATCTCGACTCCCTTGATCCCCCGGTCGAAGGGCGTCGCAGCCAGACCGTCGCGGAAGGCTGGATCCGGGAGACCAATCTCCGCCCGTTCTGCGAGTCCCTCGCCGCAGAGATGGCCTACGACTTCGACGACAGCGACTGGCTGGCCATTCACACGGCACTCCCCGACACCGACGACGAACAGCCGCGCTCGGCCTGGTACGCGTACCCCTTCGTCGGACGGGACCGCGTTGACCTTCGCATCGCCCGATCCGTGGGTGGCAGCGAGATATCGGTGAGCGTCGAGGGGACCGTGCCCAGCCGCACTCGGACCCGCGTCGAACTGCTCCTCGACATCATGGCCCGCTACGAGATCGCAGCGGAACGAGCGTCGCAGCCGACATGAGTCGAAAATCAGTGGCCGCCTGAGACGGCCGACTCCACGCTGTACGCCATGGAAGAACCGCAACACAGGATCCGTGCGGCCCACTCGGAATCCACGATCACCGTCTACCAGGCCTACTCCCCGGAGATCGGCCTGCCGGCCGTCCGCGACGGGCGTTTTCCCGCCGCCTGGAAGCGGGACAGGATGACGTGGATCAAGCCGTCGTTCCTGTGGATGATGTACCGCTGCGGCTGGGGTGCCAAGGAGGGGCAGGAGACCGTTCTCGCCGTCGAGATCACGCGTGACGGCTTCGAGTGGGCTCTGCGGAACGCCTGCCTGTCGAGTTACGTTCGCGGGATCCACCCCGACCACGCCACCTGGCAGCGCCAGTTGAAGCGCGCGCCGACTCGTGTGCAGTGGGACCCGGAGCGTGACCTGCACCTGCAACCCATGCCGTACCGGGCCCTGCAGCTCGGCCTCGCCGGTGAGGCGGCACGGCGTTACGCGGATGAGTGGACGATCGCCATCCGCGACGTGACCCCGCTTGCCCACGAGATCCACGGCCTCGTCAGGGCCGGGGACCTGAACTCCGCCGCTGGACTGCTGCCCCAGGAGCGCCCCTACCCCGTCGGAGACGACCTCCTCGCCCACCTATGCGGCTGACGGGCCGGCCGGCAGCGGGCTGACGGGTACGGCGAGATACCGGAACTCTCCCCCTGCTCCACCCAGTTCGGAGTAAGGCTCCCAGTTGAGCGGGTACGCGCCCCGCAGCGGGCACGTGTTCCGCTTGTAGGCGCCCTCGGCCCACTGCAGCGTGCCGGCAAGCTCACGGCCCTGGTGGATCCTGAACTCTCGGTCCCGGGTCTGCCCGCGGCCGGCGCCGGGCGGAGTCCACAGGGAGGCGTCGTTGGTCAGCATGATGGCAAGGCCGTTCTGGTCGGGCCGGCGGCAGAAGTGCTCCAGCCTGGCTATGTCCCGCACGAAGTGCAGACGAGCGAGGTCCGTGGCCGCATGCCCCTTCAAGGCATAGTCCTCGGCGGGAGTGCCCGCCCTGCCCGTCCAGCTCCGGGTGAAGTACTTGAACTCGATCGCGGTACGGGTCGAGGGGCCGATGCACAGGAGGTCCAGATGCTCGGCCTTGCTTCCTGCACGCTGCGGCACCTCAAGTCTGGAGTGCACATCCGGGGACAGTTCCCACAGGGCTCGCGCGAAGCTGTGCTGGAGATCGGCTTCGGAGTGGAAAACCTGTCTGTGGCCGGCGAGTTGTGCCATGGCTTCGCCGGGTGAGACGCGTCCGGCGATAGTTCTGTCGTCGTCCATCTCTCCCCCGCCGGCAGCGGCTCAGCTCTCGGCCCGGCGGCGGCGCGCGATGGCGAGCATGCCCGCGCCCGTGACCACCGCCGCGGCCGCAACTCCCGTGACGGCCGGCGCCGAGGAGCCGGTCTCTGCCAGGCTGGCGCCGGTCGACGACGAACCGTCGGCCGAGCCGGTCGAGTTGCCCGAGCCGCTTGAGCCGCCTGAGCCGCCTGAGCCGCCTGAGCCGCTGGGCGTGCTGCCCGGTGAGCTCGTCGGCCCCCCGCCCGTGACCTCCAGCGTGATGTCCGCCTTGTCGTTGGTCTTGTCGGGGTCGAACGGTCGGGCCTCCGTACTCAGGGCCACCGAGCCCTTCGCCTGCGCCAGCCGCTTGTCGATCTTCAGCTGGAAGGTGTAGGTCTCTCGGCCGCCCTCGTTGAGAGCCGGCTGTCTCATGCCGCAGCGGTACGCCGCACCCTTGGCCTGGCAGAAAGCGGCGGTCTTGACGACCGACGTGCCGGCGGGGGGCGTGATCACGACGCTCACGGGCCGGTCCCCCGGCTTGGGCATGACCCAGGCGGGCCCGGCGTTGGTGAACTCCACCTTCATCGGCACCGTTTCGCCGACGCTCCCCTTCAGCGCGGCACCCGTCACCTGGAAGTCGGCCGTGTTGACGGAGGTGACCGGTACGTCGACGACTCGCGCGGACCCCTCCTCCCCCGCCTGGCTCTCGACCAGTTTCACCGCCGGTGCGGTACCCGCCACAGGCGGAGATCCGTTGTCGTCCGCCACCGGATCGTCGGTCCCGACACGCAGGCGCAGTTCGTCATTGAGCGCGCGGTCCAGTGCCTTGACGCGGAGAGGCGTGTCGGGGGTGTAGACGACCCCCGGCTCCACCGCCTGCTCGAACTCGCACACCACGGTCCACCTCTCCGGCATCTCGTCGTAGGGCCGGATGTGCTGTGTCCAGCAGTTGGAGGGGACCTCCGTGAAGTCCAGTCCGCGGGTGACGGCGTAGTCGACCCACACCTTCTTGGCTGCTCCGGTGCCCTTGTTCGCCACGGTGACCGGCAGATCGAAGGTGTTCCCCGGTTTCAGCCCGTCGATCGGCTCGATGCCTCCGACGACGAGTTCGGGTGCGGGCTCATCGGCGAAGGCGGCGGGAGCCGCAGCCAGCGCGATCAGGCCGGCGGCGCCGAGGACGGCAACTGCGGCACGGGAGGCGCGACGGTTGTGCGGGGGCATCGGCATGGGGAGACCCTCTGCTGGAGCGCGGGCAAACGGAAGGTGTTCTCCAGGAGAACTTGCCTTCGGTCCCTAGACTCCCGCCGGTCCCGAACAGTTGCGCATCCACCACTTACGACCGTGATGGGCGAAGGCCGTGCCTCCGCCCACCAGAAGGGGTCGCCAGAAGGGATCACCGGAAGGGATCACCGGAAGGGATCAGGGAGCGTCGATGAGGCCGTACTTCGGCACCGTCACCGTGCGCGCCCCCGGCGTACCGCCGAGGACGACCTTGCGGTACGTGATGTTGTTGGCCGTGCTCTGTTCCTTGAGCCGCTTGTCGGGGTTGGCGATGACCTCGATGTAGTACGTGCCGTTCGGCAGGTCCGAGACGTCGAAGGACTGGCCGGGGCGGTACTGGCTGTACGTGTCACCGTTGCCGACGTCCAGAACCTCGCGCACCGACACGGCGGTCTCCTCACCGCAGGCGGTGGCGAGATCGGTGTTGTACGGGTGCCAGTTGGCGTTCTTCACCGTGTAGTCGATGGCGTCGGTGTTGGCCAGGCAGAACGCCTCCTTGCCGCTGCGGACGATCTCCCGCTTGTCCGCGCCGAGCAGGCGGTAGCTCGCGAAGTCGCTGAAGTGCCAGTGCTGGTGGCCGTCCCGCGGGTCCCACTCCATGGTGCCGGTCGGCGTGTACCCGACCTGCTTGCCCTTGGCGTCGTAGAAGTACTGGTACGCGTCCATCTTCTCCGCGCCGGGCTTGCGGAATCCGTCCACGACCAGCGGCGAGGGGCCGCCGTTCCAGACGGTGGCGCTGAAGGCGAGGTAGTCCTTGCCCGCGGCGGCGCCCACTCCGCCCTCGTCCCCGTTGGTGACGGCGATGCCGTACGCGGGGAGGGCGCGCAGGTCGGGCTTGGGCACGTCGGCGGGGACTCCCGCCCTGCCGACGGGACGCGCGGAGGCCGGCTTCAGGGTCTTCGACGCGTTCTCACGCCCGCTCTTCGCGCCGGTCAGGCCCTGTCCCCCGCCCGAGTCCTGGCGGACCGTCACCTTGATGGTCCGCGTCTTGTCCGGCATTCCGAACAGGTCGCGGTACTTCTTCGCCACCGACACCTTCGCGGTGTAGTCGCCGGCCTTCAGGTCAAGGGCGTTGTCCCCGCGGAAGCCCTGGGAGGTGGCCGCCGCCCAGCCCTTCTCGACACCCCAGATCCCGCCGAGCGCGAACGGGTTATCGGAACAGCTCTCGGGATACTTCGAGGTGGCCGGGGCGTCCGGCCGGATCCGGCCGGCCCGGTTGTTCGGGCAGAAGGACTGCGTGGTGTCGGCCACCTTCGTGCCCGACGCGTCGCTGATGCTGACGTTCAGGAAGTCCGGCAGACCCGAGAAGTCCTTCACCAGGCCCTTCGGCAGGGCCTTGGTGACGGTCCGGCCACCGGAGCGGATCACCTGCGACGCGACGACGGGGTCGTTGTACGACTTCCGTGTCACCTTCAGCTCCAGCGGTCCCCCGTCGACCGTCACGTAGGTGCCGAGGTCCAGGTAGACCCCGGGCTCGCCTTCGTACCGGTCGACCGTCACCGCGGGTGTGGCGGCGATGAGTTGGAGCTTCGGCGTGCCCGCCGGGGTTGCCGCTCCCGCGCCGGGCGCGGCGAGGGTTGCGGCGGTGCCTACGGCGAGGGCGGCTGCGGCGATGACCGCGGAACGCCGTAAGGCGGTGGGGTGGTGTCTGGTCATGAGTGCTCTTTCCGCGTCTGGTCGGGACGAGTCCTGCACGTCTTGGTGGCACGGGAAGTTGAACTTGTGTGCCATCTGTGAACAGGGTGAGAGGGCGGCTCAGGTTGCCCGGCCGTCGAAAGTCGCCCTGAATGTCGGTTCTGCGGGCCGGCGGGGCCGCGTCCGCCGGCCCGCCTTCACGTCACCCGGCGGAGCTCTTCGGCAGGGCCGGTACGCAGGTCGGCGGGGTGCCCTCGATGCGGCCCGCCTGGATGACGTAACCGGCGTGGTCGGGGTCGGTGCGGGCGAGGGGGAAGGCGACCAGCAGGTGCTGTCCGGCGGGGATCCTGTCGGGCCGGACGGACAGAACCGGCTTGCCGCCCTTGGCCAGTTCGATGCTCCAGGTCTCGCGGGGTGAGTCGTCTCCGGTGCCGGTCGGGGGCTTCGTGCACTTGGGGTCGCCGGTGTAGACGAGGGCCGGGACGCCGAGGCTGTTGAGGTCGCGCTGGAGCCGGGCCGTGTCGAGCAGCTTGCCCGCGGCATCGGTGATCGCCAGCCTGACCCGGCCGTCGTCTTCCCGTTGCAGGGTGTACGCGGCCGTCGTGATCCTCTGCGGCTGCGAGGTGACGGCGGGTCCGGTGGCCCGGCCGGGGGCGGGGGTGGCGGAACGGTGCGCGGGCAGGGTGGCGAGTGCGACACCGACCGCGGCCACGCCGGCGACGGCCAGGGGCAGCCGGTGGCGTACGGCCCAGGGGAGGCGCCGGGGGGCCGGGCGGGGCGGGACGTTGGTGACGGGGAGGGGGACGGGGACGGTGCTGGGAGCAGTGCCGGGCGCGGAAGCAGTGGCGGTAGCAGTTGCGCTCGCCGTTGCGTTCTCGGCCGCGAGGGCGGAGAGCTGATCGCCGAGGCGCTGCCGGAAGCCGGTGGGCGAGGCGGGGGGCGTGGTCATGACGCGTTCTCCAGGGCGGTGTCGGGGAGTTGCGGACGGTCGGCGTCTTGCTGGAGAGCACCGGGTGCGTCTTGCTGAAGGGCGCCGGGCACCCCATGAGCGGCAGGGCTGCCAGGCGTCCCGCGGGCAGCGCCGTGCATCCCATCGGCACCGGAGCCACCACGCCCCTCCGGGTCGGCTGCACCACGTACCCCGGCCTCGGACCCGAGCGCCCCTCGGCCAGGAGCACCGCCGGACCCGGACTCAGCCCGCAGCACCCCCCGACCGACAGCACCGCCGCCGGACCCGGCGCCCGCCCCGCCCCCACCCCGCAGCACCCGCCGAGCCCGATGCAAGCGAACCCGTACCGTCGCCTGGCTGATGCCGAGGACCTGGGCGGCTTCCCTGGGCGTCAGCCCGTCCACCGCCACCAGGTCGAGCACCGCGCGCAACGGTTCGCTGAGCGCGCTGTGCCGCTCCGCGAGTTCACGGACCGCCCGTTCGGCGTCGATCCGTTCCTCCAGGGCCGCGATGTCCTCCGTGTCGAGCAGCCGGCGTCCCTTCAGCCGGGCCACCGCCCCGAGTTCGCGGACCGTGCCGCGGCCGTGCGAGGCCACGACATTGCGTGCGATGCCGTACAGCCAGGCGATCGGTGTTCCGCGCCCGGCGTCGTAGTGGTCGGCGGCCTCCAGCGCGGCGACGAAGACGTCGGCCGTGAGGTCGGCCGCCACGTGGGGGTCGCTGGTGCGGCGCGTCACGAACGTGAGCACGGCCTCGAAGTTCTCCTGGTAGAACGCCGAGAATCCGGCCGGATCGCCGCTGGGTGGCGCCGGTTGTCGTCGGCCACCGCCGTCGGGTGTGCGCACCCGTTCCTCCAAAGGGGTCGGTCATCCTTGCACCCGTACTTGGCCGCAGCATGGCCGAGCGTTACATCACGCCCGGCACCGGGCCGGAAATCAGCCGCCGGAAATCAGTTGCCGTCGATCTTCCCGTGCGGGCTAGATGTGGGGCATGGCTGACATTCAGGGCTCGTACGACGAACTGTTCACCGCCGTGCCCAGCGCGCTCGCGGAGTTGCTCGACGGTGGGGACGTCGGCGGGTCGGTCGCGGTGTTCGTGGACGGGGAGCCGGTCGTCGACGTGTGGGGCGGTTACGCCGACGCGGAGCGGACCGTGCCGTGGGAGCGGGACACGATCGTCGGGGTGTACTCCGTGACCAAGACGATGACCGCGCTGTGCGCGCTGGTGCTGGCCGACCGGGGGGAGCTCGATCCGGACGCTCAAGTCGTGCGCTACTGGCCGGAGTTCGGCGCGGCGGGCAAGGAGAAGGTGCTCGTACGGCATCTGCTGTCGCACACCGCCGGGCTGCCGGACTGGGAGTGGCCGGTGGAGGAGCTGTACGACTGGGCGACCGCCACGGGCCGGCTGGCCGCCGCGGCGCCGAAGTGGGAGCCGGGGAGTGCGGCCGGGTACCACTCGATGACGCAGGGGTTCCTGGTCGGTGAGGTGGTGCGGCGGATCAGCGGGCGGAGCGTGGGCGAGTTCTTCGCCGAGGAGGTCGCGGGGCCGCTGGGCGCGGACTTCCACATCGGGCTGGGCGCCGAGCACGACCACCGCGTGGCGCTCACCGTGCCGCCGCCCGGCCAGGACGAGGAGTACCTGGCGAGCGCGCCCGGTGGCGAGGCGCGGCACTCCGCCGCCACGGGTTTCCGGGTCCGGCACGGCAACGGCCTGCCCTGGCGCCGCGCCCAGATCCCCGCCGCGAGCGGGTACGGCAACGCCCGCTCGGTGGCCCAGGTGCAGTCGGTGATGGCCTGCGGCGGAACGGTACGCGGCACACGGGTCCTCTCCCAGGCAGGCTGCGACCGTGCCTGGGAGGAGCAGTTCGACGGCGAGGACCTGGTCCTGGGCATGCCGATCCGCTGGGGCCTCGGCTACGGGCTGTTCGGCAGCACGTACGGCTGGGGCGGCTGGGGCGGCTCCCTCGTCATGATCGAACCCGAGTCCCGCATGGTCGTCGCGTACGTCACCAACCAGATGCGCGAACCCGCGCAGGACCAGCGCGGCCTGAACATCGTCATGTCCGCGTACGACGGCCTCACGGAGCTGCGGGCGTGATGGCTGAGCGGCGAGGGGCGGGCCCGGCCGTCGTACCCGACGAACTGGCGGCACTCTGGCGCGACCGCCACCCGTCCACCCCACCCCTCGCCCACCTCTTCCGCGACGCGCTCCACGACCGCTGGGTCCGCTTCCACAGCCTCCCGCGCTCGAAGCGCTATCCGGAGTCCGAGGAGGAGTACGCGACGGTGCTGGACCGCCACAACACCGTCCTCGACGAACTCTTCGCCGGCCAGGACGTGTTCGTCGTGTCCATGGACTGGTCGGACGCGTCCGGGATCCCGCCCTGGCACGAGCGGCGTTCCCTGCACCCGGCCGCCGTGCGCTGGTGGACGGAACCGGACTGCGACGCCCCCGACCCCGCCTTCCACGGCTACCGGCACCTGTACGCCGAGCTCCGCCCCTGGGCACCCGGCCTCGTCGACGACCTGCTGCGGGCCGTCGCCGACGACACCTTGGCGGAGGTCTTCCTCGCCGACACCGGGCTGCGGCGCCTGTACCACCCGTACGACGGTGGCGCGGACGTCGTCCTGACGACGCCCGAGGAGCGCGACCGGCTGCGGGAGCGTCACCGGGGCTGGCTCTCCTCGCATCCGTGCGGTCTTTGACGACACGCCTCTCCGCCCCTCACCACGGCACCCCTGTCCCGTCCCACGAGAAGAACTGCCCCGTCGGGCCGTCGTCCGGGAGGAGGGCCAGGTGTACGGCGCCGTCCGCCGCCTCCGCCGGATCGCCGCCGGAGGTTTTCGCGCCGGGGACCAGGTCCGTGGCGCGGCGGCCCGGGGCCAGGGCATTGATCTTGAAGCCCTCCTCGGCGAGGGTCTGGGCGTAGAGGAGGGTGAGGGTGTTGAGGGCCGTCTTGGAGGCTCGGTAGGCGGCGGAGCCCGGGAGGCCCGGTGTGAACTGGGGGTTGGGGTGCGTGCTCCAGGTCAGGGATGCCGTACCGCTGGAGATGTTGACGATCCGGGGGTGCGGGGAGCGGCGCAGGGCCGGGAGGAAGGCGTTGGTCACTTCCAGGACGGCCACCACGTTCGTCTCGTACGCCCGGCGGAACTCGGCCGCGTCCGACTCCGTCGGCGGGGCCAGGGACGGGTTGATGCCGGCGTTGTTGACCAGGACGTCCAGGCTGTCCACCTGCGCCGCGGCCACCGCGATGCTCTCCGCGTCCCTCACGTCCAGGAGCAGCGGCCGGGCCGCGTCGCCGATCTCCGCCACCGCCCGCTTCCCGCGCTCCGCGTCCCGCGAGCCCACCAGGACCGTGAAGCCCTCGGCCGCAAGGCGCCTCGCAATATGCAGGCCGATTCCCTTGTTGGCACCGGTGACGAGTGCTGTTCGTTCGTTCATGAGAGCCACGGTCGTCCTGGGCGCCTCCCGCTGCCAGGGACGGCCTGTACCAGGCAGTGCAGTGAGGAGGCAGGGCATGGCCAGGCAGGAGTTGGCGCGGTTTCTGCGGGAGCGCAGGGCCGGGCTGCGGCCGGACGATTTCGGCCTGCCGGACCGTGATCCGCGGCGCCGCACGCCCGGGCTGCGGCGCGAGGAACTCGCCGAGCTGGCCCACATGTCGGTCGACTACTACGTACGGCTGGAACAGGCCCGCGGACCGAGACCGTCCGCCCGGATCCTGGACGGCCTCGCCCGGGCGCTGCGGCTCAGCCCCGCCGAGCGCGATCACCTCTTCCGCCTCGCCGGGTCCGCCACTCCGCCCGGCGCCGGGCCGGTACGGCAGGTGCGGCCGCATGTGGTGCGGATGCTGGAGCGGCTGCCGGAGACCGCCGCGATCGTCACCGACGCGGCATACGGCCTCGTCGCCTGGAACCCCCTCGCGCAGAGCCTGTTCGGCGGCGACCTCGGACTCGGCACCACCAATCTCGCCCGGCGCCGCTTCCTCAACGAGGGGCGGATGTACGGCAGTTCGAGCACGGAGGAATTCGGGCGGATCGTCGTCGCCCGGCTGCGGCGCGCCGCCGACCGCTATCCGCACGACCCCGCGCTCGCCGCCCAACTGGCCGAACTGCACACCGGCAGCCCGGAGTTCGGGCACCTGTGGGAGAGCCGGCCGGTGCACGCACCCGGCCACCGCACCAAGACCGTCGACCACCCCGCCGTGGGCCCCCTCCGCCTGAACTGCGACGTCCTCCTCGTCCCCGAGGACGACCAGGAGGTCGTCCTGATCACCGCGGACCCCGGCTCCCCGTCCGCGCGGGCGCTGCGCGAACTCGCCGGGAAGGGAAGGGAGGACAGCGGGACGGGGGCGTCGTACACGAATCCGTGTGCCCGTACCGCCCCTGACCAGGATGGATGTCGTCATGGTGGGCGGAGAGGTGTGTGACCGGTCCCGTCAGTCTCCGCTGCCGTAAGGCCTCGTCAGGATTTCCAGGTTGTGGCCGTTGGGGTCGTCGAAGTACGTGCCGCGGCCGCCGTCGTTGTGGTTGATCTCGCCGGTGCGGTGGTGGTACGGGTCGGCCCAGTACGTCAGGCCGGCCTGCTGGATGCGGGCGAAGATGGTGTCGAAGTCGTCCTCGGAGACGAGGAACGCGTAGTGCTGCGGTGTGATGTCTCCGGTCGTGTCCATGTAGTCGAGCGTCACGCCGTTGGGGATCTCGACGGGGATGAAGGGGCCGAACTGCGGGCTCACTTCCAAGCCCAGGATGTCGGCGAGGAACCGGGCCGACGTGTTCTTGTCGTATGCGGCGACGATGGTGTGGTTCAGCTGCACGGTCATCGTGTGGGCCTCCTCATGACCAACATACTCCGACGACCGGCTAAGGTAAGGCTTGCCTTAGCTAACGATCGGAGCAGTGCTGTGCGTGCAGTGGGAATGAAGGCCGTGCTGGCCGCGACCGTCGTGGGAGGGCTGCTCACCGGCTGCTCGTCGTCCGGCAGCGGGGATGGTGGGGAGACGAAGGCGGACGGGGCCCGCAACCAGGTCATCGGCGCCAGCGAAGGGCCGTCCGCCGCGCCCAGCGCCCTCGCCGACGGGATGGGTTCCGACGAGGAGACCGACGGGAGCTTTCCCCGGACCGTCAAGCACTTCGAGGGCAGCACCACCGTCAAGGCCGCGCCCGAGAAGATCGCCGTGCTCAGCACCGGCCAGCTCGACGACCTGCTCTCCCTCGGGATCGTGCCGACGGCCGGCACCCGCGCCGACAACGCCGGTCTGGTCCCCGACTACCTCGCGGACGCCTTCCCCGCCTACAAGTCGAAGCTCGCCGCGATGACCGACGCGGGCACCCGGCAGGCGCCCAACCTGGAGTCCCTCGCCGCCGCCAAGCCCGATCTCATCCTCGCCAACGACTCGCTCGGCGACCTCTACCCCAAGCTCTCGAAGATCGCGCCGACCGTGATCACCGCGGGCAACGGCATCAACTGGAAGCGGGACCTGCTGCTCGTCGGCGACGCGGTCGGCAAGGGGCAGGCGGCCCGGGAACTGCTCGATGACATCGTTGCCGACGCGAAGGAGAAGGGCGCGGCGGTCGAGGGCGACCCGACCGTCTCGATGCTCCGCTTCACGCCCGACCGCACGCGGATGTTCGGCGTCTCGTCCTTCACCGGGTCGATCGCCGTGGACATGGGGCTGGAGCGGCCCAAGTCCCAGCGGTTCTCGGCCATTTCGGAGGACATCGGCGCGGAGAGCATCGACAAGGCCGACGGGGACTGGATCTTCTACTCCGTGCAGGGCGACGCCGACAAGACGGACGCGGCTGGGGGCACCCCCTCTGGGGGAGTGGTCGCCGGGCCGCTGTGGAAGTCCATGAAGGCGGTCGAGGCCGGCCACGCCGTCAAGGTCGACGACGACCCCTGGTACCTCAACGCCGGTCCCACCGCCGCACGTCTGGTCGTACGACAGCTCGCCGAGCACCTCGGCAAGTGAGCCGACGCCTGGTCTGGCCGGCGGCCGTCGCCGCGGTGGGGGTCGCGGTGCTGCTCAGCCTTGCCGTCGGTACGCGTCCCGTCCCGCCGTCCGCCGTGCTCGACGCCCTGCTGCACGGCGGGGCGTCGCCGGACGCGCTGGTCGTACGGTCGCTGCGGTTGCCGCGGACCGAGGTGGGGCTCACGGCAGGGGCCGCGCTGGGGGTCGCGGGCGCGGCGCTGCAGGCGGTGACCCGGAATCCGCTGGCCGATCCCGGGATCCTGGGGCTGAGCCAGGGCGCTGCGGCGGGGGTCGTACTGGCCATCGGGCTCGGGATCGCGGACGGGTTCGGCGGGTACGTCTGGTACGGGTTCGGCGGGGCCGTCGTCGCCGCGTGTCTGGTGTACGGGGTTGCTTCGCGGGGGCGGGGTGGGGCGTCGCCGGTGAAGCTGGCGCTTGCGGGGACGGCGTTGTCGGCGATGACCGCGGGTGGGACGACGGTTGTTCTGACGTCGAGTTCGGCGACCTTGGATCAGTTCCGGTTCTGGCAGGTGGGGTCGTTGAGCGGGCGGGACGCGGGGGTCGTCGTATCGATGCTGCCGTTTTTGGTGGTGGGGGCGGGGCTGGTGTTCGCGTGTGCTCGCGGGCTGGATGCGTTGGCCCTCGGCGATGAGACGGCTCGGGGGCTTGGGCATCGGGTGCCGGTGGTGCGGGGTGTGGCTGCGCTGGGGGCGACGCTGCTGGTCGCTGCCGCTGTGGCTGCGGCGGGGCCGATCGCGTTTGTGGGGCTTGCTGTGCCGCATCTGGCTCGGCGGGTCGGGAGTGGGCGTGGAGGGTATCGGGGGGTGCTGCCGTTGTCTGCCGTGCTGGGGGCTGGGTTGTTGGTGGGGGCGGATGTGGTGGGGCGGGTTGTGCGGGCTCCTGCGGAGGTGCCGGCGGGGGTTATGACGGCGCTGGTGGGGGTGCCTGTGTTGGTTGTGCTGGTGCGGCGGAGGGGTGCGGGGGCGTGACGCGTCGGGGGTGCCAGGAAAGGTTGTCGGGCGTGTGCGGGTTCGTTGGGGCTGGTCGCGCCCGCGCGGCGGTAGCCGCAAATCCAACACAGCCCCGCGCCCCTGGGGGGTGGCAGCGGCCGTCGGCTGTGAAGTCGCACCTTGTTTTTCGGCCCTCGGCCCGTGCCTCCCTGCTCCTTCACCGTCGGTCCGCCCTGACCGGGACCCTTCTCCTCGCTCTCCTCGTCCTCCTCATGGTCGTCTCCGCCTCTCTGGGCCAGATCTACGTCTCCCCCGGCCAGGTCTGGCACACCCTCCGTACCGGGACCGGGCCCCACGAACTCGTCGTCAACGAACTCCGCGTCCCCCGTATCCTCGTCGGCGCTCTCGTCGGAGCTGCCCTCGGGCTCTCCGGGGCCCTCGTGCAGAGCGTCACCCGGAATCCGCTTGCCAGTCCTGATGTGATCGGGGTCGGGCATGGGGCCGCTGCCGCGACTGTGGTGGCGCTTGCCACCGGGGTCGTGAGCAGTCCCGGGGCCATGCCCGTCGTGTCGGTCGCCGGTGGGCTCGCGGCCGCCATGCTCGTGTACGTGCTCGCCTGGCGGCAGGGGATGCAGGCAAGTCGGTTCGTGCTCACCGGTGTTGGGATCGGGGTCGCGCTGGGTGCCGTCGTGCAGCTGTATCTCGCCGACAGTGAGCTGGAAGCAGCCGAGCAGGTCAAGCTGTGGCTCACCGGGAGTCTCAACGGGCGGGGGTACGAGCAGGCGGAGCCGTTGGCCGTCGTGCTGCTCGCCTCCGTGCCCGCGCTGGTGTGGGCCAGTTGGGCGCTGCGGACGCTCGGGCTCGATGCCGACACCGCCGCCGGGCTCGGTGTGCGGGTGGATCGTGTGCGGCTCGGGCTCACGGGGCTCGGCGTCGTGCTCGCCGCCGTCGCGACCGGGGCCGGCGGGCCGATCGGGTTCGTGGCGCTGACCTCGCCGCAGCTGGCCCGGCGGATCACCCGTACCGCTCAACTGCCGCTGTTCTGCAGCGCGTTGACCGGCGCGGTCGTGCTGGTCGGGGCCGATCTGGCCGCCCGTACGCTGCTGCCGCCGCTGGAGATCCCCGTCGGCGCGCTCACCTCGCTCGTCGGTGGGCCGTATCTGCTGTGGCTGCTGGGGCGGCGGACGGCGGCACGCTGAGGGCCCCGGAGGAGTGCGCCTCCAGGGCCCTCAGGGCGGGGGGAACTCGGTCAGATGGTCGCGTTGTCGATGACGAAGCGGTAGCGGACGTCGCTGGCGACGACCCGCTCGTACGCCTCGTTGACCTCGTCCGCGCGGATCAGCTCGATCTCGGCGCCGATGCCGTGCTCGGCGCAGAAGTCCAGCATCTCCTGGGTCTCGGCGATGCCGCCGATCGGGGAGCCGGCGAGGGTCTTGCGGCCGCCGATCACCGAGAAGAGGTTGAGGGAGATCGGCTCCTCGGGGGCGCCGACGTTCACCAGGGCGCCGTCGACCTTGACCAGGGACAGCAGTGCGCCGAAGTCCATCGGGGCGGAGACGGTCGACACGATCAGGTCGAAGGTGCCGGCCAGCTCCTTGAAGGTGTTCGGGTCACTGGTGGCGTGGTAGTGGTCGGCGCCCAGCTTGAGGCCGTCCTCCTTCTTGCGCAGCGACTGGGAGAGGACGGTCACCTCGGCGCCCATGGCGTGCGCGATCTTGACGGCCATGTGACCGAGGCCGCCGAGCCCGACGACGGCGACCTTCTTGCCGGGGCCGGCGTTCCAGTGGTTGAGCGGGGAGTACGTGGTGATGCCGGCGCACAGCAGCGGGGCGGCCACGTCGAGGGAGAGGCCGTCGGGGATACGGACGACGAAGTTCTCGTCGACGACGATCTTCTCGGAGTACCCGCCGTAGGTGGGCTGCCCGTCCTTGCCGACCGCGTTGTACGTGCCGACGGCGCCCCCGGAGCAGAACTGCTCCAGACCGGCCTTGCAGTGCTCGCACTCGCGGCAGGAGTCGACGAGGCAGCCGACGCCCACCCGGTCGCCGACGGCGTGCTTGGTGACGCCGGGGCCGACCTCGGAGACGACGCCCGCGATCTCGTGGCCCGGGACCATGGGGAAGATCGCCTCGCCCCAGCCCTCGCGGGCCTGGTGGATGTCGGAGTGGCAGATGCCGGCGAACTTGATGTCGATCAGGACGTCGAACTCGCCGACCGGGCGGCGCTCGATGGTGGTGCGCTCCAGCGGAGCCTTGGCGGCGGGGGCGGCGTAAGCGGCGACGGTGGTCATGCCGGAGTTCTCCTCGTGGAAGGTGCGCGCCCGGCTGCCTTCCGACCGGGCACGACGTCCAGCTTGCCGGTCCGCGAAGGGGTCACCCAGCCCACGCTTCTGCGTACGTCCGGTGTTCCTACTACTGGCGGGGGCAGGCTCGTGTTCGTACGACCGTGAATACTGGACACATGGACGAACAGCCCGACCTCGTACAGGACGCCGTCGAGGGGACCGGCGGGGCCCTGGACCGGCGTGCCGAGCTGAGCGAGTTCCTGCGCACCCGGCGGGCGCGGCTGAAGCCGGAGGACGTGGGGCTGCCCGACTTCGGGCGGCACCGGCGGGTGCCGGGCCTGCGGCGCGAGGAGCTGGCGCAGCTGGCGGGCGTCTCGGTGGCGTACTACACGCGTCTGGAACAGGGCAACGGGCGGAACGTGTCGGCGGAGGTGCTGGACGCGATCGCGCGGGCGCTGCGGCTGACGGACACCGAGCACGACCATCTCACCCATCTGGCGAAGCCCAAGCAGAACAAGAAGAAGGCGCCGAGTCGGCCGGAGCAGGTGCGGGTGTCGCTGCGGCAGCTGCTGGACACGCTGGACGGGGTGCCGGCGTACATCTCGGGGCGCTACTGCGACATCCTCGCCTGGAACAGCATGGCCGCGGCCGTGTTCGGCGACTGGGCGCGGATGCCGGTGCAGGAGCGGAACTGGGCGCGGCTGGTGTTCCTGAACCCGGAGTACCGCGAACTGTTCGTGGAGTGGGACCAGAAGGCCAGCGACATGGTCAGCTACCTGCGGATGGCGGCGGGCGTCCACCCCGACGACCCCCGGCTGTCCGCCCTGGTCGGCGAACTCTCCGTGAAGAGCGAGGAGTTCCGGCGGCTGTGGGCCACGCACGACGTCAAGGAGAAGGGCCACGGCGTCAAGCGCCTGCGCCATCCCCTGGTCGGCGAGCTGACCCTCAACTTCGAGTCCTTCCGCCCACCGGACAACTGCGACCAGGGCCTGGTCATCTACCACGCCGAACCGGGCTCCGCCTCGGCGGACGCCCTGCGCCTGCTGGCCAGTTGGGGCGCGGACGCGACGCGCTCGGGGAAGACCTCCGTCAGCCCCGATACGGCGGCATAGCCCCCCAGTTCCACTTCGGCACCGCCTGCTCGGCCGGCGGCTTGGCGTCCGGGGCGGAGAAGTGGACGGCCAGCCTCGTGCCCCACTCGATGTACGCCAGGAACGCCGAGCGGAACTCTGCGTCCGTCGGCAGGCCCGCCTCGTCCGCCGCGTCCTGGATGAGGTTGACCCAGCGGCGGCGCTGGGGCTCCGTGATGTGCTTGCCGAAGTGCTTGGCGACCATGTGGCCGTGGCCGCCCTGGGTGAGGGAGTAGGCGGGCGGGCCGCCGAAGACCTCGGCGAGCCAGAGCGCGACATGCTCGGCGTGGTCGGGGGCCAGGTCCGCGAAGAGCGGGGCCAGCAGGTCGTCCTTGAGCACCTTGTCGTAGAACGCCGAGGTCAGGCGGGAGAAGGCGTCCGCGCCGCCCGCCCAGGTGTACAGCGACGGCACCGACGAGCCGGTCCCCCGCACCACCGTCGGCTTGTAGTGCCGCATCTCCTCGATGTTCTCGACGTAGGGCCGGATCTCCGCGAAGAACGCGGGGAACAGCTCCGACTTGCGGAAGCCCTCGACGTGGTCCTCGGTCGACGTCCAGACGATGCGCAGGACGAAGTGCTCGAAGTCCTCCTCGCAGCGCGCCAGTTCGTAGTCGACGCACTGCGGTGCCGCCGCCAGCTGGGCGGCGGCGCGGGTGTAGGCGGCCAGGAACTCCGCCGAGCGGTCCTGCGGGACGCGGTACCGGATGTATTCGACGGTCTCGGTGGTCATGGGCCCACACAAACACGGACGGCCCACCGGAGGCTGCACCTCCGGTGGGCCGTTCGCTCAGCGCTCAACGCGCCCGCGGGCTACTTGCCGTAGTAGGCGTTGTAGATCGTGACCGAGGACTTGTTGTTCTTCTTGTCGGTGATCTTGGCGCGGAAGGAGATGGACTTCCCCTTCGCCGGGTTCTTCACCTTGATCTTGCCGCCGACCACGGAGACCTTCGTCCAGGTCTTGTTGTCGTACGACACGTACACCGCGAGGGACTTGAGGTTGCTGCCCTTGGCGGCACCCTCGACGACGACCGGGATGCTCTTGGTCTGGCCGGCCGTGACCTTGCTGCCCAGGTCCGTGTTCGCGTCGAAGCGGGCCGTGGACGCGGGGAGCTTGGCGAGGTCGGCCTTCTTGGAGCGGAACTCCCAGGTGGCGTCGATGCGGGTGGAGGCCGCGGCGACCTTGACGCTGCGCTTGACCGAGGTGGTCAGCTTGTAGGCGGCGTCCGCGGACGGCACCTTGAACGCCTTCTCACCGAACAGCGGGTCGTCGTTGGAGCCGACCTTGGTGCCGTTGCGGTAGAGCGTCGTGACGACCGACGAGAAGAGCGAGGAGCCCGAGTGGGTCTTGCCGTCGGCGAACAGCGGGACGACACCGTAGATGTCGTTGCCGTCGCGGTAGAGGCCGAACTCGGAGTTCAGGTGCGGGCCGAAGACGGCCGTGTTGAACGTCTTCGAGTAGGACTTGCCGCCCTTGAACGTCTGCGGCGCGCCGATCGTGTAGTACGCCTCGGCGATCGGGAAGCCGTCCGCGTCGACGCCGCCGTCCTGCTCGAAGTCCAGGTTCCACTTCACCCCGCCGGCGGCGGACAGGTGCAGCTTGCGGACGCCGGGCAGGGTCTGCGGGATGGAGATCCCGGAGGCGCTGTTGACGCCGGGCAGCCAGCCCATCGCGGTGACGGAGCCCTTCTTGCCGCTCGCCGAGGCACCGAGGCCGACGTTCACCGTGGCCAGGTCCGCGGCCTTCCAGTGCTTGGTGTAGCCGGTGGCGAGCTGCTTGACGACGCCGCCGGTGGTGGCGTCGTACTCCTCGCTCGCGCCCTTGGACCAGTGGCCGTCCCACGACTGGGTCAGCGAACCGTCGGTGATCTGCGGGCCGAGGCCCTTCGAGCGGAAGCCCTCGTACGTGTTCAGGAACCAGCCGAAGCCGAAGCCGGAGTCGCCGACCTCGACGTCGTAACCCGGCGCCGCGAACTCGGACTTGGCGGCCGCGTCCGGCACGGTGATGTCGACCGGCTTGGCGGTGCGCGCGTCCAGCGTGACCGTCGTCTTCTTGGTGACGTCGAGCTTCGGCTGGGCCAGCCAGTCGATGCCCTTGGTGGCGTCCTCCGGGTCCACGAAGACGCTGCTGTCGAGGACGTAACGGCCCTTGGGCAGGCGCACCTTGACGGTGCCGGACTCGTCGTACGGGGCGTAGAACTTGTCCTTGCCGAGGCCGGAGACGCCGACCAGCAGGGCGCTGTAGTTCTTGGTCGGCTTCCCGTCCCGGCCGATGGCCTTCAGCGTGACGTCGTACGACTCCACCTCGCGCTGCACGGCCGCGGCCGTCCGCACGGTCTGGCCGTCGCCCGTCGCCGTCACGTACGCGGAGTACGCGCCGTCGACCGTGCCGCCGAGCTTGGTGTTGACGGTGAAGTCCACGGAGGCCTTGCCGCCCGCCGGGACGGTGACCGTGGTGGCCGCCAGCTTGAAGAAGCCGGACGGTGCCGCCTGGCCCTTCGGGTTGGTGGCGGTCGACGTCAGCTTCAGCGTGACGTCCTTCGTACCGAGGTTGCGGTACGTCAGCTGCTTGGTGACCGGGGTGTCGTCGGTGTGCGGCCACTGCTGCACACCGAAGCTCACCGACACCGGGTCGGCGATGACCGTCTGCTTGATCGCCTTGTCGACCGCGATCCGGCCCGAACCCTGCTCGAACGGCGTGTACTTGCCGCCCTTCGCGGAACCGGTCAGCGCACCCTTCAGCTCGGAGAACTTCCAGTCCGGGTGCTGCTGCTTGAGCAGCGCCGCGGCGCCCGCGACGTGCGGGGTCGCCATCGACGTACCGGAGATGGTCAGGTAGCCGGGCGGGTTCTCGCCGACCTCCTGGTCGATGACGCTGCCCGGGGCTGCCGCCGCGGTGATGTCGACGCCGGGGGCGGTGACATCGGGCTTGATCTGGCCGTCGAGGCCGGGGCCGCGGCTGGAGAAGGAGGCCAGCTTGTCGTTGTCGTCGACCGCGCCGACGGTCAGCGCGTCGGCGGCGCTGCCGGGGGAGCCGATGGTCTGGTCGCCGAAGTCGCCCTCGTTGCCGGCGGCGATGGCGAAGAGGATGCCCTTCTCCTCCGACAGCTTGTTGACCTCGGCCTCGAGCGGGTCGATCTCCGGGGTGTCGCCGCCGCCCAGGCTCAGGTTGACGACGTCGGCGCCCTGCTCGGCCGCCCACTCCATGCCCGCGAGGATGCCGGAGTCGTCACCGTAGCCGCTGTCGTCGAGGACCTTGCCGTTGAGCAGCTTGGCGTCCGGGGCCACACCCTTGTACTTGCCGCCGGACTTGGCGCCCGTACCGGCCGCGATGGACGCGACATGGGTGCCGTGGCCGAAGTGGTCGGTGGCGTCGGCGGCCGTGGAGAAGTTCTTCTCGCCGATCACCTGGCCCTGGAGGTCCGGGTGGGTGGCGTCGATGCCGGTGTCCAGGACGGCGATCTTGACGCCCTTGCCGGTGTAGCCGGCGGCCCACGCGGTCGGCGCGCCGATCTGCGGCACGGACTTGTCGAGGCTCGCCTTGCGGACGCCGTCGAGCCAGACGTGCGCGATGCCGGAGGCGGTCTTGTCCCCGTTGGTGACGGCGTCCCACAGCTCGGGCGCGTCCTGCTTCGGCGTCTGCACCGCGTCCGCGTTGAGCGCCTTCAGGTTCTCGCGGAGCGTGCCGGCGTCGCGGACCTCGGACTTCGCGGCCGCGGCGGCGCCCTTGTAGCCGACGATGACCTTCAGGCCCTTGGCCTGGGACTTGAGGGTCGCCGCCTTGCTCAGTTCGGTGACGTCGAACAGCCGCTGGTCGACCTTGCCGGTCGCGATCATGCGGGCGACGTCGGAGGGTACGACCAGGGTGTGGCCGTCGGCCCTGCGGATCTGGACGGGTATGTTCTCGCGGCCCTTGGCGGGCTCGATGCCGACGACGCGGCCCTTGGCGTCGACCGCGACGCGGTCACCCGTGATCAGCGTGATGCGGTGCTTGACGGTGAGCTTCGAGGACGCGGCCTTGGAGACGGCGACGCTCGTCTTCTCGGCCGTCGCCTGCGCCGGGCTGGTCATGCCCGCCGCGAGAGCCACGGCCGCCGCAGCGGCGATCGTGCCCGCGCACGCTCTTTTCACTTGTCTGCGCAAAACTCCCCCTAGCTGAAGTTCCGGGTGAAATATCCCCGTTCACCCGGCCGAGGGAGGTCTCGCACACATGAACGTGTGCACCCCCCGGAATACGCAGTATGCCGGGGGGTGATCACGCGCCTCAAGAGATGAGAGAAGGATGAGAGACGGACTTCACGTCTGTTACGCGGCCACTGGAAAGCCGTTACAGACCTGTCGCACTCGGATCCCCCACTTCCCTTGACAGCCTTGCTACTTGCCGTAGTACGCGTTGTAGATGGAGAGCGCCGACTTGTTGTTCTTCTTGTCGGTGATCTGGGCGTGGAAGGAGATGGACTTCCCCTTCGCCGGGTTCTTCACCTTGATCTTGCCGCCGACCACGGAGACCTTCTTCCAGGTCTTGCCGGAGTCGTAGGAGACCGTCACCGTAAGCGACTTGAGGTTGCTGCCCTTGGCGGCGCCCTCGACGACGACCGGGATGCTGACCGTCTTGCCGGCCTCGACCTTGTTGTCCAGGCCCATGGCGGGCTTGAAGCGGACGATGGACGCGGGCAGCGTGGTCACGGTGCCGGTGCCGGGCTTCTTGGAACGGAACTCCCAGCTCGCGTTGATCTGCGTGGAGGCCCCGGCGATGTTCGCGCTCCGCTTGACCGAGGTGGTCAGCTTGTACGCGGCATCGGCGGACGGCACCACGAACTCCTTGGCGCCGAACAGCGGGTCGTCGTTGGAGCCGACCTTGGTGCCGTTGCGGTAGAGCGTGGTGACGACCTTGCCGAAGTCCGAGGAACCGGCGTGCCCGGCCCCGTCGGAGAACAGCGGCAGATAGCCGTAGATGCTGTTGCCGTCCCGGAAGAGCCCGTAGTACGTGCTCAGGTGCGGGCCGAAGACCGCGGTGTTGAAGGTCTTCTTGTAGCTCTGACCCGCCTTGAACAGCTGCGAGTCGCCCAGCGTGTAGAACGCGTCCGCGACCGGGAAGCCCTGCGCGTCATGGCCCTTGTACTGCTGGAAGTCCCAGCTCCACTTGATCTTGTCGGAGGTCGAGAGGTACAGGGTGCGGCTGCCCGGCAGCTTCTGCTCGACGCCGGTGCCGAAGACGACGTCCTCGGGGAACTCGCCCACCGGCAGCAGCGCGCCGGTCTTGCCCGCGGCGCCGGACCCGATGTTGTTCTTCACCGTGGCGAGCTCGCTCGCCTTGAAGTGCCGGACCTTGTCGCCCTGCACCTTCTTGACGTCGCCGGTGGTGGCCACGTCGTACTCGGCCTTGTCGCCCTTGGTCCACTGCCCGTTCCAGGTCTGGTGCAGGCCGGAGACCTCGCCGCCGAGCGGCGCCATCCGGATGTCGGCGAAGGACTGCGCGCCGAAGGAGATGCCGATGAACGCCGGGTCGTAGACGTAGCCGATCATGCCCAGCTGCTGCTCGGCCGCCGCGTCCGGCACCGTGATGTCGGCCGCCTTGGTCTTGCGGGCGTCGATGGTCACCGTGGTGTTCTTGGTGACGTTCAGGCTCGGCTGGACCAGCCAGTCGATGCCGCCCTGGAAGTTGACGAGGTCCTTGGCGATCCAGGCGTCCAGCAGGTACTTGCCCTTGGGCACGCGCAGGGTCGTCGTGCCCGAGGCCGCGACCGGCACCTGGTAGCCGCGGTTCTCGGCGAGACCCGAGTAGCCGAGCAGGATGGTGTTGTAGTCCGGGGTCGGCTGCCCGTCCTTGCCGATGTGCTTGATGGTGACGTCGTACGACTCCACCTCACGCTGCACGGCAGCGGCCGTCCGCACGGTCTGGCCGTCGCCCGTCGCCGTCACGTACGCCGAGTACGCGCCGTCGAGGGTGCCGCCGAGCTTGGTGTTGACGGTCACGTCCACCGAGGCCTTGCCGCCGGCCGGAACCGTCACCTTGGTCGCGCCGAGCTTGAAGAAGCCCGCCGGAGCCGCCTGCCCCTTCGGGTCGGTGGCGGTGGCGGCCAGACTCAGCGTGACGTCCTTCGTACCGAGGTTGCGGTACGTCAGCTGCTTGGTGACCGGGGTGTCGTCGGTGTGCGGCCACTGCTGCACACCGAAGCTCACCGACACCGGGTCGGCGATCACGGTCTGCTTGATCGCCTTGTCGACCGCGATACGGCCCGAACCCTGCTCGAACGGCGTGTACTTGCCGCCCTTCGCCGAGCCCGTCAGCGCACCCTTCAGCTCGCTGAACTTCCAGTCCGGGTGCTCCTGCTTCAGGATCGCCGCCGCGCCCGCCACATGCGGCGTCGCCATCGACGTACCGGAAATGGTCAGATAGCCGGGCGGGTTCTCGCCGACCTCCTGGTCGATGACGCTGCCCGGGGCGGCCGCCGCGGTGATGTCGACGCCGGGGGCGGTGACGTCCGGCTTGATGGCACCGTCGACGGTCGGGCCGGTCGAGGAGAAGTCGGCCAGCACGTCCTTGTCGTCGACCGCGCCGACGGTGATCGCGTCCTCGGCGCTGCCGGGCGAACCGACCGACTCCGGGCCGGAGTTGCCCGCCGCGATCGCGAAGAGGATGCCCTTCTCCTCGGACAGCTTGTTGACCTCGGCCTCAAGGGGGTCGATGCCGGGCGAGTCCTGGCCGCCGAGGCTCAGGTTGACGACGTCGGCGCCCTGTTCGGCCGCCCACTCCATGCCGGCGAGGATGCCGGAGTCGTCACCGGAGCCGGTGTCGTCGAGGACCTTGCCGTTGAGGATCTTGGCGCCGGGTGCGACACCCTTGTACTTGCCGCCGGACTTGGCGCCGGTGCCCGCCGCGATGGACGCGACGTGCGTGCCGTGACCGAAGTGGTCGGTGGCGTCGGCGGCGGTGGAGAAGTTCTTGGACTCGACGACCTGGGTCTTCAGGTCGGGGTGGGTGGCGTCGACTCCCGTGTCCAGTACGGCGATCTTGACGCCCTTGCCGTCGTAGCCGGCCGCCCACGCCTTCGGCGCGCCGATCTGCGGGACGGACTTGTCGAGGCTCGCCTTGCGGGTGCCGTCCAGCCAGACGTGTGCGATGCCGGAGGCGGTCCTGCCGCCGTTGGTGACGGCGTCCCAGAGCTCGGGCGTCTCCTTGACCGGGGTCTGGACGGCGTCCGCGTTCAGGGACTTGAGGGTGCGACGCAGAGTGCCCGCGTCACGGACGTCGGCCTTGGTGCCCGTCGCCGCGCCGGCGTAACCGACAATCACCTTCAGGCCCTTGGCCTGCGACTTACGGGTCGCGGCCTTGTTGAGCTCCGTGACGTCGAACAGGCGCTGGTCGAGTTTGCCGGTGGCGACCAGGCGGGCCGCGTCGGCCGGCACCACGAGGGTGTGGCCGTCGGCCTTGCGGACCTGGACGGGTATGTGCTCGCGCCCCTTCGCCCGCTCCAGGCCGACGACCCGGCCCTTCGCGTCGACCAGCACACGGTCGCCGGTGATCAGGGTGATGCGGTGCTTGGACGAGAGCTGAGCGTGTGAAGCAGCCGCCGGCTGCTCCGTCTTGGCCGACGCCGGACCGGTCATGCCCGCCGCCAGGGCCACGGCCGCCGCGGTCGCGACGGACGCGGCGCATGCCCTTTTCACTTGTCTGCGCAAGTCTCCCCCTGGAGATGAAGCCGGGGGCGGTCTAGCACGCAAACGCGTACACCCCCCGGAATACGCAGTATGCCGAGGGGTGATCAGACGCCTCAAGAGATGAGAAGAAGGTAAGAGAAGCACCTTCCGGACTGTGACAGCCCCATCAGAAAGCCGTTACCGATCCGCGTTGTTACGCCCCCGCGTTCTCCTTGACGGTCAGCTTGCCCTTGCGGATCGTGGCCAGGCGCGGGGCCTTCTTCGCGATTGCGGAGTCGTGGGTGACCATGATGAAGGTCAGGCCCAGCTCCTTCCACATCCGCTCCAGTACGTCCATGATCTCGTCGCGCATGGACTCGTCGAGGTTTCCGGTGGGTTCGTCGGCGAGCAGCACCTTCGGCTGCTTCACCAGGGCCCGCGCGATGGCGACACGCTGCTGCTGGCCGCCGGACATCTCGCCGGGCAGGTGTCCCAGCCGCTCGCCGAGACCGACCGACGTCAGTGCCTCGGCCGCCCGCTCGCGTCGCTCCTTGGTCTTCACTCCGAGGGGTACGAGGGCGGTCTCGACGTTCTCCTGGGCGGTGAGCGTCGGGATGAGGTTGAAGGACTGGAACACGAAGCCGATGTTCTCGCTGCGGACGCGCGTCAGCTTGGCCTCGGAGAGCTTCGCCAAGTCGGTGCCGTCCAGGACGACTTCGCCCTCGGTGGGCCGGTCGAGCCCGCCGAGCATCTGCAGCAGCGTGGACTTGCCGCCGCCGGTCGGGCCCTGGATGACGAGCCGGTCGCCGTCGGCGATGGACAGGTCGACACCGTCGAGGGCGTGGACGGTGTCCTTGCCCCGGGTGTAGCGCTTGGTGACGTTTCTGAGTTCGTACATGGCGTGACTCCTGGGATGCGTAAGGAAGTTGGGGTCGACTACTCGACACGCCGCAGCGCGTCCGCCGGACGCAGTCGCGACGCCCGCCAGCCGCCGAACGCACCCGCGATCAGGCCACCCGCAACCGCCAGGCCCACCGCCAGGACGATCGTCGTCACGTTCACCGGGGCGGTGAGGGCCACCTCGAGGGTCTTCGCCGCCTGCCGGCCCGGGCCGGCGAAGCCGCCCCCACCGGGGCCACCGGCGCCACCGGCGCCACCACCGTTGCCGCCGCCCCCGCCCAACTGGGCCTGCAGCGTGGGGCTGATGCTGGTGACGACGTACGCGCCGCCCAGGCCGAGCGCGATGCCCAGCGCACCGCCGAGCAGCCCGTTCACCATCGCCTCGCCGACGACCTGCCGGGTCACCCGGCCGGACTTCCAGCCCAGCGCCTTCAGCGTGCCGAACTCGCGCACCCGGCGGGAGACCGCGGAGGAGGTGAGCAGACCGGCGACCAGGAACGCGGCCACGAGCACCGCGATGGACAGCCACTTGCCGACGTTCGTCGCGAGCGAGGACGCGGTGGAGAGGGAGCCGGAGACGGTGTCGGCGAGGTCGGCGGAGGTCGTGACCGTCGTACCCGAGACGTTCTTCTGGATGGTCGACTTGACGGCCGAGATCTGCTTGGAGTCGGTCGCCTTTACGTAGATCGTGGTGACCTTGTTCTTCTCGTCGGCGAGCGTCTGGGCCTGCTTCAGCGGCATGTACAGGTTGGCCGCGGAGTCACCGCTGGTGGCCGTGGCGATGCCGATGATCTTGTACTTGACGCTGTTGATGGTGACGGTCGAACCGACCTTGTACTTCTTCTCCTTGGCGTACGCCGAGTCGGCCACCAGCACCTTGGAGTTGGTCTCGGTCGTCTTGAAGGTGCGGCCGCTGGTGATCTTCGAGGAGGTCAGCGGGCCGATGTCGGACTTGGTGACGTCGGTGCCGTAGACGCTGTACTGGTTGACGTCGAAGTTGGCGCCACCGCCCTGCACCTCGCCCTGCGGCGCGCCGTTGCCGCCGCCGTTCTGCCCGCCACCGTTCTGGCCGCCGCCGTTCCCGCTCTGCTGGTTCTGCTGGAACTGGCCGCGGGTGAACTGGCCGCTGATCTTCGTCACGTTGAGGCTCAGCCCGCCGACCGCGGTGGCGACGCCCTTCTGGTCGGCGACCTTGGTGACGGTCGAGGAGGCGAGGGTGGTGAAGCCCTGCACCCGGACCCGGTCGCTGCTCTGCGTCTTCGACGAGTCGTTGTTCTGCGCGTCGAACTGGAAGCGCGGCTGCTGCGAGCTGCCCGCGGTGGGCGTCGCGGCCTTGCTGACCGTCATGTCCGTACCCAGGCCGTAGAGCGACTGGAGGACCTTGTCCTGGGCCTTGCCCATGCCGGACGACACGGAGCTGACCACGATGACCAGCGCGATTCCCAGCGCGAGCCCGGAGGCGACGACGAGGGCCGCCTTTCTGCGGCGGCGCAGTTCGCGCCTCAGGTAGGTGAAGAACATGGCCGCAAGGTAGGGACGGCGCGTGATGACTGGATAAGGCCGAAATAAGAGATGCATGAGAAGGCTGTGGCCGACCCCAGAAACACCGATGCCGCCCCTGGGGGCGGCATCGGAAAGCTGTGAGGTACCGGTGGCTCAGACGGCCGAACCGGCCTTCCAGTCGGCCCAGCTGAGGTTCCAGCCGTTGAGGCCGTTGTCCGGCTGGACTGTCTTGTCGCCGGTGTTGGAGACGACCACGACGTCACCGATGATCGAGTGGCTGTACATCCAGTAGCCCGCCGTCCCGGTGTCGTTGGCGCCCTTGGTGTCCGACAGGCCCACACAGCCGTGGCTGGTGTTCACCGAGCCGAAGATGGACTTCGCGCCCCAGTAGTTGCCGTGCAGGAAGGTGCCGGAGTTGGTGAGCCGGATGGCGTGCGGCACGTCCTTGATGTCGTACTCGCCCTTGCCGTCGTCGTCGGTGAAGCCCACGGTCGCGCCGTTCATGCGCGTCTCCTTGAACTTCTCGGACATCACCATGATGCCGTTGTACGTCTTGTTCTCCGGCGAACCGGCCGAGATCGGGATGGTCTTGATGGTCTGGCCGTCCTGCGTGACCTTCATCTGCTTGGTCTTCGCGTCGACGTAGGAGACCTGGTTGCGGCCGATGTGGAAGGTGACCGTCTTCTGCTGCACGCCGTAGACACCGGAGGCACCCTCGACGCCGTCGAGCGCGAGCTTCAGCGTGACGGTGGAGTTCTCCTTCCAGTAGTCCTCGGGGCGGAAGTCGAGGCGGTTGGCGTTGAACCAGTGCCCGACGACCTCCTGGCCGCTGCTGGAGGAGACCGTGATGCCCTTCTGGACCGCGGCCTTGTTGGTGATCGCCTTGTCGAAGTTGATCGACACCGGCATGCCCACGCCGACGGTGGAGCCGTCCTCGGGCGTGAAGTTGCCTATGAAGCTGTTGGCGGGCGAGACCGTGGTGAACGAGGCGTTCTCGTGCGCGACCAGACCGCTGGAGTCCTTGGCCTCGGCGGTGACCTTGTAGGTGGTCGAGCGCTCCAGCTGGGCGCTCGGCTTCCAGCTGGTCTTGTCGGCGGACAGCGCGCCCGCGACCGCCGTACCGCTCGCCGTCGTCATCTTCACGCTCGTGAGCGTGCCCTTGCTGACGGTGACCGCGGCGGAGTTGTTGATGGAGGCGTTGTCCGTGCCGTCCTTGGGCGTGATCTTGATGTCGGCCTCGGAGGACTTCTTGGCCGCCGCCTCGTCGGCCTTGGCCTGCGAGGTGTCGTTCCCGCTGCCGGAGGACTTGTCGTCGCCGCCGCCGGAACAGGCCGAGAGCACCAGAACCCCGCCGAGCAGTGCGGACGCGGCCGCGAGGCCCCTGCGCCGCTTACTGTTCGTCATCACACGCTTCTCCATCGTTGCCACAACTACAGCCGTCAACGAACTTCAACGCTACGACCGGTCCCGCCCGTTCCACATTCCTGGGATGTGTGGGGCACACCACGTTCGCCGGGGCGAATGACGTCGATGTCGGTCGGTGCGCACCCCTGAGACGACGAAACCCCGGACGGCGGTTGCCACCCGGGGTCACGATTTCCCCAAGCCGCTCAGCCGACGCCGTCCTCCTCGTCATCTTCTTCGACATCATCCTCGTCCAGGTCCCAGTCCGGCGAATCGGGGTCGTAGTCGACCGGCTCGCTCGACCAGGAGGCCTGTGCGAGCTCCACCCCCGGCACCTCGTTGACCAGGTCGAACGGGTCGACGAGATGCGCGAGGGCCTCCGCGGTGTCTTCCGTCACAGCGTTCTCGGCGTGTACCCGCTCATCGGCCGGCATATCGGGCTCGTCGGCGATCCGCCGCAGCGCCGCCTTGGTGACGGCGTCCGCGTCCTCGACTTCAACGACAAGCTCCACCCGAAGCCGGACAAATTGGGACGTCTCTTCATTACTCATGGCGCGAGCGTAAGGCTCAAACCTCCCGTGACTTTCCCGTGACCCGCGCCTTTCACTAACATCGCTCCACACGGCCAATTCGCCAGCGCCACAAGGGGATCGATATTCCGTGTCATCCGCTCGCCGTCCGTTGCTGACCGCCACCGCCGCAGGCACCCTGCTGGGCGCCCTGTGGTTCGTCCCGTCCGCCAACGCGACCCAGGACACCCCGGCGAGAGACCAGCCCTCGGCGACCGCGACGACGCAGGCCAGGCCGGCGACGCAGGAGTCCTCGGCACCGTCCGTGGACGGCACCGAACTCGCCGACACGGGAAGCATCGACACGACTCCGTACGTCGTCGGCGGCACCCTCTTCCTCACGCTGGGTGCCGGTTTCATCGTCTATTCGGTACGCCGCGAACGCCTCGGCTTCTGACGGCGGTTGACGCCTACCGCAGCGGCCCGGTGACGGTCTCCACCGCGGCCACGACATTCCCGCCCCGCACGAACGCGTCCGCCGCCGCGAGGTCGGGCGCCAGGAACCGGTCGGGCCCCGGACCCTGCACACCCGCGGCCCGTACGGCGTCGATGACCGCCTGCGAGGCCGGCGCCGGGGTCAGCCCCTCGCGCAGCTGGATGGCCCGGGTGGCGGCGTACAGCTCGACGGCGACCACGCGCGAGAGGTTGTCGACGGCGGTACGCAGCTTGCGCGCGGCCGACCACCCCATGGAGACGTGGTCCTCCTGCATGGCGGACGAGGGAATGGAATCGGCCGAGGCGGGCACGGCGAGCCGCTTCATCTCGCTCACCAGCGCGGCCTGCGTGTACTGCGCGATCATCAGCCCGCTGTCCACCCCCGCGTCGTCGGCGAGGAACGGCGGCAGCCCATGGCTCCGGTTCTTGTCGAGCAGCCGGTCGGTCCGCCGCTCGGCGATCGAGGCGAGATCAGCGACGGCGATGGCGAGAAAGTCCAGGACATAGGCGACAGGCGCCCCATGGAAGTTCCCGTTGGACTCCACCCGCCCATCGGGCAGTACGACGGGATTGTCGACGGCGGAGGCGAGCTCCCGCTCGGCCACCACCCGCGCATGCGCGATGGTGTCCCGCCCGGCCCCGGCGACCTGCGGAGCACACCGCACCGAGTACGCGTCCTGAACCCGGGGCGCATCGTCCTGATGATGCCCGGTGAGCTCCGAACCCTTCAGTACGGCAAGCATGTTGGCGGCGCTGGCCCCCTGCCCCGGATGCGGCCGGATGGCGTGCAGCTCGGGCGCGAGCACCTTGTCGGTCCCCAGCAGCGCCTCAAGGCTCAACGCGGCCGTGACGTCAGCGGACTTGTACAACATGTCCAGATCGGCCAGAGCCATCACCAGCATCCCGAGCATGCCGTCGGTGCCGTTGAGAAGGGCGAGCCCCTCCTTCTCCCGCAGCTCGACGGGCTCGATCCCGGCCTCGGCCAGCAGCTCGCCGGCGCCCCGCACGACCCCGTCCGGGCCCTCGACCTCGCCCTCCCCCATCAGCGTGAGAGCGCAGTGGGAAAGCGGCGCGAGGTCCCCGGAACACCCCAGCGACCCGAACTCGTGCACGACGGGAGTGATCCCGGCGTTGAGCACGTCGGCCATGGTCTGCGCGACCTCGGGCCGAACCCCCGTATGCCCGGAACACACGGTCTTCAGCCGCAGGAACATCAGAGCCCGTACGACTTCCCGCTCCACCCGCGGCCCCAGCCCCGCCGCGTGCGACCGCACGATGTTCCGCTGCAGCTGGGCCCGGAGCTCCTGGCTGATGTGCCGGGTCGCCAGGGCCCCGAAGCCGGTGCTGACGCCGTAGACGGGCTCGGGCTTGGCGGCCAGCGCGTCCACGATCTCCCGCGCCGCGGCCAGCGCCGCGACCGCCCCCTCGGAGAGCTCGACCCGGGCCCCGCCACGCGCCACGGCGAGAACGTCGGACGCGGTCACCCCGGACGTCCCCACCACCACAGTGTGCATATCCATATTCAGGAGCGTACGCAGTGAAGACGAAGATGTCACTACCGGGTGGCCGATACGACCCTTACACCCGCCGCCCCCGGAAACGCCGCCGTTCGACGGCCGCCTCCCCGGAGGGCGCGTCGGCCAGCCGCACCACGGGATCATCGGGCCCGTCCCGCCCGGCCACGACGGGCTTGGCCGCACGCTCGGCCTTGGCCCGGTACTGAGCGGCATCAGCAAGCCGAAACAACCGCCGAGCCGACCGTACGACCCCAATCGGATCCTCGGTCGAGGCAACCCCGCAGGCCACCCCCTCCCCCAACTCCAACTCGGCAGCCCTCCGACACAGCTCATCGGCGGCCTTCACAACCTCATCAGCACTCGGTCCCACCGCCAGCAGGCAGAACTCATCACCCCCGAGCCGCGCCGCAAGGGCCCCCGGCAACATCGCGCCGCACAAGGACAACACCGACCCGAACCGCTCAAGCAGCCGATCCCCCACGGCATGCCCCCGAGTGTCATTGACCCTCTTCAGCCCATTCAGATCACAGACAACAAGACTGACCACCGTCCCATCGGCCCGATGCCGCTCAATAGCCTCGTCGAGCTTGACGTCCACGGCCCGGCGATTGGCAAGCCCCGTCAGAGCGTCGGTATAGGCGAGCCGCCGGGCCTCCTCCAGCCGCTCGGCCTGGGCGATCCCGGCGGCGACGACGGCGGCCAGTACGGTGGCGAAGTCGGCGTCGGCCCGGTCGAAGACGGGCGTCCCGGCGGGCCGGGCGACGTACAGCTCACCCCAGGCGCGCCCGTTCAGCACGATGGGCGCGACGACACAGCAGCCGCGCCCCCGCCGTCGCAACGCGGCGACACGTTGATGGACATACCCCGGCCGACGCCCGGCCGCAGGCCCTTCAGCGGTCTCCACCCAGGCGTTGGGCTCACCCCCGCCGGCCCACCGCTCATGCAGGAACTCGGTGATCTCCGGAAACTGATGCACCGGGTAGGACTCGTCATCCGGAAACTCGTCCTCCCCCTCGGCCCGCTCCCCCACATTGACCAGCACCCGGAGCCGCCCGAGCTCCCGCTCCCACACGGACAGCGCGGCAAAACTCCCCCCGAGCGCGCGGCACGCCCCGACAGCAGCCGCCCGCCAGGCCCCGCGGGAGCCGTGAGCGGCCGCCATGCCCTGCGCCAACGCAACGACAGCCGCGAGCCGCTTGTCCTCACCCATTACTCCAGGTTAGGGAGGTTTGCGGGGATTCGTGGATGTTGATACGGCGCTGGGGTGACCGGCCCCGAATGCCGGACAGGTCGCTGCTCACTCACCGGGCCACTGGGGCGCGCGCTTCTCATTGAAAGCCGCCACCCCCTCCGCCCGATCCCCCGAGAACGCCACCGCCCGCCAAGCCGCGTCCTCGACCTCCAGCCCAGCCCGCAGATCGAGCCCCTGCCCCAGCCGCAACGCACGCTTGGCGGCCCGCAACCCCACCGGCGAATTCGCCGCGATACGCGCCGCCAGCGCCAATGCAGCCTCCCGATCGAGCCCCTCCCCCACCAGCTCATCAACAAGCCCCAGTTCCCGAGCCTCGGCGGCCTCCAGCCTCCGGGCGGTGAAGATCAGCTCGGCCGCCCGAGCGGCCCCCACCCGCCGCGGCAGCAGCTGCGTACCCCCACCCCCCGGAATGACCCCGACCGACACCTCAGGCAGCCCCACCACGGCCGTACCGTCGGCCACGATCAGATCGCACGACAACGCGAGCTCAAACCCCCCGCCCAGCGCGAACCCGTGCACCGCGGCGATGGTCGGCACGGGCAGCTCCAGCACCCCGGTGTAAGCGCCGCGCGCGACGGGCCGCTGCCGCACGAGATCCGCGTCGCTGAAGGAGTTCCGCTCCTTCAGATCCGCCCCCACACAGAACGCCCGCTCATGCGTGGAGGTCAGCACGACGACCCGCACGTCCCGGTCGGCGCCCAGCGCGGCGCACGCTCCCGCGATGGACCGCGCCATGTCCGTCGACACGGCGTTCATGGCCTTGGGCCGGTCGAGGGCGAGCTCCGCGACATGCCCGTCCGCATGCCTCCGCACCAGCACGAACTCCCCGAACCGCTCCTCGCTCATGACACCCTCCGGTTAACGCGGGTTAACATCCGACGCCCCGATCATCCCAGCAGCACCGCGCCAGGAAAAGCCCGACGCCGCCCGGTTCCCACTCCTCGGCCCGACACCCCGTTCGAGTGACATCCCACCCAACTCCCAACCGACCGCCCACAGGAGCGCATAACGTGCGTCCGCCACGGCGCATCGGGGGCGCGAGCGCATCGGGGAGGGACGACGAGATGACAACGAACACAGCGACGAAGCCACGGACGGCGGGGGTTGCGGGGGCTTCGGGGGGTGCGGCCGCTTCGGGGAGTACGGCCGCTTCGGGGAGTGCGGGAACACCGGGGGCTCTGAGGACACCGGAGGCTGCGGGGATTGCGGCGGCTGCGGGGGTATCGGGAGCTACGAGGACACCGAAGGCTCCCGGGGCTGCGAGCGCACCGAAGGCTCCCGGCGCATCGGGGACACCGGGGACTACGGGGACTACGGGGACTACGGGGACACCGGGAATTACAGGAGCTAGGAGGACTCCGAGGGCTGGGGAGACTCGGGGCACTGGAGGGACTCCCGGGACTCCCGGGACTCCCGGCGCTCCCGAAGCCACCGCCCCCGCCCCCGACCCCGCCCCCACCCCCGGCCTCCGCCTCTTCGGCCCGCGCGTCCGGGGCCGTCACCGCAGGCCTCGCCCGCGCAAGCTGATGCTGGCGGCCGGCGGGGTCGCGCTGGCCGCGGGTGTGCTGAGCCTCGTACGGATGGCGCCCGAGTCCGGCAACGGCGGTTACGGCACCGCGGAGGCGGAGCCCCGGCAGGACCCCGTAACCGGAGCCGAGCGCTCGACGAACACCGCGGCGACCGTGCGCACGGTCCCCCACGTGAGCCCGTCGGCAACGTCACCGATGGGCGGCATCAGCGGCACACCGACGGCGGGGTCGACCCTCGTACCCCTACCAACCACATCCACGCCCCCGACGCCCCTGAACCAGCCCGACGCGACAACGATCCCGGAGGCCCCGAACACTCCAGCCCCCACAACCACCCCACACCCACCCACGACGACCAACCCCGCCCCGCATTCCCCTCCCCCGGTGGACCGCACCACACCCCCACCCACCCCCCAGCCGACGCAGACGTCCAACCCCGGCCTGTGCGTCCCCTTGGTCGGCCTGTGCGTGGGCCCACTGGCCCGCTGAGCAATCCCGCCCCCCGAGCCGCCCACAAACGGGAGCGGACCACCACCGGCCCCCACCCACGGCCGCCCACCCACCGAAGCGAATCGGGACCGGCCCACACACCGAAGCAAGTCGGAGCCGACCCCTCAGCCCACATGCGCCCTCGCACCGAAACAAGTGGCGGCCGAACCCACCACCCCTCAGCCACCCACGCACCGGAGCCAGCGGGGTGGGCCAGGGCCCACCGCCCAGCAGCCGCCCACGCACCGAAACAAGTCACGGCTGGGCCCACCGGCCCGCAGCCGCCCACACACCGAAACGAGTCGCGGCCGACCCCACCGTCCCGCAGCCGCCCACGCACGGGAGCGGGTCGGGGCGGTGCGGCGCAACCCGCCGCGTACATGGCATTCGGACGGCCCCGCCTCTCAAAGAAACGGCAAGACCGTAGGCGGCGGGTTCGCCGTACCGCCCCGACCCCGACCCACGCACCCGCCCCCGGCGCGCCCCGGCAGACGCCGCCCTACTGCACTGCTCGCCGCCCTACTGCTCCTGCGCCCGCCGAGTGAGCAACCACGGCTCCACCACACCCAACCCCCGCACCGGCCGCTGCCACATCGGCTGCAACGCAAACCGATACACCGGCGGCTCCTCCCCCTCCTTCTCCGCCGCAGCCGCCGCCTCAGCCGCCTCCGCCTCCGACGCCGGCGCCTCCCCGCTACGAATCAGCTCCTCCGCAAACGCCGTATCGACCAAGACAGCATCCCGAGGCGCTATCGACGTAAGCCGAGACGCGAGATTCACCGTCGTACCGAACACGTCCCCCATCCGAGTCGTCACCGTCCCGAACGCGATCCCCACCCGCAGCTCCGGCATCGTCTCGTCATTCGCCATCGTCTCGATGAGCCGCAACGCGATCTCCGCAGCCACCCCCGCGTCATCCGCCGCGTACAACACCTCGTCCCCGAGCGTCTTGATCAGCCGCCCACCATGCGCCGCCACAAGATCCGCCGCCGTCGTCTCGAAGGCCTCGACGAGCTCCCCGAGCTCCTCCTCCTCCATCCGCCGGGTCAGCCGAGTGAACCCCACAAGATCCGCGAACCCGACAGCAAGCCGCCGGTCCACCATCTCCTCGTCGTCGGCGGCCTGCACAACCCGCCCCGCGGACGCCGCAAGCTGCCGCCGCCAGACATAGACAAGGAACTCCTCCAGCTCGGGCAGGAGCAGCTCGACGATCGGATACGTCACCTCGGTACGCGTCATGCCCGGCTCGGGCGGCTCGGTCAGCCCCTCCAGAAAGGAGTCGATCTGCCACTCGGCAAGCCGCGCAGTGGTCTGCCCGGTCGACCGGGCGACCTGCACGGCCATGGCCTCACTCAGCAGCCCCGCCTCGACAAGACCGGACAGCCGCCGCAGGGCCAGCACGTCCGCCTCCGTCAGCGCCTTGGCCTGCCCGATGTCGGCGAACCCCATCGCCCGCCAGAAACGCGTCGCCAGCTCCACGGACACGCCAGCGCTACGAGCCGCCTGAAAGGGCGTGTAGCGCCGCTCGGCGCCGAGGATCAGATGCTCCAGGCGCAGGGCGAGCGGGTCCTCGCCGTCCGCGTCCGCGCCGGAGCCCGTGTCGTCGACGGTCACGCCTGCTGCCCTTCCGATCTGCCGCGGTCAGGTATCGACCGGCCTTAACTCTACGGCAGGTGTGCGCTAGCTCACTCCCGTGGAGCCGACGGTAACTCACCGGATACTGCCGCCGAGGCCCCGGGGCTGCCGCCCCAGCCCCGTCCTTCCTCCTCCCTCCCCGCTCCCCCCTCCCGTCCCCCCGCGACTCACGCCGGCCGCAAGTGCACGACATCCCCCGCCCCCACCGGCTCCTGCACCCCTTCCCCCGTAGCAATCACAAGCCGCCCATCCCCATCAACCGCGACCGCCTCCCCCACAACCACCCGATCCCCCGGCAACTCGGCCCGCACTTCCCTCCCCAACGTCGCGCACCCCGCCGCATACGTCTCCTGCAGCCCGCTCACGCCCGGATCCCCCCCGGCCTCCCGCCACCGCCCGTACCACTCCTCCAGCGACCGCAGCACGGCCCGCAGCAGCGGATCCCGGTCCGTGCTCACCGCGCCCGCGAGCCCCAGCGACCCCGCGGTGGGCACCGGCAGCTCGTCCTCCCTGAGGGTGACGTTGATCCCCGCGCCGATCACCACCCCGTCGTCCCCGGCCCGCTCGGCGAGAATCCCGCCGACCTTGCGCTCTTCCCCACCGATGGAGACGAGCACGTCGTTGGGCCACTTGAGTGCCGTGTCCACACCCGCGGCCCGCGACAGCCCGGTAGCCACGGCCACCCCCGTGAGCAACGGCAGCCACCCCCACCGAGCCACGGGAACCTCGACAGGCTTCAGCAACACGGAAAAGAAAAGCCCCGACCGAGCAGGCGCGGTCCACTGCCGATCCAGCCGCCCCCGCCCGGCCGTCTGCTCCTCGGCGACCAGGACGGCCCCCTCCTGGGCCTTCCCGGCCCCGGCCAGCGCGACCAGATCGGAGTTCGTGGACCCGGTGCTCTGCACCACCTCCACGTCCCGCCACAACCCACCCTCCCGCACCAGCCCACGCCGCAGCGCGACAACATTGAGCGGAGGCCGGTCCAGATCGGACCAACGGCTGTCATCAGAACCATCTCGCGACGTCATGCAAGCCACCCTAGGTGTGTCACCTTCTCGGCCGTGACCGACCGCGCTCCCGCACTCGGCCGGTCACACCTCGTCGCGCTCCCGACTGTCCCCTACGGCAGGACGGTCACGGGTCGCATCTCCCGGCCCCGGCTATACGGGTGGCGGGACGGGCATGGTGACGAATGCCCACGCCGAGCGTGCACGGTCGCGCACGTTGACCCCGGCGACGACGTCAGCCGGGCCGGCGAGCCCACACCGACGACAACGGAAATGGTCCCGGTCGGACCGGTTGGCCCGCTCGGTGTGCCCGCAGCGCGGACAACGCTGCGAGGTATGGCGCGCGTCCACCTCCAAGAACGGCACCCCGGCGCGCTTGGCCTTGTAGGCGAGGTGCTCGCCCAGTTGATGGAAGGGCCAGGAGGAGAACGTGCCCCGCTGGTCGCGGCGAAGCCGTACCCGCTCGCGGATGCCACCGAGATCCTCGACAGCGATTCCCCGACCGGTGCGTTGCGCAACGGACACGATCTCTCTGCTGATCTTGTGGTTCACCTGCGCGGCATGACGCTTCTCCTTCTTCGCGCGACGGGCCAGGCGGCGGGTGGCCGATCGAGTCTGCTTGGCCTGGAGTTCGGCACGCTTACGGGCTTGCCAGCGTCGGTATCGCCCGAGGCGCCGTCCCTGATAGTTGCTGCCGTCGCTGGTCGTGGCCAGGTTGACGATGCCGCGGTCGACCCCGATCCAGTCGACGGGTTCGTACACATCGGGCTCCGAGACATCGCAGGTGGCAACGAGGTACCACTTGCCACCGCGTCGGACGAGGTCGCTCTCGCCCTTGCGGCACTCCACCAGCGTCTTGAACTGCTCGGGCGAGCAGGCGAATCGGACGCCCTTCATCCGCCCGTCCACTGTCCAGATCGACACCGTGCGCGCGTCGTACTGCCAGGACAGGCAGCGGTCGTCGAACGGCTGCGCCGCCTCCGGCCTGAACACGATCGCCGAGCCGACCGCCTTGCGATATCGCCTGGACGTCGGCACACCCAGCTTCCCGGCCCGCAGGCCGGCCTTCAGCGCCGTGTAGGCATCGACGGCCTTCTTCACCACCCGCACCGCTGGCTGCGCCGACAGCCCGAACGTCGCCTTCAGGTCCCCGTACACCTCCTTCTGCAGACCGTTGCGATCCTTCAGCCCCTTGTCGAAGGCCACCTGCGAGGCATAGGCGGCGGCCCGGTTGCAGACACGCAGCGTCGCCTCCAGCGCCGACGCCTGCTCAAGCGTCGGCAGCAGCTTCACCTGGACCACGACCTTCATGCCGCCGGACCGTAGTACGACAGCCGTACGCGCGACCGACACTTCCCACGTGATCATCAATTCCGGCGATCACCAGGACGGTTGTTCGCATTCCCCGGCCCTGCCGCAGATCAGAGCAGCCAATTCCTTACCCGAGGCCGGGCAGGGTCGTTGTTGTCGATCACCACGTCGGCGGCCATTTCAGGTTCGGCCGTCGTGCGATAGAGCCGTTGCCCGGGCAGGTAGCGCCGCTCATAGCGTTCACGGACGACGTCGGCCCCACCGAGCACATCCACGTCACGCACCAGCGCCCGCCGCAGCGTCTCCTCCTCGCCGACGTCGACGAAGATACTCACGTCCCAACATGCCCGTAGCTCCGGCCGGAGCAGGAACACCCCGTCGAACAGCAGCACCGCTCCGTCTGGCGCGACCCGAGCCGGCTCCTGAACGGCCGCATCGGTCCGGTAGTCGAATACGGCGGTGCGATACCGGCGGTCACCACCGGTGAAAGCCGTCGAGCCCGATCCGGATCACATGATCCGGTCTCAACGACGCGAGGTTCTCCGCGAGAGCCTCCACCAGACCGCTCCGCGACAACCGTCCGTCCACCGCACCCGCCTCCGAAAGATCGCCACCCGCTTTCTGTCCCGACGGACACCCACGTAGCCTTCGAGGTGGCACACCGGCGCGGACCCCGACGTCAGGGGTGGTCTTCCTCTCAGACCTCCGGTGGCGTTGGTCTCAGAACCCTGCTGATCCGTGGGCGCCCCACTACTCTACGGATGAGTAACCGTCCCCCCTTTTGAGCAGGCAGGGAGCCGCGAGACCGATGTCCGAGCCGGAAGCGATCGACATTCACACCACCGCGGGCAAGCTCGCGGATCTCCAGCGTCGCATCGACGAGGCGACGCACGCCGGCTCGGCACGCGCCGTCGAAAAGCAGCACGCCAAGGGCAAGTTGACGGCCCGTGAGCGGATCGAGCTCCTCCTGGACGAGGGTTCCTTCGTCGAGCTGGACGAGTTCGCCCGGCACCGGTCCACCAACTTCGGGCTGGAGAAGAACCGGCCGTACGGCGACGGCGTCGTCACCGGGTACGGCACGGTCGACGGGCGGCCCGTCGCCGTCTTCTCGCAGGACTTCACCGTCTTCGGCGGCGCCCTCGGCGAGGTCTACGGCCAGAAGATCGTCAAGGTGATGGACTTCGCGCTGAAGACCGGCTGTCCGGTCATCGGCATCAATGATTCGGGTGGCGCGCGGATCCAGGAGGGTGTCGCCTCCCTCGGTGCCTACGGCGAGATCTTCCGCCGCAACACCCACGCCTCCGGCGTCATCCCGCAGATCAGCCTGGTCGTCGGCCCCTGCGCCGGCGGCGCCGTGTACTCCCCGGCCATCACCGACTTCACCGTCATGGTCGACCAGACGTCCCACATGTTCATCACCGGCCCGGACGTCATCAAGACCGTCACCGGCGAGGACGTCGGCTTCGAGGAGCTCGGCGGTGCCCGTACCCACAACTCGACCTCCGGCGTCGCCCACCACATGGCCGGCGACGAGAAGGACGCGATCGAGTACATCAAGCAGCTGCTGAGCTACCTGCCCTCCAACAACCTCTCCGAGGCCCCGGTCTACCCGGAGGAGGCGGACCTCACCGTCACCGGCGAGGACCTGGAGCTGGACACCCTCGTACCGGACAGCGCGAACCAGCCGTACGACATGCACACGGTGATCGAGCACATCCTGGACGACGCCGAGTTCTTCGAGACCCAGCCGCTGTACGCGCCGAACATCCTCACCGGCTACGGCCGCGTCGAGGGCCACCCCGTCGGCGTCGTCGCCAACCAGCCCATGCAGTACGCCGGTTGCCTCGACATCAAGGCCAGCGAGAAGGCCGCCCGCTTCGTGCGCACCTGCGACGCCTTCAACATCCCGGTGCTCACCTTCGTCGACGTCCCCGGCTTCCTGCCCGGCGTCGACCAGGAGCACGACGGCATCATCCGCCGCGGCGCCAAACTGATCTACGCCTACGCCGAGGCCACCGTCCCCCTCATCACCGTCATCACCCGCAAGGCCTTCGGCGGCGCCTACGACGTCATGGGCTCCAAGCACCTCGGCGCCGACATCAACCTGGCCTGGCCCACCGCCCAGATCGCCGTCATGGGCGCCCAGGGCGCGGTCAACATCCTGCACCGCCGCACCATCGCCGAGGCCGAGGCGAACGGCGAGGACCTCGAAGTCGTCCGCGCCCGCCTGATCCAGGAGTACGAGGACACCCTCCTCAACCCCTACATCGCGGCCGAGCGCGGCTACGTCGACTCGGTGATCATGCCGTCCGAAACCCGCCGCCACGTCGTACGAGGCCTGCGCCAGCTCCGCACCAAGCGCGAGTCCCTGCCGCCCAAGAAGCACGGCAACATCCCCCTCTAAGGAGCCGCGGTGAACATCAAGGTCGTACGGGGCAACCCCACCCCGGAGGAGCTGGCCGCCGCCCTGGCGGTGGTCAGGGCCCGCGCGGCAGCGGCAACAGCGACAACGCCGGAAGCCGCGCGAGCCAAGGACGCCTGGTCCGACCCGGCAAGGATCGCAACCCACCGCCTCCCCCAGCCAGGGCCCACGTCATGGACCCGCACCTACTGGCCCAGCTGAGGCATCACAGGGGCGCGGGGAACCGCGCACAGTAGTACAACCGAGGGCGCCGATTTGAGTACGGCTACTCAGGCGCCCTCGCCGGCCAAGCCGCACGCTAGTGCCATGCTGTGGTCAGACCCTGAGAACGAACCCCCCGAGGAACTCCGCAACATGCAGGACATGCTGCGCAGACTCGGCATTCTCATGGCACTGGCGATGGTCCTGGCGATGATTGTCATCGGACTACGCTGAACCACATGACCGACCACCCCCGCCGCCGCCTCATCCTCGCCTCCCAGTCCCCCGCCCGGCTGAACCTGCTGCGCCAGGCCGGTCTAACACCGGAGGTCATCGTCAGCGGCGTCGACGAGGACGCCGTGACGGCCCCCACCCCCGCCGACCTGGCCCTCGCCCTGGCCGAGGCGAAGGCCTCCGTCGTCGCGGCACGCCCGGACGCCCGCGGAGCGATCGTCATCGGCTGCGACTCCGTCCTCGACCTCGACGGCGAACCCCTCGGCAAGCCCGCGGACGCCGAGGAGGCCACCGCGCGCTGGAAGGCGATGCGCGGCCGCGCGGGCACGCTCCAGACCGGCCACTGCGTGTACGACACCAGCACGGGCCGCTACACCTCCGCCACGGCCTCCACGGTCGTCCGCTTCGGCGAGCCCACCGACGAGGAGATCGCCGCGTACGTGGCCTCCGGCGAACCCCTCTACGTGGCGGGCGCGTTCACGCTGGACGGCCGCAGCGCGCCGTTCATCGAGGGCATCGACGGCGACCACGGCAATGTGATCGGCATCAGCCTGCCCCTGGTCCGCAAGCTGCTCGCCCGACTGGGCGTCGGCATCACGGAGTTGTGGGCGCCGGCGGAGGGCTGACCGGCGAGCCGTCGTCGCCCTTGGTGTCCTCGGGGTCCTCCGCGGCCGGCGCCGGCGGGCGGTCGTACGTCATCAGCAGGAGCACGATGAGCCCGAGCACGATCACCATGAAGAGGAACGCGGACCAGCCCACCAGGCCCCACGCGAAGGCGCCGAGGAGGCCGTGCACGACGGCCGCGCTGATCAGCAGGATGCGGCCGAGGCCGGCCGGCGGCCGGTTGCGCAGGGCCACGAAGAGCGCGGCCACGCCGCACAGCGCGAAGTAGGCGCCGAAGAGGAGTCCGCCGATCTTCGAGGACATCGACATCATGTCCGGGTCGAGCCCGGCCAGGGACATGTCCTGACGGTCGACCACGATCCCGAGGAACCAGTTCAGCGCGGCGACGCCGAACGCCTCCAGGAACAGGATGACCGCCACCACCCACGCCACCGGCCTGCGTATCACCGGTCCCCACCCACTCTCGAGCCGAGCTGTTGTTACCTCAAGTACGTTTCGGTACCTCGCGAACGCTACTAACGGGTAAACCCCGGGACAAGGGTTGTGCCGACCGCAAAGAATCATTGGGCCATTCGTAGGGACTCCACAAAGAAACGGAGTGGCCCGCAGCACGCTCTCACAGAGACCTTGACCACATGAGAGGGCTAGGGTTGCCGCAAGGAGTCCTGCATACCTAGGTGCGACAAGGGATTTCACGGGTCGAGCAAGCCTCGAATCACGCTCCGTGTGGGCAAGCTCACCATTGGGGATGGGTCGAAGTGCCTCGTCGGCAGTCCCTAAACTCGGCTTGTTTCAAGGAGGGAGCCTCAATCGTGCGCAAGGTGCTCATCGCCAACCGTGGCGAAATCGCTGTCCGCGTGGCCCGCGCCTGTCGGGACGCCGGCATCGCGAGCGTGGCCGTCTACGCC